>JAAFAL010000006.1 GCA_018222345.1 bacterium
GCCTATGACGATGCGTTTTCGGGGGCTAGTGCGCGGGCAGGGTAAGACCGAGGGCTTCCACGCCCGCGACGTCCATATGACCCCAACAATGCGACGCCTGGGGCGGCAGGCGGCTGTGGATCAGACCGGTGAAAGTGAGCTGGCGAAGCGTTGTCGGCTATTCACCGAGCAGGCCGCTGAGGTGGCGCGCCGGGCCTTGCGGCCTGCGCTCCAAAACCGCCCACAGACGCGGCCAGCGAGCAATTTGTTCAAGCTGGATGATCGATTCATTCAGCCGTGGTTGGATCATTTCGACAAGCAGGTGGATCAGTGCTTCTTCCACGAAGTTAGCCGCACCGCGGACGAGACGACACCGGTTGCAGTGCTGGCTTTTACGAACACGCTCGCAGCCCGGGCGCGCCAGACGTTCGCTGAGGCAATGGCGGTGCTGCCAAAGCGCGACGACCACTATCCGTTGACCAACGCGTCTGCAGAATCATTGTTGGAACTTCGATTGAGCCATCTGCTGAAAACCGCTGATGGCAATCTTGAACTCGAGCAGCCCGCTGCCTAAGCATCAACGCACGGAACATTCTCATGTCATCGAACAACGCACATCCATCTACCTCCGGCCATGGTGAAACGCCTGAAACGGAATCCACCGATGCGAACGCGCCGCAAGCGGCCGCGGGTGTTGGGACGAGCGTGGGGCGCCTTGCCAATTGGATGCAGCGGGACACCACTCCGATAGGCGATCTCGCCACGCTCAGGCGGATGGACCCGGCAGACCCCGTTCCCGCCTACCCAGTGCTACTCCGCCAGCTCGGTGATGCGGGGCTGGACCTACCCGGCGATGAGGGCCTGCGCCGCTGGGCGCTCATCGTGCACTGCCTTGCGCTGGCGCGCGGCCGCCACCAGCCCAAAAAGTCTTTTGGTGGTGCCATGTACGAGATCGGCATGACGGACTTGCGCATGAACAGCCTTCTAAGAGCAGATTTTGACCAGCTCACAGATCTACTGCCCCGGATTGCCCGCCGGCTGGATTCCCAAGCGGCGGTGGCCGACTGGGCGCAAGCCGCATGGTACGTGCTCGGCATGGGGTTGCGCGGCGGCAGGAGTGACAGCGCGACTAAAGCACGCAGCAACATCGCCAGAGGCTTCGTCATGGCTCAGCACGCCAAGGAGCGAGCGATCAATGGCGAGTAGGCAGCGAGCGAGATCGCTCACATAGTGCGGCTTTAGGCACACAACATCCCGAACAACAGCCATAACCAGGAGACTCGACATGTCCCGCTTTATTCAAATTCACTGGCTCGCTTCCTACCCGGCGGCCTTGCTCAACCGTGACGACGCTGGCCAGGCCAAACGGATGCCGTTTGGTGGCAGTGTGCGCGGCCGAGTGTCCTCGCAGTGCCTAAAGCGCCACTGGCGGCTGGCTGGTGCGCCCAGCCTAGATCGGGCCACGGAAAACCCGCACTCGCTGCAGGCACTCGGTGCCGATACCGGCCATCGATCGCGCGAAGTCGTCGAGCGCCTGATCATGCCGGCCGTGCGTGAGCAGCACCCGGACCTTGACGACGAGGCGGCCGAGGGCATTCAGCTCGCGCTGATCGAGCAGGTGTACGGCAACAAGGCCGGTGACCCGAAAAAGCGGCAGGCGCTGTTGATCGGCGACGGTGAGGTGCGCTACCTGACGGGCAAAGCACTGGAGGCGCTTGCCAGCGGAGAGCCGGACGCCAAGAAAGCGCTGACTGCCGCGCTGAAGGGTGAGAAGAAAAACATCAAGGCGCTGGTTGGCGGAGCTGGACTGGAAGCTGCGCTGTTTGGCCGGATGGTCACCTCGGATACGTCCGCCAATACCGATGCGGCCATTCATGTGGCGCATGCGCTCACGGTTCACGCGCTGGAGCGAGAGACCGATTTCATGAGCGTGGTGGATGACCTGAAAACGAATGCCGATGGTGATGACAGCGGCGCGGCCGGCGTATTCGACATGGAGCTCGCGAGTGGTTTGTACTATGGCTATACCGTCATTGATGTGCCGCTGCTGATCGCCAACTTGACGTCGGACGTAGGCTTGCCGGCCAGGGTGGCCGAGCACCTGTTGTACCTGATTGCAGAAGTTTCGCCCGGTGCGAAAAAAGGCTCCACCGCGCCGTATGCCTTCGCCGAGTGGATGCTCGTTGAGGCCGGTGACCGCCAGCCCCGCACACTGGCCAATGCATTTCGCAAGGCGCTGGACGGTCGCGAAATCACGGTTGAAGAAGCCGTCGCCCGGCTGGATGCTCATCTCGCCAAGCTTGACGCCACCTACGGCGAGGGCGAGCGACGGCGGCAGATGGGTTTGGACTCCCAGGCAGGTGCTGGCGGAGACGCGCTTGCCCTGAATGCCCTGGCAAGTTGGGCCGGCGAGCAGGTGCAGGCCCGCGCCGACGCCAAGGCAACAGCGTGACCAGCAACGGCAGCCGTAATTGCGACAGCGCCGCCGAACGTCGTTACCTGATCTTGCGCCTGGAGGCTCCGCTGATGAGCTTCGGTGGCGTCATGGTCGATGGCCGGGGCGTTGAAATGGCGCTGCCGGCCAAGAGCCTGATCACCGGCCTGTTGGCCAACGCGTTGGGCTACCGGCGAGAACAGACGGACCGCCTGCAGGCGCTGCAGGATCGGCTGTACTTCGCCGTGCAGGTCGACCGCACCGGTACACCGATGCGCGATTTCCAGACCGCCCAGCTTGGCGCGAACGATACCGCGTGGACCACCCGAGGCGTTGCAGAGGGACGTGCCGGCGGCGCTGCGACGTATGATTCCCCGTATATCCGCGAGCGCGACTATCACGCTGATCGCAGCTGCGCCGTTGCCATATGGCTGGACCCGCCTGAGCAGGCTCCCAGCTTGGAGGCGCTGTCAAGTGCTCTCGAGAACCCCGCTCGCCCGCTATTTATCGGCCGCAAGCCATGTTTGCCATCGGAGTATTTGTCGCGGGGCGTCCGCGTTGCGGCCAATCCGCAAGACGCGTTGGCAAGCCACTGGCTGGAAGACGCCCACAACGCTGATTACTTCGAGCAGGTAGATGGCCGCGCCCACACCTTGAGTGATTTCCAAGTGAGCGGTGAGCGCCTGTGGCGTCATCAAATTCACGCCGGTCAGCAGCGTTGGCGGCGGCACCATATCGTGCGACCTGGGATCGCTGTCAGTTCAGCGGGCGGCAGCACATGACGACACTGCACTTGCTCAGCCTGCGGCCAGACCTTGCTCAGTTCAGCCGTTGGGCGGTCGCGCGTGGCTTGCTGCATTCGGGCGTTGACGATGGCTACGCTTGGCACGCGTTGCTGGCCAGCGCTTTCGGTGAGCTTGCGCCCAAACCGTTCGCTGTGCGCGAGTGCGCAGACGGCGTTGAATTGCTGGGCTATTGTCAAATGGACCCGCAGCAAGCGATCGGATTTGGCCAAGACAGCGCCGTGCTTGACGCCATTGCACCGCACACCCTACAAGTGCGCACCCTGCCCATGACTTGGGAGGCCGGGCTGCGTTTGAGCTACCAGGTGCGTGTGCGGCCGGTCGTTCGCTCGCGCGGTGGCCGAGGGCGAGGCAACGCCAAGGAACTGGATGCGGCGATCCACGCCCGGCAGACGGCACCGGACATCCAGCGCATGGATGCATATGGCCGTTGGCTGGCTGCGGAATGTGCGCGCGACGGTGCCAGTCAGCTTGAGTCGATGCGCCCTGCGAGCTACTGCCGTAGCAAAGTGCTGCGCAAGGGGCAGGGCAGCGGCGATGGCAGCCGCCCACGTGCCGCCGTCGAAGGCCCTGATCTCACAGCCACAGGCCAACTCACAGTGGCCGATAGTGGTGCGTTCAGCCAATTGCTCGCCCGTGGCGTTGGCCGGCACCGCGCCTTCGGATTCGGCTGCCTGCTCATCGCGCCACCCGGCGTGCTGGGCTAACTCGCGAGTTGGCGAGGTAATTCACGGTGCTAAGGGGGCGTTTGGGGCTTGAACAAGCTCGC
This sequence comes from bacterium, assembly GCA_018222345.1. Taxonomy (GTDB): domain Bacteria; phylum Pseudomonadota; class Gammaproteobacteria; order Nevskiales; family OUC007; genus JAAFAL01. Next base: position 3,986 of record JAAFAL010000006.1, read on the forward strand.
CTGCCGCACGCCGACCGCCACGGATTGATTTGGCTTGAGCGCGGGCACTTGGTGGTTGAACATGGCTGCTTGCATTTCGTGCGCAAGGGTAATGACGCAGCCAGCGGAGAGTATCAGGTGCCGCACCAGAGCCTTAGCATGGTGTTGCTCGGCCCAGGTAGCCTTGTGAGCCACGATGCCCTGCGCCTGCTCGCCCGGCATGGCACGGCGCTAGTTGCTGTAGGCAGCGATGGAGTGCGCTGCTACACCGCCCCGCCGCTGGGCCCAGACCGATCCGATTTCGCGCGACAGCAGGCGCGACTTTGGGCCGACGAAACTAGCCGTCTTGAAGTGGCCCGGCACATGTATGCCCTGCGACTTGGCGAGGTACTGCCTCATCGCCAAATCGAAGTACTGCGCGGCATTGAAGGGGCACGGATGAAAAGGTCTTACAAGCTGATTGCCGAGCGCTGCGGCATCACTTGGAAAGGCCGTCGCTTTGACCGCGCTAACCCCACTGCAGCTGACGCTGCCAATCAGGCTATCAACCATGCAGCAACAGCCATTCAGGCAGCGGCCGCGATTGCGGTTGCCAGTACGTCTACACTCCCGCCGCTGGGCTTCATCCACGAAGACTCCGACCAATCCTTTGTGCTGGACGTGGCCGATCTATACCGCGATAGCGTAACCCTGCCAGTCGCATTTGTATCTGCCAAAGAATCAGAAACCAACCATCGAGACTCCATTGATCGGATAGTGCGTCGCAATGCCGCCAAGGCGTTCAAAAAGGACAAGCTAATCCCCAACATGATCGACCGCATTAAGCGGTTGTTGGCCCCCGCTATCGACAAGGCAGACGCGTAGCATGGGCCTGTCGGTGGTCGTCACGCGTGATGTGGAAGATCGCTACCGAGGCTTTCTTGCATCAGTCATGCTTGAAGTCAGCGCGGGTGTATACATCAGCCCGCAGCTCACTAAAGGCAGCCGAGAAAGGTTGTGGGCGGTGGTCACCGGTTGGCACCAACAGCTGCGCCGCGGCAGCCTCACCCTAGTCTGGCAAGCTAGCGACCAGCCGGGCGGCATTGGTCTGCTCCAGCTAGGCGAGCCTCTGCGTGACCTGCTGGAACTCGACGACTTTCTTTTGGTGCGCAAGCGCTAAGCCGACCGCGCCACCGCTCTTTAACAATTTGCTATTGTTCAAATGCCTTAGGCATCAAAGACTTGCTGTCTAGGGTTTCCCCCGCCTACGCGGGGATGAGCCCAACGATTGTTCGCGCTGGGCACGCTCGACTTGGTTTCCCCCGCCTACGCGGGGATGAGCCCTGAACTAGCAGCCGCAGCGGGGATAGCACTATGTTTCCCCCGCCTACGCGGGGATGAGCCCCCGGTTGAGATTTTCGATATTCGCTACGTGATGTTTCCCCCGCCTACGCGGGGATGAGCCCCAAGCGCGAAGTTTTCGCCCTGCCCGCTGAGTGTTTCCCCCGCCTACGCGGGGATGAGCCCAACGGCAAGTACGGCGCAATCGGATCAATGACGTTTCCCCCGCCTACGCGGGGATGAGCCCCAATGCCGCTGATTTGCCTGTTGCTCGCCTTGGTTTCCCCCGCCTACGCGGGGATGAGCCCAACAGGAAGCAACCGCGGCAGACCCCACGTGAGTTTCCCCCGCCTACGCGGGGATGAGCCCCGCCCAAGTAGGAGCGGTCATTGATCCGATTGGTTTCCCCCGCCTACGCGGGGATGAGCCGTACCAAGATCGCCGCCAGTTCGGGCAGCACGGGTTTCCCCCGCCTACGCGGGGATGAGCCCCACACCCTATCCGCCGTCATTGCGCCGGCAGAGTTTCCCCCGCCTACGCGGGGATGAGCCCTGGCTCAGGTAGGTCGCAATGCTGGCGTTCCTGTTTCCCCCGCCTACGCGGGGATGAGCCCTCTGCTTACGACCCCACGACTTCGCTGGATGTGTTTCCCCCGCCTACGCGGGGATGAGCCCTCGACATTACCAGTGCCTAGGTCGGCGAGGACGTTTCCCCCGCCTACGCGGGGATGAGCCCGACGCACCGTACAAGGAAGTCGCCGCCCGGCGGTTTCCCCCGCCTACGCGGGGATGAGCCCGCTAAACGCGCCCTCGAACGTGGCCGGCACAAGTTTCCCCCGCCTACGCGGGGATGAGCCCGCACCACGCAACTGCGGCGGCACCGTTCCAGGTTTCCCCCGCCTACGCGGGGATGAGCCCTCGTCCCTGTCAGTGCCCGCAATGACTGTCCCGTTTCCCCCGCCTACGCGGGGATGAGCCCCCGGTTGATATCTACAGCATTCGCTATGTGATGTTTCCCCCGCCTACGCGGGGATGAGCCCGGGCCGGACAGGCCGCATTACTCCGGTTCTTGGTTTCCCCCGCCTACGCGGGGATGAGCCCTGGGTGGTGCGGACGAGGAAGATCGATTGACCGTTTCCCCCGCCTACGCGGGGATGAGCCCCCAAGGCCAAAGCCTGGGTGATGACCGCCGCTGTTTCCCCCGCCTACGCGGGGATGAGCCCGCTGCTTGAAGCCACTGTTCAAGGCTGGTTAAGTTTCCCCCGCCTACGCGGGGATGAGCCCCCGAGTCCGGTAATTGCCGCTAACGCTGATCGGTTTCCCCCGCCTACGCGGGGATGAGCCCCTCGCCTATGGTGGGGTTTGGTGCGGTTGGCAGTTTCCCCCGCCCACGCGGGGATGAGCCCGGGACTGAAAGCGCGCCGCGAAAGTGCAAGCCGTTTCCCCCGCCCACGCGGGGATGAGCCCAATCAAGCAGCCATACGCCGGCAACAACGCTGGTTTCCCCCGCCCACGCGGGGATGAGCCCATACCGAGAGTGAGTTGCGGGCGGTTTTGTATGTTTCCCCCGCCCACGCGGGGATGAGCCCTCAGCAGTTGCACGAAACCCACGTAAAAGAAAGTTTCCCCCGCCCACGCGGGGATGAGCCCGCCGAGGCAGTGGTAACAGGCGGCAACGGCAGGTTTCCCCCGCCCACGCGGGGATGAGCCCGCTGATCGGCTTGAATTGGCGATCACGCTGGAGTTTCCCCCGCCCACGCGGGGATGAGCCCCACCGTAGGTCAGCGCGTCACGCGCGTCGTTAGTTTCCCCCGCCCACGCGGGGATGAGCCCGTGTTGCCGTCGCCGTAGTTCCAGTCGGCTGGGTTTCCCCCGCCCACGCGGGGATGAGCCCCCAACAATCGGCGAGGTCAAATGCCCGTTCAGGTTTCCCCCGCCCACGCGGGGATGAGCCCCGCCGTTCATTGGTCAACTCACGGGGCAGTCTGTTTCCCCCGCCCACGCGGGGATGAGCCCGAAGACGACACGCCCGGGCCTTACCATCGAGAGTTTCCCCCGCCCACGCGGGGATGAGCCCCAGATTGCCGAGGACTTGCGGCTGCGGGCTGAGTTTCCCCCGCCCACGCGGGGATGAGCCCCCCAGGCCATTTGGGAACACGGCCCGGAAAATGTTTCCCCCGCCCACGCGGGGATGAGCCCAGGTCGCCGCTATCCTGCACCAGCACAATCGAGTTTCCCCCGCCCACGCGGGGATGAGCCCCCGGAAGGCTTCGCAGCGTTCCGCGATTCGAAGTTTCCCCCGCCCACGCGGGGATGAGCCCTCGCTGAGATAGCAAATTTCGTGCAATGAGGGGTTTCCCCCGCCCTCGCGGGGATGAGTCCGGGTGCGCCGGGTTGGCCACCTTGACGTGCCAGTGCCCCACAAATGCCCTCATTGGCCTGAAAAAGAAAAAGGCCAGCAACCAGGCTAACGGCCCAAAATTGCTCGCAGGGCCATCACACCCATGCACGCCAACGGAGAACAAGGTTAGTAGGCGCTAAGTACCATGGGGCGTTTTGTTGCAGGCTTGAAGCGCGATACGCTAATAGCAAGGTGCAATTGCCCGCCAAATTCTGCGAGCAAGGCTTGTATCAAGATGGCGGGAACGTCCCGATCGTGAAACAGGGGGCGCGAGAGGCCAAGGCGCTCGACAAGGTCTGAGCCAGTATTGGAGCTGGGTACGGCCATAAGTGCGCCGTTGTTATCGCGGTAGAACTTTCCGAATCGCATTGCTGTAGTCCTGAAAATGGGTTCTACAGGTAATAACGTAATCGGGAGCAAAAACCGGACACGGCGCGGCCAGAAAGTTTTGCAGGCGTTCAATCCGGTAAGTACGCGCGCGAGGGCTGCGCAGGTCATCCGCCAACTACGCGCGCGAGACCTTTTGCAGTGAAATCAACGAGCTTAGGGTTGAGTCAATGGGTGTGGAAGCGAGCTCGCTGGGAAAAGTGACACCGCGCTTCTGTGAGTAACATTGTGAGTAACTAGAATACCCGAATAAACTATCGACCTTAAAGAACAATACGTTATAGAGCGAATTGGATAGCCTGATGGCCACCAGTATCCATAACGACCTTCAGTTCGACCATCAGAAGTGGTCGTTTCAAGATGCTTAATCGAACCGCTGTCATCGTCCGGTACAAGCAGCCATTCGTCGATTGGATCAATGCGGCGCATCCGAATCCAACGCACGAGATTGCGCTGCGTGCATGGACGGAGAGAAAACCGTGTACCTCATCGAAAAGATCGACGATGAGCCGCACTTCAAGCAATGGTTGAAACTGAATTGGGAAGTTCTGTTCGAGGAGGAACAGCACGGCTGGTACGTCACGCCTGAACTCTGGCCGCAGGATCGGACGCGCGCTATTCGACCGTTGGTGCGACGTCGAATATCACACTGTCGTTGAAGATCGGGTGACGGTGCCATTGATCGACTACGAGATCTAGGGCGCAAGAATCAGGCGGCTATCGAATCCCACTACGTATTGCATTTCCGCAGTTGTCCCGCAAAATAGGCGCAGTGCAAAAAAGCGGGACAACCATGATCGAATTCAACGCAGACCAGTATCGGGCCGCTGAAAACCTGGCGATGGCATACGACGCCTGGGCCGACAATGAGCGCGTCTGGCGTGAGCACCACGATCGTCTTGACTGGGTTACCCGCAAGGGCAACGACTACCTATACCGCATCGTTGACCGAGACGGTAACGCCACTTCGCTTGGTCCACGCAGCGAGGAGCTGGAGCGATTCAAGGCTGAATACGACGAGACCCGAGGCCGTGCGAAAGCGGCTCGTGCCTCCCTGAAAGAAGCCGTTCAAGTCAGCTCCCGTATCGCCAGGGCAACGCGACTCCCTGGACTCGACGAGACCGCAGGCAAGATTCTTGTCGAAGCGGACCTGCGCGGTCTGCTAGGTACCGCCGTCATCACAGTCGGCACCAACGCTTCAATCTGCTACGCGTACGCTGCCGGAACGACGCTTCCGCCCGACCTCCAAGCGACCAAGGACTTCGACCTTGCATGGTCGGGCACGAAGGAGACGCTGGCCGTTGTGGATCTTAGCGACCGCCCGATACTCAATTTGCTGAAATCCGTGGACTCCACGTTCACTGTAAACACCGAACGCCCTTTTCAGGCTCGGAATCGTCACGCGTACGAAGTCGAATTGCTCGCAGCGCCCTCCGTCAAGCACACGATCCCCGGAGCAGATGGTCTCAAGCCGGTTGGCGAAATGATTGAGCAAGAGTGGCTGCTGCTGGGCAAGACGGTGCGCCAAATCGTTCGTACCGACGGCGCATGGGCGTGCCCCATCGTCGCGCCTGACCCTCGGTGGTTCGCTTTGCACAAGTCATGGCTGTCGCGTAAGCCCGAGCGCAACCCGAACAAGATCAGGAAGGATGGCGAACAGGGTCGATTGATCTGGAAGATGTCAAAGGACGGGCTCTTCCCCTTCCATCGAATCGATCAGGAATTCCTGGACGCGATCCCTCAAGAACTGGCCGGGTTCGTCCACTCCTGAAACGCCAAGCGCCGTAAACCCCGTTCTGGGCAGGGTTATTGGACGTCACCGCCCGCGCAAGCGCGCTATTTCATCGGCGCCAAGCCGCTCATCAGCCAGTCGAAGTGATCGCGAAACCGTTCTTGCCAAGGCGATGCTTCTTCGATGTGCCGCACGCGGCCTTCGATGTGCAGGGCGGCGTAGCCGTGGCATAGCGCCCATACGTGTGCTGCCAAGCGCCGTGCAGGCGCGGCTTTAATGGCACCGAATCGCTGCAATAGCTCGATTGACTGCAGCAGTACACCGAATGCCTGCTCGCCGGCCTGATGCAACGCCGGGTGGGCCTCATGGCTGGGGATGACGCCGCCAAACATCAGGCGGTAGTAGTCGGGGTTGTCGTAGGCAAATTGCACGTATTGCTGGCCCATGTCCTGAAAACGATCCAGGGTCATCATGTGCAGGCCCTCGGGTGATGCGCTACGCAGCGCTGCTTCAAACAGCCCAAACCCCCGCTCGGCCAAGGCGGCCAGCATGGCTTCCTTGTCGGCAAAGTGGCGGTACGGCGCCGTGGGTGACAACTCAGCGCGGCGCGCAGCCTCGCGCAAGCTCAATGCTTCCGGACCGACTTCTTGCAGTACCGAAAGCGCAGCGTCCAGGCAGCGGTCGCGGGTTGACGCCGATTGACTGGGTGTTGTGCTGGCCAGCGTAGATGACATCGATGGAGATTAGCACACGAGTAAGCAATGCAATCAATAATGTTTACACTGCTTACATCAGGGTATATATTGCTTGCGACGTATTGCCACTGAGTGTCGCCGTGACTGTCCACAAATTTATGCCACGAGTTTCCCCGCAACGTGCGTTAGTCGCATTTGCTTGCAGCGCGGTGAGCCTTGCCGGGCTTGCCGGCTGTGGTGCGGGCGAGCCGGGCACCACGCCAGTGCCGTCCGAGCAGGCTGCCGCAACAGCAAGCCGTGTTCGTGTGGCGCCAGTCGGCGGCATCGAATCGTTGGCGCAATTGTCATTCCCGGCGGTCACTCGCAGCGCACAGCGCGGCGCGCTGACATTTCAGGTGCCGGGCAATCTGGCGTTCCGGCTTGAAATTGGCGACAACTTTGCGCCAGGCGACACGCTTTCCCGCTTGGACAACCCCAGCTTGCAACCGGCCGCCGCCGCCGCGCGCCAGCAATTGGCGCAGGCGCGCAGCCAACGCGAACAGGCAGCGCGCGACCTCGCACGGGTACGCCAACTGCGTGAGGGCGGGGCGGCAACGCAGGAGGAGCTTGAGCGTGTGGAGTCGAGCCTGATGACCTTGCAGGCCGCCGAGGCATCGGCGCAAGCGCAAGCGAATCAAGCGCGGCGTTTGTTGGCCGAGACCCGAATCAAGGCGCCATTTGCAGGCACCATCGCACAGGTGTTCGTCGAGCCTGGCGAGTATGTGCAACCCGGCAAGCCGGTGCTGTCGGCGGCTGGCGGCGTAGCGCTGGAACTCGAGATTGCCTTGCCCGAAGCCTTGGCCCTGCAACGCCAGGTGGGTGAGCGGCTGACAGTGTTGCTGCCATTTCTTGGGCGTAGCGTCGATGGCCGCGTGGTGGAAGTGGCGCGCGCCGCGCCGGACGCCGGGCGGCTATTCCCATTGGTGGTGGCGTTGCAGCAGGCCGACGCGCTGACGCTGCGGGCAGGCATGACTGCCGAAGTGCAAGTGCCGCTGCCGACAACGGCCGAGCGCGCGGTGCCACTGCGCGCAGTCGTTGACCCCGGTAGCGGCGAGCCACGTGTGTTCAGGCTCGATGGCGACAAAGTTCGTGCCGTACGGGTCGAGGTTGGCGACATCATCGGCGAGCGCGTTGTTGTGGTGGGCGACCTTGCTCCAGGCGACATGGTTGTTGTCAGCGGCGTGGCGAAATTGATTGATGGCGAAACCGTGACGGTGCTGCCATGAGCAGCAGTGGATTAGATCGCGTGTCTGGCCTGGCCAGCACGGTCATCGCGCAGCAAAAGCTCATTGTCACGGTTGCGCTGCTGCTGGCATTTTCAGGTGCCTTGGCATTTCTGAGCATGGACCGCCAGGAAGACCCCTTCTTCCCGCAACGCGCTGCACGCATTGTGGTGCCGTTCCCTGGGGCCGACCCGGCACGCATCGAGCGGCTGGTGGTCAACCACATCGAAGAAGAAGTGGCGCAGGTGGAGGAAGTGGGCAAGATCTACTCGACCATGCGCACGGGTGTGGCGTTGACCACTGTCGAACTGCGTGACGATATCTATGACACGCAAAGCGCGTGGGAGCGTGTGCGCCAGGCCGTTGCGCGCGCGCAAGCCAAGTTCCCGCCGCAGGCCGGCGTGCCCGACATTGATGACCAGCTCATCAACACCGCCACGGTGGTGTTGGCGGTGACTGGCAGTGGTGATGTGATGCGCTTGGCGCAAGCCGCCGAGCAATTGAAAGCGCGGCTGCTGAGTTTGCCTGACCTGCAGCGGGTCGAATTGGTGGGCGATCCCGGCGAGCAAGTCACGATTGCCTTGCGTGATGCCGTCGTTCGCCGTGTCGCGCTACCGCCAGCGGAACTCGCCCGGCAGTTGCAGTCGCGCAACCAGATTATCCCCGGCGGCACGCTGGAGCTGGCTGATTCCACTGTGGTGCTGACGCCAGAAACCGAGTTTCGTAGCCTGGACGAAATCCGCGCCACGCCGATTCGCCTGCCGGCCGGCGACACCGTGCCGCTTGCCAGCCTGGCGAGGGTCTCGCTCGGCCCGACCGAGCCTGCCGCCAGCCGATTTTTTGTTGATGGCGCAAGAGCCGTGGGTGTGAGCCTGGTGAGCGTGCCCAACGCAACCAATCAAGTGGCGTTTGGCGAAGTGGTTATCGCAGCGGTATCGCGTGTCCAGCAGCAGTTTGATGCGTCCGCAGAGTTTGCAGACCTGCAGATCGAAACGGTTTATTTCCAACCTGACCGGGTGCACAAGCGTTTGTCGGATTTGTCCGGAAATTTGCTGCTGGCCATGGCCATCATCTTGCTGGTGTTGTTCGTGTTTATGGGCATCCGCCTGGGCATGGTTGTCGCGGTAGTGTTGCCGTTGGTTTCGGCCGTCACCATCGCGATCTACGCCATGAACGGCAACGTGCTGCACCAGATTGCCGTCATCGGTTTGATCGTCGCGCTCGGCATCCTGATCGACAACGCCATCGTCATGGTCGAAAACATTCAGTGGCGCATCAATCAGGGCCAGTCGCCGCGCCAAGCCGCCGCTGGGTCAGTGCGCGAACTGATCGGCCCATTGGGCGCCGCAACCGGAACGACGCTGGCAGCGTTCGTGCCACTGCTGCTGGCAAAAGGGGGCACCGCCGACTTCACGCGGGCGGTGCCAGTGACCATCATGACCGCGCTGGCGATTAGCTACGTGGCGGCGATGACATTCACGCCGGTAGTGGCGTCGTGGTTCTTGAAGCCACAACACAAAGCTGCGGACGGATTTCCTGAGCGCCTGGGCAGCTTTGCAGGCCGCCTGGCCACGCGCAGGGCTGGCATGGTGTTTTTGGGTGGTGCTTTGTTGGTCGGCGGCAGTGTCGTCATGGCGGGCTTTGTCGAAGCACAGTTTTTCCCCAATGCCGACCGCAATCAGATCGTCATCGACTTCACGCTGCCCGAAGGCACATCGGTAGAGCGCACACAGGCAGTGGCCGAGCAAGTCGAGGCCGAACTGCGCGGAGATAGCGACACCGTCGCCGTACACGCCAACATCGGCGAGACCGGGCCACGTTTTTACTACAACCTGCCGAGCCGCCCGCGCGAGCCGAATCGCGGCCGGTTGGTTGTCGAAACCCGTGGCTTGGACGCCAATGTGCGGCTGGTGCGCAAGGTGCGCGCGTACGCGCTACAAGCGCTGCCGGATGTCGAACTCATCGCCAAGCAGTTGGCGCAGGGGCCGCCGATCAATTCGCCCATTGAGGTGCGGGTTTTTCACCCCGACCCGAAACCGCTGGCGATTGCCGTCGAGCAGGTCTATGCCGCCTTGCGCACCGTGCCGGGCGCGGTGGATGCGCGGCATGATCTGGGCGTTGGCGTGCCGGTGGTGAATTACGCCATCAACGACGCGGTGGCGGTGGATTACGGCTTGAGCCGTACCGATGTTGCGCAGGCATTACTTGGGCGCAGCACCGGAATTCGCGTGGGCGATTACCTGGCGGGTGACGAGCCAGTTCCGATTCGCATTCGCTCAGCCGCCGGGCAGCGCTTTGATCTTGCCCAACTTCCGGCGATCTCCATCTTCAGCCCACTCGCCGGCCCGGTGCCACTGGCCACTTTGGTTGTGCCCAGGGTTGCTTGGCAGCCGGCAGTGATCAAGCACCGAGATGGCCGCCGCGTGGCCACGGTGTCATCCGAACTAGACCCCGACTTCGTCTATACGCAAGTGCTCGCCGACCTGCAGCCCAAGCTGGATGCGCTGGACCTGCCACCCGGTGTCGAGTTGCGCTTTGGCGGCGAGACCGAAACCAGTGGTGAGGCCAATGCCGCCATTTTGACCACCGCGCCATTTGGTTTGATGCTGTTGCTGTTCTTCCTGCTGCTGCAGTTCAACAGCTTCAAGCGCACGGCCATCGTGATGATGACGGTGCCCTTGGCCGCCGTTGGTGTTATTCCGGGCCTGGTGCTCACTGGGTCGCCATTTGGCTTTCAGCCACTGCTGGGCATCATCGCGCTGATCGGCATCGTCGTGAACAACGCCATTGTGCTGATTGATGTGGTTGATCAGCGCCTTGCAGATGGTGCCGATGTGCCACAAGCGGTGCGCGATGCGGTGACGCGCCGCGCGCGGCCGATCTTGCTGACCACGGCCACGACCATCGCCGGCCTGCTGCCGTTGGCGTTTTCGGGCACAACGCTGTGGCCGCCGATGGCGTGGGCGATTATTTCCGGCCTGACCGCGTCGGCGTTCCTGACTTTATTCATCGTGCCTGCGGCTTGTCGGCTATGGCTCACAGCGCCGCCGCCGGCCGAGGCCGAATCGCCTGCGGAGCTTCGCCATGCGTAGTGTTTTGATCCCTGCCGCCCTTCTTGCTGGCCTGTGGTTGCCGGCCGCAGGTGCCACCGCGGCGCTAAGCACGCTGCCCCAAGTGGTCGAAGCGGCGGCCACGCAGCCTGTTGCGCAGGCGGCGGATTTTCGCCGTGCGGCGGCCGAGGCCGGCGCGACCGCACAGTGGCGCGGCGCCTGGTTGCCCAGCCTCCATGTCGATGCATTGGCTGCGCGAGTTAACTCAGTGAGCACCATACAAACGCCAGCAGGCGCGCTGCGCCTCGGCGACGAGGATGTGGGTGAGCTGACAGTGTCACTTCGCCAGCCAATTCTTGACCTCGCATCACAACGCTACGGCGTCCGGGCTTCGCGGCTGGATGCGAACGCCGCAGCGCTGCTTGCGGCGCGGACAGCGCGCGAGTCAGCGGCGGCTGCGGGCGTGCAGTTTCTGAACGTGCTGATGCTCGACGCCGAACTTGCGGCTATCGACGCGCAAACGAAAAGCCTGCACAAGCGGGTGGAGCGGGTGCAGGCACAGGCTGATGCCGGCCGGGCGCTGACCGCCGATGTGCTGGACATTGAACTTGCTCAAGCGCGGGTGGCGCAGCAGCGCGTGCGCTTGCAGGCGCGGCGGCAAACACTGCTGCAGGATTTACGCCGTCGCACTGGCCAGGCTGTTGCGGCAGTGCCGCCAACGAGCCCGCCGGCGCGCCTGCCTGAAGTTGCGATTGAGCAGGCGCTTGAGCAACGCAGAGACTTGCAAGCCTTGATGTTGCAGACATCTGCCGCCGACACCAAGCGCGCGCAGCGCAATGCGTCGGCGTTGCCGACGTTGGGCGCATCGGTGAGCTATGTGCGCAGCGACGGCAGCCCGATCACGCCGGAGGAAGACGCGCGGCTTGGCGTATCACTGACATGGACGCCATTTACCTCGGGCCGCCGCACGGCCGAGGCGTCTGCCGCTGCGCGTGAGCGCGACGCGCTGCAGGCGGAGTTGCGTGAAGCGCAAGCGGGCGCGCGCGTGCAGTTGGTGCAGGCGCGCGGTGATTTCCAGTCTGCGCTCGCGTTGGTGCAGTTGGCGCAATCGGCGGTGGCATCGGCGCAATCAACACTGCAAACGCGCAGTGCCCGTTTCGATGCAGGCCGCGCCACCATCGATGAAGTGCTGGACGCCGAAGCACGCTTGGCCGAGCAAACAGCCCTGACTGCCAGTGCAGAGCTGCAGCAGTGGCAGGCCGTGATCAGCTACCGGCTGGCGGCTGGGTTGCCACTGATTGCCAGCGACTGAGCAATCGATAGGTTTGCAGCCGCGCGGGCTGCTCAATCGCGTCAGCGTTTGCGCTTTCGGCGCTCGGCATCTTTGAGCCGGCGTTTGAACTCCACAGTGGTCAAAACCAAGCCGGTCACCATCAGCGAGAAGCAAACAACGCCGACCAGTAGTAGTACCTGATCACTCATCGTCGTCGTCCTCTTGGGCGAGCGCGGTCAGCGCACACAACTTCACGTAGATGCCGAAAGCCAGAATGGCTGGCACCCAGATGGCGGTAAATATCCCTTCCATCTTCTGGCCACCAAACCACAGTACGCCGGAGACGGCGAACGCGACGCCCACGGCGATGGCAATAAATAAATCCGAAAGCTTGAACATGGTTGGCTCCTTACTGGCAATCGCGCCATAGAAAACGGTTGGATGCCTCGTTGTGGCGGGCGCGGCACAGGGCATCACGGCGTTGACGCATGGCAGGCGTATTGAACTGTTTGCCGTATTGCGCAGGCTCGGTACTGTGGTTGGCTCGTCGCTTCTGGTTTGGCCGCAAAACAACAGTTTGTATGTGATCAATTAGCTTCACGATGAACTCCATGCCCTTATAAATCTATATATAATATATACATTAATGCGAAACAGGGTCAATCAGTTGAACGCTAACCGTCGCGAAAAAATTGTCCGAACACGTGTATTCCCAGCCCAATTGCGGCCCTACGCACGCGGCGTCGGGTTGGTTGGGGTCATGTTGGCGGTCGTGGCCTTGGCTGTGATGTTGTTGCAGTGGGTTGTCGGCTGCGATTTCGTCGCGGGCTGCCCGTCTGGCATGGATTTGAAGTGGTCTTCCAGGATTGCCATTAGTGGTTTGCTGCTCGCGTATCTGGGTTTCCTCGACGAATAAAAAAAGGCCGCAGCATTTGCTGCGGCCTAGAACTGCGCCCACGGGGACTTGGACGACTTTGTGGTGTAGAACCACTTTGGAGGAGACTGCACGTTTGCTTGCAGCCCGACATAAATTAATATACAAAATCGATACAGTCAAGCGTGAGCAATAGGAGCAAGCCGTGAATCAAGAGCAGGTGTACAAAATCGGTGCGGTGTCAAAGCTGGTCGGGATTCCAGCAGTGACGCTACGCATGTGGGAGCGGCGGCATGCGGTTGTCGAGCCTGCCCGGACCGATGCTGGCGGGCGACTGTATTCGCAGGCCGATCTCCAGCGCTTGGCCTTGGTCAAGCAGGCTGTTGATGCTGGCCACTCGATATCGACCGTTGCGGCGCTGGATAGCGAGGCGATTCGCCAACGCCTGCGGCAATCAGTCAGTGCGTCGCCTGCGGGTGTGGATGGCCCGATCGCCTGTTATGTGGTTGGCAGGCCCGGTTTCCTGGCGCAGAACGACACGGCGGGTACAAAACGGGCTGATACACAGCAGTTCGTCGAGTTGGGGCGCTTCGATACGATTGCGGCGCTGATTGCCGCCACTGCAGACGACGACCGCACGGTTGACACCCTGATCATTGAGGTCGATCTGGTGACACCGGAATTACTCCGGCAGTTGAAGCGCGCGCAGCAGCAAACCAGTTGCAGCGGCACCGTGGTTGTTTACAAGTTCGGTACACGAGCGCACTTGGGCATGATCAAGCGGTCGCGCGCGCGCCTGCTGCAAGCGCCCGTGCAGATCGATGCCGTGCTGGCGATGGCGCGTGATTTACTGCAGCGCTTGCCGACCATGGCGCCGCCGCAGGCCGACAACCTCGATCAGATGATCTTCGCGCCAATCCCCGACAGGCGTTACTCCGACGATGACCTCGCGCAGTTGGCCCAGGCGTCTAGCGCCGTCAAATGCGAATGCCCAGAACATTTGGCGGGGCTGATCGAACGCCTGGCGGCGTTTGAGGATTACTCGGCGCACTGCGAGAACGAAAACCGCGAAGACGCGGCAATACACATGATGCTGCATGGCGTGGCTGCGCATGCGCGGCGGTCGCTGGAAGACGCCTTGCAACGGGTCGTTGAATTCGAGCAGATCGAACTGCCTCGCGATGCCTGAACTTGCCACTGCGCACATGAAGCAAGCTCTGCGGCTACACCCGCGCTACGCACGCCTTTGCTGATGGAGCAGGCACCGGCAGCAACGCGCGACGAGGCGCTGGATCGGCTCAAGGCCTTCGTCCCGAATGCGGGCAGGGCATACGCGGCGCAGCGCAACAATGCCTCGGTCGATGCGGTGTCGCGCCTGTCGGCACCTCTCAGGCATCGCCTGATCGCTGAACCTGAGGTGTTGCGGGCGGTGTTGTCTCAGCACCGGCTGGAGGACGCAGAAAAATTCATCCAGGAAGTCTGTTGGCGGTCTTACTGGAAGGGCTGGCTGGAACAGCGCCCCAATACTTGGGCAGCGTATTGCGGCGAGCGCGACCAAGCGTTCGAGCAGGTTGCCGACACGCCGGCCTACCATCAGGCGGTCGCCGGGCGCACAGGCATCGCCTGCTTTGACGACTGGGCACAGCAACTGAATACGACCGGCTACCTGCACAACCATGTGCGAATGTGGGTGGCGAGCATCTGGATCTTCACGCTGGAGTTGCCGTGGACGCTGGGCGCCCACTGGTTCTTGTCGCGCCTGCTCGACGGTGACGCGGCGTCCAATACCTTGTCGTGGCGCTGGGTGGCTGGCTTGCAAACAGCCGGCAAGCATTACTTGGCCCGCGCCGACAACATCAATAAGTTCACCGGCGGCCAATACAATCCTGCAGGCCAACTCAACGAGACCGCCACTGCATTGACGCCGTCAGCAAGCAAACCACCGGCGGCCATGCCGGGCTGGCCGGTGGTCGAAGCGCTGCAGGCCAGTGATGCCTTGTTATTAACCGATGAGGACTTGAGCCCTGACCACGGCGGGCTGCGAATCCCGAATGGGTTGGCCATTGCGGTTTGTTTGCCGGACAGTGCAGCGAGCTCCAGCAGCAATTTGGCGCAAGCGCAGCATGTCCAGCGTTACAAGCATGCCGCGGCGCAGGACACCGTCGCCCGCTTGCAGCGTGCTGGCCACGCCGTAGCAACGCCGACGTTTGACGAGCTCGGCACATGGCTGGCCGAGGTCGCTCCGCGCCGGCTGGTAATGCCGTGGGTGCCGGTGGGCGCCACACGTGACCGCTTGATGGCATTGCTCGGCGACCTGGACATGCCGTGGGCGTATTGGCAACGCGGTTGGGATGCTGCGGTTTGGCCGCATGCGCAGCGCGGCTTCTTCCCATTCAAGAAACGCGTGCTACCCACCTTGTCCGACTTGTTGGCATGAGCGCGGAGGGCTTGCGGTCTGTTCAAGTAACCAGTACTGTTATTAACAACAGTATTTAATCAGTGCCACTGGGAGCCTTGGATGACACCTGCAAAGACCTACACGATTGGTGATGACTGCTTGGACCGTTTGCGCGCCCGCCGCCGGCGTCTGTTCGCGCAACATTGGCTGGACCAGGCGCTGACCAGCCTTGGGCTTGGCAACGCATTGCGCCATACGCAGGCGTTGCGGGTTACGCCGGCTCGCGTACGTTGGAGCTAAGCCGGCTGCGCCTCGGCGCTGCCAGCTAATCGATGCCGAGCTTTTTGATGCGGTAGCGCAACTGTCGAAAGCTCATGCCGAGCAGCTCCGCCGCTTTGGTTTTGTTGTAGCGCGTTTGCTGCAGCGCTTCGGTAATGCGTTGACGCTCGAGGTTTTCGATCTGCTCGTGCAAGTTGTCGCCGCCATCGCCACCAGCTGCCGGCTGCGGCGCGGCAGGCCCCGATTGATCTGGCGCTGGCTGTGCTGCAGCGGGCTTGAGCGTTGCAGCTTGATCCAAGTGCAGGTCGTCGGCATCGATTTGGGCACTTTCGGCCAAAGTAACCGCGCGCTCCAGCACGTTTTCCAACTCACGCACATTGCCTGCAAACGGATGTTGTTGCAGCAAATCGATTGCGCTGTTGGTCAGTTCGGGGGCAGCATCCAAACCGTGGCGATGGGCGATTTGTTGTAGCGCATGCCTGGCGAGCACCGGCAGGTCGCGGCGCCGTTCGCGCAACGGCGGCACTTGTACCTTGATGACGTTCAAACGGTAGAACAGGTCCTGGCGAAACTCGCCGGTGCTGACCAATGTTTCTAGCGGTTTATGGGTGGCCGAAATGATGCGCACGTTGACTGCGCGTTCGACATCGTCACCCACAGCGCGAACCGCACGCTCTTGGATGGCGCGTAGTAGTTTGACTTGCATGGCCAGTGGCAAATCGGCCACCTCGTCCAAAAACAGTGTCCCGCCTTCGGCGCTTTGGAACAGCCCGATCTTGTCTTGCGTGGCGCCAGTAAACGCGCCTTTCTTGTGGCCGAAAAATTCCGATTCCATCAACTCGCTGGGAATTGCACCGCAGTTCACTGGCACAAACGGCGCAGCGGCGCGTGGCCCCTGAGCATGGATGGAGCGCGCGACAAGTTCTTTGCCGGTGCCGGACTCGCCATGCACATACACCGGCGCTTGGCTGCGGGCCAGCTTGGCGATGGTGTTGCGCAAGTGCTGCATGGGTTCGGTTTCGCCCAACAGTTGTGGCCCTGCAGTTGGCGACGGCCCAGCCAGTCTGGACGCCTCTGTGCTTTGCCCCGGCGACAGTTGTGCGGCCGTCTCGACCAGCTTGCGCAGTGTGTCGATGTCGATGGGCTTGCTGACGAAGTCAAACGCGCCCGCCTTGAGCGATTCGACCGCCAATGTTTGATTGCCGTATGCCGTAATGACGGCAACGGGCAAGCTTGGCAAGGTGTCTTGAATGTGGCGCACGATGTCCAGCCCCGTGCCGTCGGGTAACTGCATGTCGGTAAGGCAGACATCGAAGGTGGCTTCGGCCAGCATCTCGCGTGCGTCTTGCACACAGCCGGCGGCACTGGTGTTCATGCCCATGCGCCCAAGGGTGATTTCTACCAGCCGCCGGATGTCGGCTTCGTCATCGACAATCAACACGTTTGGTGTGCTCATGCCGCAGTCTCGACGGCATTGGCGGTGCTGCCCGGATTGGCCTTGTGTGCGCGCATTGAAATTTGCATCCACGCGCCATCGGGTGCGTCTGCAGGCCGCTCGCTGTCCGTCACAAGATTGAGCTGAGCACCGTTGACAGCACACAGATCACGGGCCATGAACAAACCTAGGCCGGTGCCACCGCGGCGGCTGGTGTAGAACGGCTCAAACAGCTTGTCGGCGGTGTCTTCGGCGACGCCCGGGCCATCATCAATGCTGTTCAAAATGACACGCTCGCCATCTTGGTAGGCGCTCAGCGCAACGCGGCATTGGCCGTCACGCTGGCCGTGCTGGCGGCTGTTGTCCCACAAATTGGTGAGCACGCGGCGCAAGTGCAGTGGGTCGAAATCAACAACCAGCGTGTCGGGAATCGCAAGCATTTCAATATCGGCGTCCGCCTGGCTAATCGCTTCAAAATATTGCCCAATAACGGCTTCGAGCCATGTGGCGAGTTGCAGCGGCTGGGCAGCGCTGGCATGCGTGCTGCCCAGCGACAGTACGTCACTGACAATGGCGTCGATACGTTTGCCGTGCTCGCGGATGATGCGGGTCAGGTCGCGGTCATCGTTGGGCAGGGTTGGTGATTCTGCAAGCAACTGCCCGGCGTTGGTGATTGCCGCCAGTGGGTTGCGGATCTCATGCGCAATACCGGCCGACAACCGCCCGAGCGCGGCGAGCTTCATTTGCTGGGCTTGTTCGACCATTGCTGTGGCGTCTTCCAGCATGATCAGCAACGGTTGCCGGGCGGCCCAGCCCAAGCGCACGAATTGCGGGATGATGCTGCGGCCATCCGGCGATTGTATCGGTGGCACGTCGGCGCTGGGGTCGCCGCGCCAGCCGGCTAGCCGCACCGCCAAGGCCGGCGAACATTTGGCCAAGGCTTGGCCGTGAATGTCGGGCGTGAACTTCAATAACTGCTGCGCCGCCGGGTTGGTGGTTTGCACGGTTTCATCGGTTGCCAGCACGATGACGCCAGCGCGCATGCGCTGGACGATTGTTTGATTCAGCCGTGCCAGGCTTTTCAGGTCGCCGCCCACCTGCCGGGCCAATGCCTCGCCGCGGCGGGCGCGCACCGCAAGGGCGTTGGCAGTCAGGCTGACCACAAACAGCAAGATGCCCAGCAAGCCGGCTGCGGTCATAGCGCCCGAGAGCAGGTCCTGCTCCGGGCGCATCGTCATGCCGTTGTAGGCTTCCTGCACCAGCAGCGTAACGCTGGCAAATGCCGCAGTGAATGCGGCGGCGCGGCGGTTGACCAGCAGGCTGGCGGTCACGCACGGCACCATCATCAGTACGCCCAGACCACCGACCACGCCGCCTGTTGCGTAAACCAGTACGCCAACCAACAGCAGGTCGCAGCCAACGTGCATGGCTGTTTGCACTGCGAGGCCGGGGCGGCGCATTTCCAGCGTAATCGTGGCCGCGATCGCGGTGATGGCGCTAAACACCGTAGCGCCCAAAAATGGCCCGCGGGCCATCACATCAATGAGCTGTTCCGTCGAGTCGGTGGAATAGCCCGCCAACAGTGCCACAGCCAACACCCAGCGATAGCCGGTGAGCGCACGCAGTACGCGCCAGTCGGATGCACTGGGCGGGTCAGGAATATCGGATGCGAGTAGGCGCGGCAGCATGGTGATGCGAGTGATGGGTGGGTCGCGGCGGGCGCGTTGCGGACTTTGGCAGAGTTTACGCATTCGTAGCCGCGGGTTGTGACGCTGCCGGCGATGGGCGAGAATCCCCGGCCCGTCGGGCATGCACTGCAGCCGGCCCGGCGACACCTTTTGACTGGGGAGACAACCCGCATGAATTTGCACGAGTATCAGGCCAAGCGCCTGTTCGCTGAGTACGGCATTCCAGTGCCGAAGAACGACGTTGCATCAACCGCCGACGAGGCTGTAGAAAAGGCCAAGGCGCTCGGTGGCGACAAGTGGGTGGTTAAGGCCCAAGTGCATGCGGGTGGCCGCGGCAAGGCCGGCGGCGTCAAGATTGTCGATAGCCTGGACGGCGTGCGTGACGCCGCTGCCGGCATGCTCGGCCAGCGCCTCGTCACCAAGCAAACCGATGCGAAAGGCTTACCCATCAATCAAGTGTTGGTCGAAGAGCCATCGGCCATTGACCGCGAGATGTACTTGAGCGTGCTGGTTGATCGCGGCAGCGAATCCATCGTGTTTATGTGTTCACCCGATGGCGGCATGGACATTGAAGAAGTGGCCGAGAAGACGCCTGAGCGCATCAAGACCGTCACCGTGCCAGTTGGCGCCGGGTTCTCGGGCTATCAGGCCCGCGACCTGGGCTTTTTCTTGGGTCTGGATAAGGCGCAGCTCAAAACCTTCACCAAGATTATCCAAGGCTTTTACCGCCTGTTCATCGAAAAGGACGCCGCGCTGGTCGAGATCAACCCGTTGATCACCACTGCGGATGGCGAATTGCGCGCCATCGACGGCAAGTTGGGCTTTGACGACAACGCGCTGTTCCGCCATCCGGACATTGCTGCAATGGCCGACCCCTCGCAGGAGGATGCTGCCGAGGCCGAAGCCGCCGAGCACGACCTCAACTACGTCACGCTGGAAGGCAATGTCGGTTGCATGGTCAACGGCGCGGGCCTTGCCATGGCCACCATGGACGTGATCAAGCTCAACGGCGGCCAGCCGGCCAACTTTTTGGATGTTGGCGGCGCAGCTACTGCAGAACGCGTAACGGCAGCCTTCAAGCTCATTACCTCCGACGCCGATGTAAAAGCCATTCTGGTGAATATTTTTGGCGGCATCGTCCGCTGCGATGTGATTGCCGAGGGCATCATCGAGGCAGTCAAGCAAGTAGGGCTAAAGATCCCGGTGGTGGCTCGCCTAGAAGGCACCAATGTGGAGAAAGGGCGTGCGCTGCTGGAAGCCAGCGACTTCGACATTATTCCCGCCACCGATTTGAACGACGCAGCGCAAAAAGTTGTTGCTGCAGCAGGAGCCTGAGCCATGAGTATCTTGGTCAACAAAGACACAAAGCTGATTGTTCAGGGCTTCACCGGCTCGCAGGGCACTTTTCATGCCGAGCAGTGCATTGCCTATGGCACCGACATTGTTGGTGGTGTGACGCCCGGGCGTGGTGGGCAAACCCACCTCGAAAAGCCAGTGTTCGACACCGTCTCCAAAGCCGTGGCCGAGACTGGCGCCAACGCCTCGGTGATCTTCGTGCCGGCGCCGTTTGCGGCTGATGCGGTGCTCGAAGCGATTGCCGGTGGCATCAAGGTCATCGTCTGCATTACCGAGCACATTCCGGTGCTGGACATGGCGCGGGTCAAGAATGCCTTGCGTGACTCCGACGCGGTGCTTATCGGCCCCAACTGCCCGGGCATCATCACGCCGGGTGAGTGCAAGATCGGCATCATGCCCGGCCACATTCACACGCCGGGCAAGATCGGCGTGGTCAGCCGCTCCGGCACGCTCACCTACGAAGCGGTGCACCAGACCACCATGAACGGGCTGGGCCAAAGCACCTGCGTTGGCATCGGCGGCGACCCCATCCATGGCATGGGCTTTATCGACGTCATCAAGCGCTTCCAGGACGACCCGCAAACCGAAGGCATCATCATGGTGGGCGAGATTGGCGGCAGCAAAGAGGAAGAGGCCGCAGCCTATATCAAGGCCAATGTGACCAAGCCGGTGGCCGCTTACATTGCTGGCGTGACTGCGCCGCCGGGCAAACGCATGGGCCATGCTGGCGCCATCGTATCGGGCGGGCAGGGCACGGCTGATGCCAAGTTTGCCGCGCTGGAAGATGCTGGCGTTAAGACTGTGCGCTCGCCCAGTGATTTGGGTGAGGCGATTAAGTCTCAACTCTAAATAGCCCCTTGTCATTGCGAGCGTCGAGAGGCGCGCGGCAATCTCGTCATGTATGCGCCAGCGTGACGAGATTGCTTCGCTCTGCTCGCAATGACAGGTAACTTTGGCGTGTTCCCGAACGGCTAAACCCCATGGCCCGATCCCTCCGCGTTTGCATGGCCCAGCTCAACCTGTGGGTGGGCGATGTCGATGGCAACGTCGATAAGATGGTTGCGGCGGCCGTGACTGCGCGCGACGCGCACAAGGCCGACATCGTCGTGTTCCCCGAACTCGCAGTGCTGGGTTATCCGCCGGACGACCTGCTGCTGCGTAACGGCTTGCCCGACAAGATCAAGGCCGGACTGGCGCGGATCAAGAAAGAGGTTGCCGGCATCTGCGTCGTCGTGGGTTATCCCGAGTTCGCCAAGGCCGGCATGTACAACGCCGCCGATGTGTATTTGGGCGATCGCCGCATTGCCCATTACCGCAAGCAAAAGCTGCCCAACTACGGCGTGTTCGACGAAGACCGCCACTTCCACCCCGGCGACGCAACCTGCGTCTTCGAGTTGGCAGGGCTACCTGTTGGCTTGACGATTTGTGAGGATATTTGGGAGCCCGGCCCAGCCGCGGATGCCGCCAAGGCCGGTGCCAAGCTGCTCATTAACATCAACGCCTCGCCGTTCCATGAACACAAGAGCGCGCAGCGCAACCAGGTGCTTGCCGACCGGGCCCGTGAGTGCGACCTGAGCATTGTCTATGTCAACTGCGTAGGCGGGCAGGACGAGTTGGTGTTTGATGGCGACTCGATGGTGGCGCGTTTCGACGGCCAGATCATCTACCGCGCACCCACCTTCACCGAAGGCGTTTTTGCCTGCGACGTGCCACTGGATCACGACGCCAAAGCCAAGCCGGCAAAGAAAAGCGAGCAGGCCATCGAGCCGTTGATCTGGCAGGCGCTGACCCTGTCGATTTACGACTACGTCGATCGCAACGGCTTCGATGGCGTGTTGCTCGGGTTGTCCGGCGGCATCGACTCGTCCTTGGTGCTGGCCTTGGCCGTCGATGCGCTAGGGCCGGAGCGTGTGTGGGCGGTGGCGATGCCGTCGCGCTACACCTCGGATTTGTCGAAAACCCAGGCACAGCTTCAAGCCGAGAATCTTGGCGTGCGCTTTTCCGAGGTGCCCATCGAGCCGATGTTCGAAGCCTTCACGCAAGGCTTGGCCGATGAATTTGCTGGCACCGCAGAGGATGTCACCGAGGAAAATATCCAGTCACGCTGCCGCGGTACCATCTTGATGGCCTTGTCGAACAAGTTCCGCCACATCGTGCTGGCAACCGGCAACAAGAGTGAGATGGCAACCGGTTACGCCACCTTGTATGGCGACATGGCCGGCGGCTTTGCGCCGCTCAAGGACGTGTATAAAACCACGGTGTTCGCACTATCGAAGTGGCGCAATGCACAGTGCGCGGACGACGCCAAGGTGATTCCGCAAGCGGTGATCGACCGCCCACCGTCGGCCGAATTGCGCGCCGACCAGCAAGACAGCGACAGCCTGCCTCCGTATGAAACACTGGACGCGATCATCCGCGCCTATGTCGAGCAGCACGCCACACAGGCCGAAATTATCGACCAGGGGTTTGATGCCGACTTGGTGGCACGCGTCACCGGCATGATCCGGCGCAATGAGTACAAGCGCCGGCAATCACCCCCTGGGCCGAAAGTAACGGCGCGGGCGTTTGGGCGCGATCGGCGGTATCCGATTACCGCGCAGTACAGCGACGTTTAAGCGGGCCGAGACCCGACTCAGCCGGCAGCGGCCTCCGGCGGCGTGTCATCCGGCTTGCCGGGCTTGGCAGGTTTTTCGACCCCTGCCTTGCCAAAGTTGGCAATCGCTAGAGCGCGTGCGTCGTCAGCCAGTTCGGTCAATTCCAACTTGCGGTAGGAGTTTTCCAGAACCTTGAGCGTCTCCGGGATGATCGACGTGCCCTGAAACTTGCGCAGGATGTCTTCGGCGCGGCGGCTGGCGGCCACGTAGGCTTTGCGGCGCTGGTAATACTTGGCAATCTGCAGGTCGTGGTAGGCCATACGCTCACGCAAATAAATCATGCGCTCGCGCGAATCGGTGACGAACTTGCTGTCGGGGTAGCGCTGCACCAACTGGTTGAAAGCGTCGAAGGCGCGGCGCGCATACACCTGGTCGTACTGTGCCGAGTCCGACAGGCCAAACCAGCGCGGGTCGTCGGCGCCGCTGCGTTGGTAATGCACCAAACCTTTCAGGTACTGCACGTAAGCCACTTGCGGGTGGCGCGGGTGCTCTTTCAAGAACCGGTCGGCACCACTCAGCGCCGCATCGGGCGCGAACAGCTTGTAGTTCAGGTAGATGGTGTCGAGCTGCGCCTGGGTGGCGTAGTCGGTGAACGGGAAACGAATTTGCAGCGCTCGATATTGGCGCAACGCGCCTTCGTAGTCGGCCGATTCCAGCGAACTGCGCGCCAAGTCGTAGGTTTCTTGGGCTTTCAGCCGCTGCAGCCGCCGCGGAATGTCCTCGTCAAACGGGTTGACGGGCGCGGCACCGTCGCCGGCACAGGCTGCAAGCAGCGTGCTGACTAGGGCGGTGGCAATGAGGCGGCTGATCGACTTCGAGGAGGTCATAAAGGGGTCTTGCGTGTTCAAAGCATGCGGCCCGCGCTTGCGGGCCGTGGCCGGGCATTATACTGCGCCCAATGATGAGCGAAAGCACTGTGTCTGATGTTCGAGTGCTGCAAGTGCCGGAAGTTCTCCACGGCCAGCGGCTAGACCGCGTGTTGTCGTCGCTCATGCCCGACGTATCGCGCAACCGCATCCAGCGCTGGATCGACGACGGCCTGGTGCAAATCAATGCCGCCGAGGTGCGCAACCGCCGCCATGCTGTGGCTGCCGATGACACCTTGCAGGTGCAACCGCGGTTCGAGCCGGTCATCGAAGCCCGCCCGGAGCCCATTGCGCTGGACATTGTTCATAGCGACGATGCGTGCCTGATCATCAACAAGCCGGCTGGGCTGGTCGTGCATCCCGGCGCCGGCAATCCCAATGGCACGCTACAGAATGCGCTGCTACATTTTGACGCCGCGCTAGAGCAAGTGCCGCGCGCCGGTTTGGTGCACCGGCTCGACAAAGACACCAGCGGTTTGTTGTTGGTGGCCCGCACGCCACAGGCGCATCACTTGCTGTCGCAAGCGCTGCAAGCGCGCGAGATCCACCGTGAATATCAAGCCGTGGTTTGGGGGCGCGTCATCGCTGGCGGCACGGTTGATGCGCCGATTGCTCGCCACCCCACCGACCGCACGCGGTTTCATGCGGCAGGCGGTGGCCGCGACTCGGTCACGCATTACCGCGTGTTGGCGCGGCATATCGCCCACAGCGTGCTCAAGCTCAAATTGGAGACTGGCCGCACGCACCAAATCCGCGTGCACATGCAACATGTGGGGCATCCGTTGGTGGGCGATGCGACTTACGGCCGGCGTGGCGTCGGTGCAAAAGGATTGAGCAAAGCTGCCGCAGCCGCAGTTGCGGGTTTTCGCCGGCAGGCTTTGCATGCCCGGCGGCTGGCTTTTGATCATCCGATCACCGGCGCGCGTATCGACATCAAAGCGCCATTGCCCGCCGACATGCAGGCTTTGATGGAGGCGCTTGCGGCATGAGCGAACTGGAAGTCATCGAAGCCAACTGGCAGGCGCCACCGGGCGTGCGCGCGGTGATGACAACTCGGTTGGGTGGCGTCAGCCAAGGGGCATTTGCCAGCTTGAATCTATCGGATCGGGTCGGTGATTCGCCTGATGCTGTCGCCAGCAACACCACGCGCTTGATCCGTAAGTTGGATTTGCCTCAAGCGCCGAGTTGGCTATGGCAAGTGCACGGCAATGCCGTGGTGCGTAACCCGGCCTGCTGCGCTGAGCCGCCCGAGGCCGACGCCGCCGTGGCCGACGACCGGTCGTTGGTGTTGGCCATCCAAACTGCAGATTGTTTGCCGGTTGTTCTCGCGCGGCGTGATGGCAGCGCCATCGCCGCTGCGCATGCCGGCTGGCGCGGCTTGGCTGCTGGTGTGATCGGCAATGTGGTTGCGGCGCTGGGCCAGCCTGAGAACAGCGTGGCTTGGCTGGCGCCATGTATTTCAGCGCCGGCCTACGAGGTCGATGCCAAAGTGCGCGACGCCCTTGTGGCAAGCACACCTGGCGGCGAGGCGGCGTTCAAGCCAACCCAGCCCGGCCATTGGTTGGCCGACCTGCAACAGATTGCGCGTATGCAGTTGCAAGCGGCCGGCATCACTACGGTTGCGGCAACGGCGGTTTGCACGTTTGCTGATGAGCGGCGATTGTTTTCGTGGCGGCGTGACGGCGGAGAAACCGGCCGGCAGGCGGCTCTGGTATGGTTCGGATGAGCTAGAGGCAACTATGCACGTGGCGTCGAAAATGCTGGCAATCCGTAGGCTAACTTTTTGATTACAAGACAATGATTGCGCTGCCCGTAAGTGTCTGATTAAATAACGCGGCATTGAAATGTGATGAACTAACAGAGGCATCAATAGCCCGGTTGTTCATTACGGCCATAGCGGCTGTGGCTGCAGATATAACAAAGTCGCCATAGGGCGACGACGAGGGGATTTCACATGGTGAGGACGACAATGATGCATTCCATGGTGCGCGACGCGCACACGCCTGCGCCGCGCAAGCTGCGTTTCGTTGCGGTTATTGCAGCAGCATTTTTGGGGGCTTCGACCAGCGCATCAGCGGTGGACTTTGAAGTCGGTCCGTTTGAGGGCTCGATTCAGAGTTTGATTACCTTTGGTGCAGCCTGGCGTGTGCAGGATCGTGCAAGCCATTTGATCGGTAAGAGCAACCTGAACCCGGGTTTGTGTGTGCGCACCGTAGCGACTGATAACCCGTCGGCAGGTACCACGCCACCTACATATGTAGAAAGTCAGTTGGGAGCGGCGTGCGCCACCTCAAATACACAGGCCAACTTGGATTATGTGAACGCACCCGGTTCCTTCTCACCCAATGGTGACAACGGCAACCTGAACTTCGACAAGCACGACATCGTGTCGGCTGGTGCCAAGCTCAACTCCGAAATTACCTTTGATCTGGGCCCGGTCAGTTTCTACGCCAACCCGATCTATATTTTTGACGCCGAGAATTCCAACCGCGACGACCTCCACCCCGACACCACGCTACAGCCGCCAGCCACCCCTCGGCCGCGCGCTGTCGAGGCTTTGTCGGGTGATCGTTTCGACTTCAACGGCTATCACGCAACGGCTTACCTGCCATTTATCGGCGGCCGCGAAATGCTGTTGCGGGTTGGCGAGCAGGGTATCAACTGGGGTGAATCGACCGCGCTGGTGTTCAACAGCATCAACGCCATCAACCCGCCAGACGGTACCCGTGCGCGCTTCCCCGGCTTCCAGCTTGAAGAGGCGTTCCAGCCCGTAGGCATGGCGGTATTCAGCACCGACGTTGCGCGCAATCTGTTCGTAGAAGGTTTCTACCAGTACGAGTGGAAGCCAGCAATTGCTGACCCTGTGGGCACATTCTTTTCGACCAGTGATATCGCCGGCGCAGGTGGCGAGTACGCCATGTTGTCGTTCGGCAAGCAGCCGGAAGATCCGGAGAACCTCTACCGGGCAAACGACAACCCAGAAGACCCGCAGAACATGCTGTCTGGGGCTGCAGGGCGGACTATTTTCCGTCGTGCCGACATCGAACCTGAAGACGGTGGCCAATATGGCATCTCGTTCCGATATTTTGCCGAGGCGTTGAACAACGGTACGGAGTTGGCGTTCTACTTCGCCAACTATCACGCGCGCATCCCGAGCGTGTCGGCATTTGCGGCCAGCCCTACCTGCATCGCCCCAGACTCGACGACGGTTTTGGAAGCTGCAGTTGACTGCGGAGGCTTTTCTGCAAACGGTGGCGCAGAGCCGGTGCCGGTTGATACCGCATCGCTGGCAGTGGAGTATCCGGAAGACATCAAGCTCTACGGATTCTCGTTCAACACCACAGTTGGAGACTTGGCGTTGTCGGGTGAGTACTCGTATCGCAGCAATTTGCCCGTGCAGATTCACTCGACTGACTTGGTGTTCGCAGCTTTGCAGCCAGCGTTCCCCAATAACGATATCTTAGTTGCTCCGGGCGCCCCAGGAATGGAGGCGCTGTCACTGCCGAGCCGCCGTTCAGGTGTGCCGGACTACGTTGAGACCCTGTTCCGCAACAATCCTGTCGATGCAGACGGCACCATGGATGGAGAGGAGAACTACTACATCCAGGGCTTCGAGCGCCAGGCAGTGCATCAGTTGCAATTCACGCTGCTGAACACCTTCGGTGGTGCAAACTGGCTCAATGCATCGCAGATCATCGCGATCTTCGAGTTCGGCGGAACCTTGTTCCCGGACATGCCCGATTTGAGTGAGCTGCAGTTCAACGGCGCTGAGACCAATACACATATCTCTGGCGGTGCAGACGGCACGCAGAATGGGTCGATCGATTCTGCCGAGTTTGGCGGTGCCTGCTCCGGGCAAGCCAACCCGGATCGCTGCCGCCAAAACCCGACCGCAGCACCACTTGACCACTTCCCGGATGAGTTCTCCTGGGGCTATCGTGCTGTTGCCGTGCTTCGCTACCAAAATGCCTTGTTTGGTGCCAACTTGGAGCCAATTCTGGGCGTATTCCACGACGTCAAGGGCATTGCCCCAGGCGTTGGTCAGAACTTCTCGGAAGGTAACATCCAGGTGCTCACTGGCTTGCGTTTCGACTACCTGAACAAGTGGGTGGGCGAAGTTCGCTTGACGACGTTCACTGGCGGCAGTGATCACAATGCGCGAGTTGACCGCGACAATGTGTTCGCCTTCATCGGTTACAACTTCTAATCGATCGCCGAACTTACAACGCTGACGACAACCTACAGCAGGAGACCTCCGTGGCCCATATTTCACGCCCGATGGGCGCAGTGGTGCTCGCCGCCGCCGTCTGTTTCAGCCCGGCCGTTCTGGCCGATGTCAGCGCCGAAGAGGCCGCCCGCTTAGGCGACGACTTGACGCCATTGGGCGCGGAAAAAGCAGGGGATGCCGAGTTGGGCATTCCCGCATGGGATGGTGGGATCAAATCGGCCCCGCCAAGCTACAAGGGTTCGGGCACGCGCTATACCGATCCTTCACCAGATGACGCACCCAGCTTTACGATTACCTCGGATAACCTCGATGATTATCGTGAGTACTTGACGCCTGGGCAATTGGCGCTGTTTGCCAAGTTCCCTGAGTCGTACGAGATGCCGGTGTACGAAGGCCGGCGCGACTTTGCCAACCCGCAATTCATTTATGACGCCACGCTAGTGAACGCCACCAAGGCCAAGTTGGGCGGTGGTGGCGATGCCATCTCGGGCGCGATCACGGGCATTCCGTTCCCGTTTCCCGCCAATGGCCACGAGGTGATCTGGAACCACAAGGTGCGCTTTCGCGGCTTGTCGGTGCGGCGCTGGAACAACCAGGCGGCAGTGACCAACACCGGTGACTACAACCTGGTGAAGCTGCGCGAGGACGTTACCTTCAGCTACAGCGAAGCGGGGATCGAGCCGGGCGACATCAACAACGTGATTTTGTATTTCTTGCAGATCACCACCCAGCCAGCGCGTCTGGCCGGCCAGATTCTGCTGGTACATGAAACCATGGACCAACTGCGCGAGCCGCGCAAAGCTTGGCTGTATAACCCCGGTCAGCGCCGCCTGCGCCGTGCGCCCAACGTGGCTTACGACAACCCGGGCACGGCGTCAGACGGCCTGCGCACCAACGACCAGACCGACATGTTCAACGGTGCCATGGACCGTTATGACTGGAAGCTGGTGGGCAAAAAGCCGATGTATGTGCCGGCCAACAGCTACACGCTGCATGCGGGTGACGTGGAGTACGATGACATCATCAAGCGTGGGCATATCAATCAGGACCTGACACGCTATGAAATGCGCCGGGTTTGGGTGGTTGACGCTACGCTGCGTGGCGGCACCAGCCATATTTACAAGCGCCGCACGTTTTACGTGGATGAAGACTCGTGGCAGGTCGTTGCTGTTGATGTTTACGACAAGCGTGACCAGTTGTGGCGCGTGCAGGAAGGCCATAGCGTGATGGCTTACGATGTGCCGTATCAGTTGCCTGCACTGGAGTCGGTTTACGACCTGTTGGCCAACCGCTATCTGGTACAGGCGATGAACAACGAGGATGACGAGACTTACGCCATCGACGTTGATCCGCCGGTTTATTTCAACCCGTCCAACGTCAAGAAATTGGCGCGCCGCTAAGCAGCGCGTTAAGTTAGGTTAGGGTTAAACGATTATTCGAACATTAGCGGCCGCCACGCGCGGCCGCATCATGCCCAAGCGGGCAGCCAAGAAGGAGGAGATCCCATGGCACTGAAGGGAGTTGGCCGAGGCGCATGTGCGCTGGCAGTTGCGAGTGCGTGTTGCGTGGCTGGGTTTGTGGCCTACGCGCAAGATGAAGGGGACATCAAACCGTTGCCAGCCGAGCAAATGCCGCTGGCGGCCGAGTCTTTGCTGCTCGATGTGGTCAACACCGGCAAGCGCTATGTGGCGGTTGGTGAGCGCGGCCACGTGGTGGCATCGCTGGATGGCAAAGGTTGGGTGCAGGCCTCGGTGCCGACGCGCGCGACGCTGACTGCCGTGAGCTTTGTCAGCGACCAGAAAGGTTGGGCCGTGGGCCACGATGCGTCGATCATCGGCACCACCGATGGTGGGCAGACCTGGACGCTGCAACAATTCTTGCCGGAACTGCAAAATCCGCTGCTCGACGTGTTGTTTCTCAACGAAGACATTGGCTATGCCGTCGGCGCTTACAGCAGCTTCTACCGTACTAGCGACGGCGGGAGCACCTGGGAAGAGCACCCTACGCCCGCGCGTGATGACGAATGGCATTTCAATGCGATTACCCAGCTCAACGACGGTACGCTCATCATTGTTGGTGAGTTCGGCACCATCGCCGTGTCTGGCGACCGCGGCGAAACCTGGACCAAGGTCAACGCCCCGTACGAGGGCTCCTACTTTGGTGCGACGCCATACGGCGCATCCGGCGTGCTGATTTTCGGCCTGCGCGGTAATGCCTTTGTGGCGGAAACCGTGTTGCCGACTGAAGATGGCGCTGACGAGAGTGCCGACGACGCAGCCACCGAAGACGATGAGGCGCTCGACGATGACGGCGCTGGTGACAGTTACGAAGTGAACTGGAGTCGTGTCAATACGGGTACGCAGCAAACCCTGCTGGGTGCTGATGTGCTGGACAGCGGCGACAGTGTCGTCGTTGGCCTCAACAGCACTGTGTTGCAAATCGTCGATGGCCAGCGCGCCGTGCCGATGAACACGGGCGTTGATGGCAGCCTGAATGCCGTACTGGTGGAGGGCAGCAAGTTGCTGTTCGTGGGCGACAACGGTACGCAGGTCGCTGCCCGCTAGGCGGCGACGGATAACAATGAATAACTCTCTGCATTTTATGGGGGCAGCGGCATGATTTCCGCAAAAGATATTCTTCGCATTGTCGAGCCGATTGTTTACGGCAAGCGCTGGTTGGGGATGACCATTCTGTTGATCCTGACCGCATTTTTCGGTTATCACGCGTCGCAGATTCAGCCCGATGCCGGATTTGAAAAATCCATTCCGCAAGAGCACCCCTACATGGAGGTGCTCAACCAGTACAAATCAACATTTGGCGGTGGCAACCTGGTCAAGGTTGCACTGATTCAGGAAGACGGTAGCGAAATCTACAACGAGGTCTTCATGCAAACGCTGCGTGAAGTCACCGACGCGGTGTTCTTCCTGCCGGGTGTTGACCGCTCGCGGGTGTCGTCGCTGTTCACGCCCGACGTGCGCTACACCGAAGTGGTCGAAGGCGGTTTTGCCGGTGGCAACGTGGTGCCGGCTGAATACGCCCCCACCGAAGACATGTTCCGCCTGGTCAAGACCAACGTTGGCAAGGCCGGCATCATCGGCCGCCTGGTCACCGAAGACCAAACCGGCGCCATGGTCAATGGCGAACTGCTGGAATTCGACCCGGTTTCCGGCGAGAAAATCGACTATCAAGAGGTTGCCGACGACCTCGAAAACAACATCCGTGGCCCAGTTGAAAGCACCAAGCGCTGGGTGCTGACGCTCAAAGAAGACGTCACGGTGCAAGACACCGAAGACGGCGAGCCTCATACCTACCCGGCGGGCCACACGGTCAAGACGCTTTATTCCGAGCCCGGCTTCCTCGACAAGACTATCTTCGAGTGGGAGCTGACGCGCACTGACGATGGCGTAACCCGCCGCAGCGCCGTGCGCGGCTGGGCGCTGGAAGTACGCGAAGAGACCAACCCCGACCACGTGCCAAACATCAAGGTGCACATCATCGGCTTTGCCAAGGTGGTGGGCGATGTGACCGACGCCACGCTGGAAGTGGTGTTGTTCTTCCTGCTCACGCTGCTGATGACCATGGTGCTGCTGTGGGTTTACACCGGCTCATTCAAGCTGGCCGTGCTGCCGCTGATTTGTTCGGTGGTAGCGGTGATCTGGGAGTTCGGCCTGCTGCGGATTTTTGGCTACGGGCTCGATCCGTTCGCCATCCTGGTGCCGTTCCTGGTCTTGTCGGTATCGGTCAGCCACGGTGTGCAGTATGTGAACGCCTGGGTAGCCGAGATTGCGCACAACGACCGCAACAGTTTTGACGCCTCGGTGGAAACCTTCCGCCGCCTGGCCATCCCTGGCACAACGGCGCTGATCACAGATACCGCAGGCTTCCTCACGATCCTGCTAATCCCCATCGACATCATCCGCGAGATGTCGCTCAATGCAGCCTTCGGCATTCTCGCGATTATCGTTACCAACAAGGTGATGATGCCGATCTGGCTGACCTGGGTCGAGATCAAGGACAAGGAAGCCTTCAAGCGCAAACAGGACACACGCGACCGCTTCGGCGACGGCTTGTGGCGCCTGATCGCGAAAAACACCCGCCGTACGCCAGCCATCATTACCTTGCTGATCTGCTCGGTGCTGCTGGGTTGGTCGATGTGGAAGTACGACGACCTGCAAGTGGGTGATTCGCAAGCCGGCGTGCCGGAACTGCGCCCCGACTCGCGCTACAACATCGACTCCAACGCGATTGTCGATAACTTCGCGATTGGCGTGGATATCCTCAAGGTGATTGCCGAGACGGCACCCAATGCCTGCATCCGCTACCAGCAGATGGAAAACATCGACCGTTTTGCATGGCACATGACCAACCTCGAAAAAGAGGTGCAGTCGGTGATCTCGATGCCGCAGGTGGCCAAGGTGATCAACGCGGGTTGGAACGAAGGCTCGATGGCCTGGCGCATTCTGCCGCGCAACCGCGACGTCATGGTGCAGGCGATCACGCCTATCGAAACGTCAACGGGTTTGCTCAACCCGGATTGCTCGGCGATACCGGTGCTGATCTTCACCCGTGATCACAAGGCCAAGACCATCACCACCATCACCGACGCGGTGAAGGAATTCAACACCACCAATGCTGAGGAGTTCTTCGCTGCCAACAGCGATGTCACGCCTGAGTACTGTGCCGACAAGGCCGCGGTGCGTACTGAAATGGGCCAATTGGCGGTCGAGCGCGACACCATGGCCAAGCTGCAGACCGCGCAGCCTGACCCGGCACGTGCTGACGAGCTTGTTGCGATGAACAACAAGATGGACGAGCTGCAGGCCAAGTTCGAGGGCATGGAGAAATACTGCCCTGTGAACTACGCCTTGGCGTCCGGCAACGTCGGCGTTATGGCCGCCACCAACGAGGTGGTCAAGGCGCAGGAAATCCAGGTGGTGATGTGGGTTTACGTCGTCGTCCTGATCTTCCTGTGGCTGTCCTTCCACAGCGCCGCCGGTGTGTTCTGCGTGGTGCTGCCACTGTCGCTGGTGTCGGTGATGGCCTACGCGGTGATGGCGGTGCTGGGTATCGGCCTCAAGGTGGCTACGCTGCCGGTGGTCGCGCTGGCTGTCGGTATCGGCGTTGACTACGGAATTTACGTGTTCGCGCAATTTGCCGAGGGGGTCGGCAAGGGCCAAAGCCTGGAAGAGGCCTTCTACAACACGCTCAAACAATCCGGCAAGGCGGTGATCTTCACCGGTGTCGCGCTGGGTATTGGCGTGGGCACGTGGCTGTTCTCGGCACTGCAGTTCCAGGCCGACATGGGCATCCTGCTGGTGTTCATGTTTACCGCCAACATGTTTGGTGCGATCTTGGTCATGCCAGCCCTTGGGCATTTCATGCTCACCAAGGAAGCAGCGATGAAGTCTGGGATTTCAGGCCACTAGGCCGGAGCCCAGAAACGAAAAAGCCCCGCGACGCGGGGCTTTTTTGTGGGTCTAAAGATTTAAGCGTGATTGCTGGCAACCACCACGCTAACTGCGAATAGCCTACGTTCTGTAGAAACAGCTGTGTATCAGCCGGGCTGCCGATGCGCCCTGCAAGCCAAGCTATGTAGCTCGCCACTGTCGATATCCAATGCCGTCAGCGCACCACCCCAAACACAACCCGTGTCCAAGCCGCGTACGTTGTGATCCGGCCATTGCACCTGACCCAAGGTGCTCCAGTGTCCAAAAACCACGCCCGTGTCTCGGCTGGCTCGGCCGGCCGCAGCAAACCATGGCGTTGCTCCGGGCGGCGCCTCGCCGGGCGGCATTTTGTGATCCAACAACAGGCTGCCGTCGCGGTCGCAATAGCGCAGCCGGGTGAAACAGTTGATGGCAAAACGTTGGCGCTCCAGGCCGCGCAGCTTTGGCGACCATTGACGTGGGCCGTCGCCGTACATGCCGGCGAGCAGGGTGCGGTACTTCGGGCCGCGCAAGACCTGTTGCACCGCATCAGCTTCGCTCAGGGCGTCGTCAATCGTCCATTCGGGTGGCAGGCCGGCATGAACCATGGCCAGGTTTCGCTCTGCGTCGAAGTGCAGCAGCGGGCGGTGGCGCAGCCACGTCAGCAAGTCCTCGGCGTCGTTGGCTGCCACAATGGCATCGAGATCACCGCGCCGCTTGGGCGAGACACCCGCGGCCTGGGCCAGTAGGTGCAGGTCGTGATTGCCAAGCACGCAGTTCAGGCGTTCACGCAGGGCATAGACCTTGCGCAGGCAGGCCAGTGAGTCCGGCCCGCGGCTGACTAAATCACCTACCAGCCGTAGGCGGTCGTCCGGGCGTTTGTCGAAGCCGATCTGCGCAGTCAGTTGCGCGAACTCATCCGCACAACCCTGCAGGTCACCGATGGCAAACGTCGCCATCTCAGCGGCCGCTTGGTGCCGACAAACGGCATGCTGTGAGACGTTTTCGCTGCGCGGTCATCCGCGCGTGACAAGCGGTGCTCATAAGGGATAGTCCGGACTTGGCGCCAGGCGGTCATCCGCGCAACAATGACCATGCAACATCAGCGCAGCAATGCGCGCCCTGAAATTGGCCGTGCGAAGACTGTCGGCCTGGAGATAAAACAATGTTTCAAACTTTGCTGACACTGTACAAATTCTACCGTGATGACGAAGGCGCCAGTGCCGTTGAATATGGCCTGGTCGTTGGATTGATTGCGGTCGCGCTGATTTTGGTGCTTGGTGCGCTTGGCGGTGGGCTCGAGGGCCTGTTTCAGGATGCCGCCGATTGTGTGAGCGGTAGCGCAGAATGCGCCGCTGAGGAATAGGCCGCCACGAAGCGATTGCCGCTGTTCCGATGACATGGCAACTGGCCGCCAGCGCGTGGGCGCTGAGCGTTGGCGCCGTCGATTGGCGGCGCCAACGCATTCCCAACGCCTTGTTGGTGCCGGGCTTGTTGTTGGCCGCGGCGGCCTTGGCGGGCTGGGGCGCATCATTGAACCTGCGCAGCGCCGTGGTCGCCGTATTGATTGCCCTGGGTTTATCGTTGCCGGGCTATGTGCTCGGCAAAACCGGCGCCGGCGACGTCAAGTGTTTGGCTGTCATGGCGGGCTGCGTCGGCGCAGTGGGGGCGATCGAGTTGTTTTTGTTGAGTAGCCTGATGTTGGGGTTGGCGTGCGGCGTGCAATATTGGCGCCAGCGCCGTGCTGTCCAGTCATCGGCCAGCGTCACACAGCGCCTGCCCATGGGGCCAGCGCTGGTCGCGGGGTTCTTGAGCGTCGTCTGGTTTGGCCCGTGGCTATTGGCCGGCCTGGCATGAATTTCAAGGTTCGCCAAGCTGGCGCAACGGCCACCGAGTTCGCGCTGGTGTTTCCGTTGTTGTTCCTGCTGCTGTACGGCATGATTGTTTACGCCTACGTGTTCTTGGTGAACGAGTCGATCACCTATGTGGCGCAGGAAGCAGCCGAGGCAGCGGTGGCGGTTGACCCCAATGACCCGCCACCCGGAGGTTACGAGGCGCAAGTGATACAGCGCGTGCGCACCACCGCCGTTGACCTGCTGGCGTGGCTGCCTGCCAGCCAGCGCGAGCGGGTTGTTGGCGGTTCGGGTGAGAAGGTGCAAGTGCAGCTTGAAACCAGTGGCGGGCAGCAGGTTGTGCGTGTTGATATGCGGTTCGATCTGGATGGCTTGTTTCCAACAATTGCCTTGCCGCTGGTCGGCCGCGTGCCACCCATGCCAGAATCGCTGGGCGCCAATGCGATTGCGTTGTTAGACCCCGGCATTGAAGCCGGCGGGGGCTGACCGGGCAAAACGCCCGCGCAAGTGGCATTGTGCGATTGAGGGAGGAGCAGAAATGACGATTGGTCAATACCGCCAGTACAAGGCAAGCGCCCAATGAGCAGCGGCACACTCAAGCTATTGGCCGTTGCCATGGTGGTGCTGGCATTGATTGCCGGCGTTGCCGCCTGGCGGCTGAGCACCCAGTACTCAGAGCAAGCCCGCGTGGCTGCAACCCAGCAGGCTGCGGTGCGCGAGGCACAAAAAACCCGCACACTGCTGGTAGTGGCCACCAAGCCGATTACCGCTTTTGAGCCGATCCCCGCCGATGCGGTGGCACTTGCCAGCGTAGAGATTGCGCCGAATGCATTCTTCACTGCTGTCGAAGATGTTGCCGAGCGCACACCGCTGGTCGATATCGATGTCGGCGCGCCAGTGACGCCGCGTTACTTTGGCGCCATCAACCAGTTGGCGCGCATCATTCCCCAAGGCAGCAAGGCGATGTCGTTCGAGATCGATGATGTTGTCGCTGTGGGTGGCTTTGTGCGCCCCGGCGACACCGTGGATGTGCTGATGTATGTGCGCGGCCTTGGCAGCAACGCCACCAGCCAAGCGCGTACCTTGCTCGAAGAGGCTTTGGTGCTGGGCTATGAAGAGCGGATTATTGACCGGCCAGAGGGCGCCGGAGGCGATGGCGGCAATCAACGCCGGCGCATCCGCACGGCGGTGATTGCTGTGCCCGATGACGAGGTTACCCGCGTGTTGTTGGGCGACAGCGTGGGCACATTGCGCCTGGCGCTGCACGGCGCGCAGGTACTGGACGGTGATGAATTGCCGGGTGAAAGCGGCGAGTTGCCATTGATTAGCGACTCCGACGCTGAAAAAGCCGAAGACGACAAGCCGGATGTGATTACTCTGGCCGAACTGACGGCGCTGAAAAAAGCCCAGGGCGACAAACCCAAGCCGCCACCGCGCCCCGCGGTCTATGTGTATCGCGGCAACGATATTGAAACGGTGCGCCCATGATTCGCCTTGTCCTGATTTTGCTATTGGTCGGCGGCTTGGCGACTCCGGCGCTGGCGTATTTGCCGCCTGATCGCATTCTTGTGCTCGACAAGGGCACGCATAAATTGTTGCGCCAGGGCCAGGCGGTCAAGCGTGTTGCCGTGGGCGACCCCAGCGTCGCCGACGTCAATGTCATCAATCGCCGCGAGGTGCTCGTTACTGGCAAAACCCTCGGCGTCACCAGCCTGATTGTCTGGGACGCGGCCACCAACACGCCCAGTGAATACCGCATCACCGTTCGCCCGGCGCAAGACCTGAGCAACCCGGCGCCACCGAATCCGGCGCTGGCCAATGCCCGCGTGCAACCCGGCAAGGCGGTGTCGGGCAGCGTCGACAGCCTGGCTGCGGCGCGTGCTGCAAACGCCCAAGCCCAAGGTGGCGATGCGCCAGTGAACACGCTGCAGGTGAATGTCGATACCCAGGTCATGGCGGCAATCAAGATTGTCGAAGTCAATCGCACCACGCTGCAGCAGTACGGCTTCAACTTCATCAACAACACACTGAATACCACGGTGGTCGTATCGCCACCAGGTACTTTGTCGTCGATCTCCAACTCTGGCGCAGGCGGGTTTGACTTGCAGTCGAGCAGCGGCTTCCGCGCTGTTCAGGATGCCTTCCAGTTGGCCGTGGGTGATGCCTCGCAAAGCGTGCTGGGCGTGCTCAGCTTGCTGGAACGCCAGGGCCTGGCGCGCACGTTGGCCGAGCCCAGCCTGGTGGCCACCAGCGGCCAGTCGGCGAGCTTTTTGGCCGGTGGCGAGTTCCCTATCCCGGTGGTGCAGGGCAACAGCAACGCAGTATCGATTGAGTTCAAGGAATTCGGCGTGCGCCTGAACATGACCCCCACCGTGCTCGACGCCGACCGCATTGTCATCAAGGTGGCGCCGGAGGTCAGCGAGTTGGACTTCACTACCGGCGTACAAAGCGGTGGCGTGTCGGTGCCTAGCCTTATCGTCCGGCGCACCGATACGACCGTGGAGTTGGGCGACGGCGAGAGTTTTGTCATCAGCGGCCTGATCAACGACCAACTCACCAGCAATGTCAGCAAAGTGCCGTTCTTGGGCGACCTGCCTTACATCGGAGCGTTTTTCCGCAGCAGCCGCTACTCGCGCGCCGAGCGCGAATTGATCATGGTGGTTACGCCGCGCATCGTTCGGCCATTTGCCGCCGGTGCCGATTTGCCGCCGTTGCCCGGCGCGCAGTACGACGACTACCGCCCCGATTTCGACGACACCATGTTCCTCGAAACCGGCGACTTTGACGCCACCGGGTTCTCCGACTAATGGCCGCTGCAGACCGCGCACTCAAGTCCATGGCCCTGGTCGTCGCCAACGACCCGCGCTATTCGCATTGGCTGGTGCAATGCCTGGGCCACGATATCGAGGTGCATTTGGTGCGTGCCACCAGTGGCCTGCCGGATATTGCCGGCGCCAGCCTGGCGTTTGTCGAAATTGAAGACGACCGCCCGGAACTGGGCGCGCAAATGATTGACCAACTGCTCGACCGCAATCCGGACCTGCCGGTGTTCGCTGTCGGCAACAGCGGGGCATCGCAGTCGGTGCTGGCGGCAGTGCGGGCCGGCGCAAAGGACTATTTTGTCCGCGAAGAAGACGACGAAAATCTGTCGGCGCGTGTGAGCAAGGTGTTGCGGCGCATCACTACCAACGCACCGGGCCGCAATCATGCGTCGCAAGGGCAGTTGATTACCTTGATGACGGCGCAAAGCAATTTGCGCAACGCCTTTGTCGGCGGTCATCTGGCATTGGCGATCGACGAGAACCTGCCGCCGAACGAGCATGTGTTGCTCATCGATGTCGGCACGCCAACCGGCTGCTCACTGGTGTATTTCAACGTCAATCAAAGCTACAACCTGCTTGACGGCTTGAATGATGTTTATCGCTGCGATCAAACGCTGATCGACACCGCGTTTGCGCGGCACAGCAGTGGCCTGTTCGTGCTCAGCTTGCCGGAAGACAGCCTGGGGTTCCCGGCGCTGGACGACAGCGACCTGATGACGCTGGTGGAGACTCTGCGCAACTACTTCGCCGCCATCGTCATCAGTGTGGATGGCCATTTGCCGATGAATACGATCGGCGGCTTGATCAGCCATTCGACGCGCTCACTGCTGGTGACGGACCAGTCCATCTTGCGCAGCCGCCACAACAAGCACTTGCTCAAAAAGCTGCGGCTCGACGATGTGCCGTTGGACCGCACTGGCCTGGTGGTTGATTGCTACCGCAAGCGCGTCGGGCTGGAGCCTGACAACCTCGCCGAATTGCTCAACTTGCCAGTGTTCGCCACTTTGGGCGGCCAGCACGTGCAGCAGATTCACGCCATGAACGCGGGCGAATCGATGTTCTCGTTGGCCCCGCGCGATGCATTTTGCGGCGAGGTTCGGGCCTTGGCGGGCAGCCTCGTCAAAGGCGAGTCGTTGCGCCCGCAGCAGCAGGGCTTCTTCGCTCGGCTGCTGGGTTAGGGAAGTTCTGATCGAATCGCGCGGCCGCGCCGGAGACCTTTCTGGCTCGCGCGCAAGGCAAATGGAGAGACATGTGGTGATTCCCCATAAACGACATTTAACGCAGCGAGCGGGCCAGAAAGGCCCGGCCCCAACGGGGTTCGGCCCGAAAAGCCCCGCTGACTGCGTTGGCCGTCTTGGCCGCAGAATGACTGCGACACTGCGCCAGCCGCCTTGCAGCGATGCTTTTCGGGACTCGAACGCGACTCGCGCGATTCGACCAGAGCTTCCCTAAGGGCGCTCGCATGAGCCCATCGGACGACATCAAGTTCCGGCTATCGGACCAGTACCAGTCGCTCAAGACTAGTATCCACCGTCGGCTTATCGAGTTGATCGACGAGCGCAACATCAATGTTGATGAGTGGACAGCGCAGCGCATCCAGGAATTTTGCGCCGACCAGGTGCGTCGCTACGTGCTCGACCACAAGCTTGCGGTCAACCAGCACGAGGTCGATATGCTGGCCGCCGATGCTCACCATGAATTGGTGGGTTATGGGCCAATTCAAAGCTTGGTCGAGCAAGACGACATCGACGATATTGTCGTCAACGGCCCGTCGAACGTATTCATCGAGCGCAAGGGCAAGTTGTCGAAAGCCGACGTGCGTTTTGTCGATGACGCCCATGTGGTGCGCGTGATCCAGCGAATTCTGGCGCCGATCGGTCGGCGGGTCGATGAGTCGTCGCCCATGGTCGATGCGCGACTGCCCGACGGCTCACGGGTCAATGCCATCGTGCCGCCCATTGCGCTCGACGGCCCATGTATTTCCATCCGCAAGTTTCGCCGCAATCCGCTTACCGAGCGCGACCTGCTGGAATACGGCACCGTGTCCGAGTTGGAGCTGGCTTACCTGCAAAAACGCGTGCAGCAGCGCGCCAATCTGATTGTTGTGGGGGGTACCGGCTCCGGCAAGACGACCTTCCTCAATCTGCTATCGCAATGGATCGGCAAGCAGGAGCGCATCATCACCGTGGAAGACGCCGCCGAACTGCGGCTGAGCCACGACCACACCGTGCGCCTGGAAACCCGGCCGCCCAATCTGGAAGGCGAACGCGCCGTCACCGCGCGTGACCTCGTGCGCAACGCGCTGCGCATGCGGCCCGACCGCATCATCGTTGGCGAGGTGCGCGGCGATGAGGTGCTGGACATGTTGCAGGCCATGAATACTGGCCACGACGGTTCCATGACCACCATCCATGCCAATGGCTGCGGCGATGCACTGGCGCGCTTGGAGCTGCTGGCCGGCTTTGCCGGTTTTGGCGGCTCCGAGGTGACGCTGCGCCAGCAGATTGTCAGCGCGGTTGACCTGATGGTGCACGTCACACGCATGCCCAGCGGCGAGCGGCGGCTGATGTCGGTCACCGAAGTTGGCCGGATTGTCGGTGGCGAGATCGAATTGACCGACCTGTTCCGCTACGACATCGAGGCGCAGCAACACCAAGATTTGCGCGAGGCGGCCTGATGTCACCCGTCACCCTGGCTTTGGCTGCGCTCATGCTGCTCGCCGCGGCCGGCGGTGCTTTTTTGTGGTTGGCGGCCAGTTCATCCCAGCAGCGTCGCGAGGCAGCGATGCGCGCACGCGCTGGCGGCGAGTTGTATGCAGAAGACGATGCCCTGGAGGGTATCGACCAAAGCTACAGCGACCCGATAACCCGTTGGGTGGCGCATCGCCTGTGGCGCTCTGGCGCACAAATCAGCAGTAGTCGCGTCAGTATCGGCCTGATACTTGCGGCGTTGGGTTTCGTACTGGTGGTTATTTTCCTCGGCATTGCGCTGGGCTTGCTCATCGCCTTGATTGTGAGCGGCGTGTTTTATTTGGTCATCGCCCGCCGTGCGGCGGCCCGGCGTCAGGCGCTGCTAGACCAGTTGCCGGATTACCTCGACCACATGTTGCGCGCGCTGTCGGCGGGCAACACCTTGGAAGAATCGATCGCCGAGGCCGCCCGCGAAGCCAACGACCCCATCCGCAGCGTGTTCCAACAGGTGGCGCGGCAAGCGCGCTTGGGTGCTCCGATCGCAGAAGTCTTGGCGCGCCAGGGCGTCATACACGACTTGCGCGACCTCAACGCACTGGCCATGGCGGCATCGGTGAATAAGCAGTACGGTGGCAGCATGCGGCGGATTATCCGCAGCCTAATCGCGGCCGTGCGCGCGCGCGACGCCGCCGGCCGCGAATTGCGGGCACTGACTGCCGAGTCACGGTTCTCGGCCATGGTGCTGGTGCTGATCAGCCTCGGGTTGACCGCCTATATCCTGGTCCAGAACCCGCAGTACTACGCCGAAATGTGGGCGGCCACCGACACCCGTGCATTGCTGCTGGGCTCCGCCGGGTTGCAGCTTGCAGGGATTGTGGTGATCTATCGCATGGTTCAATCCACCAATCGTTTCGGCCAATGATTTTCGCAATTATTGTTTCTGTCGCGGTGGTGCTGTTGATCCTCGGCGTCGGTACTTGGTTGCTGGTCGATCATGCCGCGCGCCAACGTGAGCGGCTGCACCGGCGTATCACCGATGTGGCATTGGATGACGATTTCGATGATGAGCACGGCATGCTGGTTGCCGGCCTGGCGCGTGGTGGGCGCCGGGTCGAGCAATGGATGGACACGGGCAGCGAAACCAATCGCATGTTTATCCAGGCTGGCTGGCGCGCACCGCAGCCACGGGTGTTGTTTTATGCCGCGCAGGCGGGCTTGCCGCTGCTCGTGCTGGTTGGAATCGGCTTCGCCGTAGCGTCTGGCGCCGCCAGTGTGGTCAACGCGGCCTTGTACGGTTTTATGGCCTTTGCCGTGGCCGTGCTCGCCCCGCGCTGGATGTTGCGCAGTATCGCCAGCAATCGGCGTGAGCGTATCCGCGCCGAAGTGCCGATGTTCATCCACATGCTGATCCTGCTCTTCGAGGCTGGCTTATCGACGCGCCAAGCGCTGGCCAGTTTGGTGCGTGAAGGCCGCGGTGTGGTGCCGCACTTGCAAGTCGAAATGTCCAATGTACTGCGCCAGCTCGATGCAGGCGGCGATGCGTCAACCACGCTGCAACAACTGGGCGACGGCTTGGAGGTCAACGAACTGGACAATGTATTGGGAGTGTTGCGGCAGATCGACCGCTATGGCGGCGAACTGCGCCAACCGCTTACCGAAACCCTGGCGCTGCTCGAAGAGCGCCGCAGCCTGACCATGCGCGAGCAGGTCAACAAATTGGCCGGCCAGATGACGGTTGTGATGGTGTTGTTTTTCTTCCCGGCGCTTTTGATTTTTGTAGCCGGGCCACCGTTTGTGGCCGTGCTCAGCGCGCTGGCAGGGTTTGGCTGATGCACGCACCAGTCACCCGCGTATTAGTTCTGGTGGTTGCGCTTGTCGCTACGGCGGCTTGTGTCAATTCACCCAAAACAGCGGATGACGCCGTACGCGCCGCCACGCCGCGAGACAACGCTCGGCTGCAGACCGAGCTGATTTCCGAACTGATGTCGCAAGGCCAGTATTACGCCGCGCTCGCCAACATTGAGGATGTCGAACGGCGCAATGGGGTGACACCGCAAAGTACGCTGTTGCGCGCGCACTGCCTGCGCCAAACCGAATCCTGGGCTGCTGCCGAGGCCAGCTATCGCACATTGCTGGGCGGCGCATTGGCAGCCCAGGCCCACCACGGCTTGGGCTTGATTTTGGCCCGGCGCGACCTGGCTTCCGCCGTCCAACACCTGCAACAGTCCGTCCGTCTGCAGCCGACCAATGCCACTGCGCGCAACGACTTAGGCTATGCGCAAATGCTCACAGGTGCACTGGACGAAGCACGGCTGCAGTTTGAAACCGCGCGGCAACTGGCGCCGCAGGATGCCAAAGCCCGCAACAACCTGATTGTGTTGTTGCACGTCATGGGCCAAAGCGACCAGGCGGCGGAGCTGGAAAACAGCGCAAAGCTGCCAACGGCGCTACGCCAACAACTGCGCCGCCAAGCGGCCGAACTCACCGAAGCATTGCTGGCGGGCCAGCGCCCCAATAGCGCCTCGTAGGCGCAGGAGACTGCATATGACACGCCTTACATCTCTGATCGGCAGCACATGCGCATGTTTGTGTATCGCGTGGGCTGGCACTGCTTCGGCGCAGGACCAGGGCACGCAGCGGGTTGGTGACCAGGCACGTGCGTGGATGGACCTGCAAGCCTCCGGCACCCAAGCCAGCGAAGCCGAGCGGCCAATCACAGGCGAGGTCGCCGAGCGCGTGTATCAACGTTATCTCGACAGCTTTACCCACCCGATTCCCAGGCAGTTCACTCGCGAGGCGTTTACCTCCGATGGTGAAAATTAGCCCGCATGTTTCACGTGACCGCTTATTGGGTCATGTATGCACATGATTTTATTGGACGCCTCAGGATTCTTTGAAAAGCCAGTTTGGTTTGCTGCATCGCTTGCGCAGCATCTGGCTGGTCTCGGCCGCCCTGTGCTTGCTCTTCCTTCCAAACATAGCTACG
>JAAFAL010000097.1 GCA_018222345.1 bacterium
AGCACACCCCTTGCAGCGTCGCCCGCGATGTCTGAATCTAACGCCGACAATGACCTGACTGCACTGCGCGACTTTTTCGCAGGCGTCACCCCTGCACCGCCCAGTGATCGCGTGCAGCCTGAGCGCCCGGCGCCCAGCGACCAGCCCGAGCAATCGCGCGCCGACGAACAGGCGGTGATGGATGCGCTGCTCGACCCCAGCAGTGATGCCCTCGAACTGGAGTTAGAGCACGGCGACGAACTGCTATGGCGGGCGCCGGGTCTGCAAAACACGGTCATACGCAAACTGCGCCGTGGGCACTACACCGTCGGCGCCAGCCTGGATTTGCACGGGCTGGTTGTGGCCGAAGCGCGGCCGGCAGTGCTGGAGTTTTTGGAAACCGCACATACCCGCGGCTTGCGCTGTGTGAAAATCATCCACGGCAAGGGCTTGCGCTCGCGCCACCGCGGGCCAGTGTTGAAAAACAAGTTGGCGGTGTGGCTCAAACGCCGCGACGACGTACTGGCATATGCCTCGGCGCCGCAACACGATGGCGGCACCGGCGCGGTGTATATCTTGTTGGCGCAGCGGCGCCGGTAGCCCGGATTTTTCACGTGATGCGCGGCAGGTGGAGCAGGATCGGTTGTTATGGGCGCTGCTCTGGACTGAGAAACATAGCCGTAGCTATGTTTGGAAGGAAGAGCAAGCCCAGGGCAGCCGAGACCAGCCAGATGTTGTGCAAGCGATGCTCAGATGCAAACTGATTTTTCAGAGAATCCGCTATTGATTAATACAATCATGTGGTT
Organism: bacterium; assembly: GCA_018222345.1. Classification (GTDB taxonomy): domain Bacteria; phylum Pseudomonadota; class Gammaproteobacteria; order Nevskiales; family OUC007; genus JAAFAL01. Next base: position 786 of record JAAFAL010000097.1, read on the forward strand.
AGTTGAACCAACAAGCGGTCACGTGAAATATTCGGGCTAGCCCTTACGCCGCGCAGCGCGTGTGCTTGTCCAGTGGCGCCGCCAATTCCAGACGCAGTTGCTCGAGCAATTCATGGAAGCGGTGAGCCCCAGCAACGCGCGCAACTTGCAGGCCGCCTTGCAAGGCCGCGCCAATCTGGATGGCTTTGGCCTCTGCCGTGCCTTCGAACCGCAAGCTGCCCTCGTCGGCGCCCTGCTCCAGCACGCCGATCAACCAATGGAAAATCATCTCCATGGCCAGGCGAACTTCTTCGCGCATGCCATCCGGTATGGCCTGAAACTCCGCACCCAGCATGCCGGTAAAACAGACACGCTGGCCATTTTCGAGGTTATCGAGATAATTGCCGAAATAGCCTTCCAGCTTGTCCCAGGCATTGCCGTCGGCGGCGTCTTGCTGTGCCGCCCAAGCCTCGAAGCCGGCGCGGAAACGCTGGATCAGCTTGATGCCAAGGTCTTCCTTGGCCGGAAAGTGATAGTGCACGGCCGCATTGCGAATGCCCAACTGCACCGCGATGTGATGGTAAGAGAACCCGTTATACCCGCGCCGCTGCAGCAATTCTTCGCCAGCTTCAAGGATTGCGTCGCGGGTATTTCGCCGCTTTTGAGGCTGCTCGCCTTGCCCACAATCGTCGATGCGCTTGTTTTTCTTAGGGATATCGGCCATCGATGGAATTTAACTTAAAACTTACTTACTAGCAAGATTCGATGGCTATCAAATTGGCGATACAGCGAAGAACTGATCGACCAACGTCGTCGCAAAACTGCCTGGTGGCATCGTAAAACGCAGCCGGGAGGTTTGGCTGCCCAACAACTCGGCGTGCAGGTCGGCCGCGCGCAACCGCAGCGCGCGCCGATCAGCGGCAACATCCCGCGCTTGCAAGCGCTGCACCACGGCTTGATGCTGCGAGCACATTTCCTGCTCCAGCCGGGATGCGGCATCGATTGCCAGCGTTTCACCCGTGCCCGGCATGGGGCCAGTGGGATGCAGGTCCAGTTCGGCGAGGCGCTTTGCAATCTCGGCGTCCAGCTCGGCGGCAACGAATCCGCTGTGACTGCCATCAAGCATCATCCAGTCGCCGGCCAAGCCGCTTCGCCATGTGCCGTCGGCAATCCGCGCGTCGAGCACCGCATTGAATACCAGGCTACGCGCCGCAGAGATCAAGATGCCGGGACAGCGCGCATCGACCGGCGCGGACATGAACTGCGCAACATTGTCGCCATCACGGCCGAAGCGCTGGGGGCCAAAACCGTTGGGGATGCCAGTCGCAAGCACCTCGGCTACGCGGGCTTGCAAGGCATCATCACCCACCGGGTCGTCCAGCTCGCAATCAATGACAAACTGGTTTGCCGAGTGGCTACCAGCACGCAGCTTGCGGTTGTGCCGGGCCATTTCGAGCACCTGCAACGCGTCGTCGTCGCCCGCCCACTGCGGCAGTTCACGCTTGATCGGCCACGGCAGGCTGAGCCATTGGCGGGTAACGGCGTATTTGTCTTTGAGGCCGGCCCACCCAACGTTCCGCACCCGCACGCCGAAGCCGCGCGCAAGTTGCTTGGCCGCTTGCTGCGTCGTCAAGCCGCGCTTTTCGATGTGTACGAGTAGATGCTCGCCCTCGCCTGCAGGCTCAAAACCCAGCAGTTCGCCAACTTGGAACGATTCTGGCGTGGCGCGCAGCTTCGCGGTTGCCAACGGCGGGCCATAGGCGGGGCGCACGGCCCAGTCGGGATTGCTCACGATGGCGCGATGACGGCAACAGCATGCACGGCCAAGCCCTCGCCGCGGCCAATCCAACCCATCTTTTCGGTCGTCGTGGCCTTGATGTTGAGCGCACCGATGTCCAGCCCCAGCGGCTCGGCAACCGCGCCGCGCATGGTCGGCACATGCTTGGCCACGCGCGGCGCCTGCGCGACGATGGTGCAATCAGCTTGCTGCGGCACGTAGCCGGCATCCGCCAGCAGCTCACGCACGTGCATCAGCATGGTCTTGCCCGCCAGGTTTTCCCAGCTCGCGTCGGTGTCGGGAAAGTGCCGACCTATATCGCCCAAGGCTGCCGCGCCCAGCAGGGCATCACACAGCGCGTGCACCAACACGTCGCCATCCGAATGCGCCACCACGCCGTGGTCATACGCAATGCGCACGCCACCTAGCCAAATGTGGTCGCCCGGGCCAAAACGGTGGGCATCAAAGCCGTGGCCCAGCCTGATGGTCATTCGATTCGCCCCTGAGTGCGTAGCGCGGCCTCGGCCAGCGCCAAGTCTTCGAGATAAGTGATCTTGATGTTGTCATGGTGGCCTTGGACCAAACGCGGGTGGCCGCCCTGGGCTTCGATGGCCGAAGCTTCATCAGTGACATCCGGGCCGGCCCGCTGCAGCGCCGCCAACAATTGGCCAAAACGGAACAACTGCGGCGTTTGCGCCTGCCAGATCTGGCGCCGGTCCAGCGTGCCGGATACCACGCCATTATCGGCTTGCTTGAGCGTATCGCGTGCGGGCACTGCCAACAGCGCACCGTCGGCACTGCGGCGGCCATGGCGGACCAGCTTGTCGAGGTCCTCGGCGCGCAGGCAAGGCCGCGCGGCGTCGTGCACTAGCACGTGGTCGTCATCGCTGGCCTGCGACTGCAAGGCCTGCAGGCCGGCCAGCACCGATTCAGCGCGGCTGGTGCCGCCCTGCGCGGTGGTGACGCAAGGATGGCCAGCATGTGAACTTGCCGCCCACTGAACATCGTCTGATGCCAATGCGACAACCAAGTGTTCAAGTTCGGGATAGTCGAGCAGCACCTGCAAACTATGGTCGAGCACAGTTTTGCCTGCTAGTGCCAGATATTGCTTGGGCAGACCGCCGCCCATGCGGCTGCCCGACCCGGCGGCGGGCACGACGGCGAACAACACAGCGCAGCCTTTATTCGCTGCGGGCGACGATCAGGTAGAACGACTCGCCGGCGCGCACCATGCCCAAGTCGCTGCGGGCACGGCCCTCGATCGCCGCCGAGCCACTGTTGAGATCATCAACCTCAGCCTGCAAGGCAGCATTACGCGCCGCCAATTTGCTGTTGGCCCGCTCAAGTTCGGCAACCTGCGATTTCATCTGCCGATTGTGCACGACGCCGCCGTCGGCAAACCACAGGCGGTACTGCAGGTACCCCAGTGCGATAATTGCCAAGATGAGCAATGCGCGTTGCATCGCGGCATTTTATCCTAGAATCAGTAGCTTGGTGTAACTACACATTCGACCACATCAACCACAAGGCGCAGCCATGACCCTCTACACCATCCCCAGTTGGCTGATCGCGCTGCTGCTTTGGTTACTCATCCTTGGCATCTTCGAGGCAGGTCATCGCTTGGGCGCCTGGCACCAGGCAGCGACGACTGAACAGATTCAACCCCAAACCAGCGCCATCCAGGGCTCGGTATTGGGCCTGCTGGCCCTACTGCTGGGTTTCAGCTTTTCGATGTCGCTGCAACGTTTTGACGCTCGTAGCGCTGCAATGCTGGATGAGGCAAATGCCATCGGCACCGTGCAAGCCCGAGTCAGCCTGCTACCGCAAACCGAGCAAGCTGCCACAACGGCATTGGTCGATCAGTACGCCCAACTGCGCATACTAGCCGCTGAGGTTGACGCCACGAACCCAGCGCTGCGCGCGGAATTTCAGACCCGCATCACGGCCTTGCAAAATCAGTTGTGGCAGCAAGCCGCTGAACAAGCACGCGTACAACCATCTGCATCACTGAATCTGTATTTGGCTGCGCTGAACAGTATGTTCGATGCGCAAACAGCACGCGCCGCCACAGTCGAGCGCACGGTGCCAACTACAGTGATCCTGCTAATGCTGTTCACGCTGATGAGCGTAACCGTATTTGCCGGCTACACCGGGGGATTGAGCGGTGGCCGCCCACTGTTTGCGTCGGTTCTACTCAGCACGTTGTTGGTGCTTGTGATCTACGTCATCTTCGACCTCGATCGCCCGCGACGCGGCATGATCCAGGTCGATCAAAGTGTCATGCAGGCGCTGGTTGCCCCTACAGCGATCGGAAAGCGCTAGCGCTTGAACCAGAACGCCTCGCGGCCGGCATATCGGGCGCGATCACCCAGCCAACCCTCAATCCGCAGCAACTGGTTGTACTTGGCCATGCGGTCCGAGCGTGACAAGGAGCCGGTCTTGATCTGCGTGGCGCTGGTGGCGACAGACAGGTCGGCAATCGTTGCATCTTCGGTTTCGCCACTGCGGTGCGACACCACCGACGCGTAGCCCGCAGCCGTGGCCATGTTGATCGCGTCCAACGTCTCGGTGAGCGTACCGATCTGGTTGACCTTGATGAGGATGGAGTTGGCAATGCCCTTGTCGATGCCTTCCTGCAGGATCTTCGGGTTGGTGACGAACAGGTCGTCGCCCACCAACTGCACCTGTTTGCCAAGTTGCTTGGTCAGCGTCGCCCAGCCATCCCAGTCGTCTTCGGCCATGCCGTCTTCGATAGTGACGATAGGGTACTTGGCCACCAATTCGCCCAGGTAGCCGGCAAATTCGTCGGAATTGAATTGGCGGTTGCCCTCGCCAGCCAGCGTGTAAACGCCGTCGGCATAGAATTCGCTGGACGCCACGTCCAGGCCTAGCAGCACGTCATCGCCAAGGCTGTAGCCTGCAGCGGTGACGGCTTCGCCCAGCACTTCCAATGCTGCGTCGTTGGACGGCAAGTTCGGCGCAAAACCACCCTCGTCACCCACGGCCGTATTCAAGCCGCGGCTGTTGAGCAGCTTCTTGAGGGCGTGAAAGATTTCGGCGCCGGTGCGAATCGCTTCCGAACAGCTCGTGGAACCAACTGGCAACAGCATGAATTCCTGCACATCGATGTTGTTGTCGGCGTGCGCGCCGCCGTTGATGACATTCATCATCGGCACCGGCAGTTCAATCGCATTGTCGCCACCAATGTGTGCATACAAGGGCACACCCGCGGCGTTAGCAGCAGCATGCGCATTGGCCATCGAAACGGCCAGCAGGGCATTGGCACCTAGGCGGCCTTTGTTGTCGGTACCGTCGGCGTCGATCATGGCGTGGTCGAGGCCGGCCTGGTCGTTGCAATCGCGGCCAGCCAGCAAATCATTGAGCGTGCCGTTCACATTGGCCACGGCCTTTTGCACGCCCTTGCCCAAGTACCGCGCGGCGTCGCCATCGCGCAATTCGACGGCCTCGCGCGCACCTGTCGATGCGCCTGACGGCACGATTGCACGGCCCATGGCACCGTTGGCCAAATGCACCTCGGCTTCGACCGTGGGATTGCCGCGAGAGTCGATGACTTCACGACCAATAATCTTTTTAATTTCTGACATTTAATACAATTAATTAATGTTGAATATAATTTATTTGACGCTGTCTTCCGCATAGGGTCGGCGTTTGACCACGGCATCCATCTCGGCAAGCGCTTCCAGCAACGGCTCGATCTTGTCCAGCGGCCAGGAATTCGGCCCATCGCACAAGGCTTCGTCAGGCTTGGGGTGAGTTTCCATGAACAAGCCCGACACACCAGCACCAACGGCCGCGCGTGCCAACACCGGGATGAACTCGCGCTGCCCGCCGCTGCTGCCACCCTGCCCGCCAGGCAATTGCACCGAGTGCGTGCAGTCGAACACCACAGGACAGCCGGTCTCACGCATCACGGCCATGCCGCGCATGTCGCTCACCAAGTTGTTGTAGCCGAACGAGAAACCGCGCTCGCAAAGCATGATCTGGTCGTTGCCAGTGACCTTGGTCTTTTCCACCACATTGCCCATCTCCCAGGGCGACATGAACTGACCTTTTTTCAGGTTCACCGGTTTACCGGCTGCCGCGACCTTCTGGATGAAGTTGGTCTGGCGGCACAGAAAGGCAGGCGTCTGGATGACATCAGCCACTTCGGCCACGGCATCGATGGGGGTGTCTTCGTGCACATCCGTGACGACGGGCACACCAATCTGTTCCTTCACGGCCTGCAGCATTTTCAGGCCTTCGTCCATACCGGGCCCACGGTAACTGGTGTGCGAGCTACGGTTGGCTTTGTCGAAGCTGCCCTTGAATACGTACAGCATGCCCAGGCGCTCGGCGATGGGCTTGATATGCCCGGCAACCTCCAGGCACATGTCCAGGTTTTCCAGCGTGTCGGGGCCTGCGAGCAAAAATAGTGGCTTGTCGGGGCCGACCTCGGTTCCGCAAAGTTGCATGACTAATCCTTGTTCTTTCGGCGCTTGCGCGCGGCATTGATGAAGCCGGAGAACAGCGGGTGGCCATCGCGCGGCGTGCTCTCGAACTCGGGGTGAAACTGCACGGCGATGAACCACGGGTGATCGGGCAGTTCGACGATCTCGACCAAGTCATCGCGGTCGGCAATACCCGACACGGCCATGCCGCAGTCTTCGATTTGCTTGCGGTAGTTGTTGTTGAACTCGTAGCGGTGGCGGTGGCGCTCGGCAATCTCGGTGGCGCCATAGACCTCGGCGACACGACTGCCGGCCACCAGTGTGGCGCCCTGCGTACCCAGGCGCATCGTGCCGCCCATGTCACTGCGCTCGGTGCGGTGCTCGACAACGCCGTCAGCCTTGTGCCACTCGGTGACCAGGCCGATGACGGGATGGTTGGTATTGGCGTCAAACTCGGTGCTGTTGGCGCCGTCCAGGCCGCAAACATTGCGGGCGTAGTCGATCACGGCCACCTGCATACCCAGGCAGATGCCCAAGTACGGAATCTTGCGTTCACGTGCAAAGCGCGCAGCGACAACCTTGCCCTCCACACCGCGCTCACCAAACCCACCCGGCACCAAAATGGCGTCGGAGCCGGCAAGCAAATCCGGCCCTTCGGTGACGATACGCTCCGAATCCACATAGCGGATGCGCACGCGCGTACCGGTGTGAATGCCCGCGTGGATGAGCGATTCATTGAGGCTTTTATAGGCGTCTGCCAGGTCAACGTATTTGCCGACCATGGCGACCTCGACGCCAACGTCCTGCGCGGCTTTTTTCTCCAGCACGTCGGCCCAGTCGGAAAGATCAACCGGATTTACATCCAGGCCGAACCGCTTGACGACCAGTTCGTCCAAGCCTTGCGAGGCCAGGCCGAACGGAATTTTGTAAACATCATCAACGTCTTGCGCGGCGATGACGGCTCGCTCGGCGACGTTGGTGAACAGCGCAATCTTGCGGCGCTCGGAGTCGGGCAGCGGCCGATCAACGCGGCACATCAGCACGTCGGGCTGGATGCCGATGCCGCGCAGCTCTTTCACGCTGTGCTGTGTGGGCTTGGTTTTCATCTCGCCGCTGCTGGCGATGTACGGCACCAAAGTCAGGTGCATGTACAGCGCACGCTCGTGGCCCAACTCCACGCCTAACTGACGGATCGCTTCGATGAACGGCAGCGACTCGATGTCGCCCACCGTGCCGCCGATTTCGACGATGCAAATGTCGGCACCCTTGGCGCCCTGCACCACGCAATGTTTGATCTCGTCGGTGATGTGCGGGATGACTTGCACGGTGCCGCCCAAGTAGTCGCCGCGGCGCTCCTTACGGATGACGTTGTTGTAGATCTGCCCAGTGGTGAAGTTCGACCAGCGCGAGGTCTTTTGCCGGGTAAAGCGCTCGTAGTGGCCCAGGTCCAAGTCGGTTTCGGCGCCGTCTTGGGTAACGTAAACCTCGCCATGCTGGAACGGGCTCATGGTGCCCGCATCCACATTGATATACGGGTCGAGCTTGATCATGCGCACCGACAGGCCGCGCGATTCGAGGATGGTGGCCAGGCTCGCTGCAGCCATGCCCTTGCCCAACGAAGACACCACCCCGCCGGTGACAAACAAAAAGCAGGTATCGGCGTTGGACATGGGTGTGAGCGCGCTAGGGAAAGCGGGATTGTAGGTGATCAGCCGCCGCGGCTCCACAGCCGCCGTGCGCGTGGCAGCACGCGATGCGCATCAACCGCCGCCCGGATCAAGCTTGAAGCGCGCCGGGCTAGCATTGGCGTCGGCCGCCTGCGCAGGCTGACCGTGGGTGCGCAGCAGGCGTTTGCGCAACTCGCGGTTTTCAGCAGCGATCTGGCTTGTATCCTGGTGCGCACTGCTCAGGCGCTCGGCCAAGGTCATTCGCTCGCCTTCGACGCGCTCCAACCGGCGGTTCGCCGCATCGCGCTCGGCGCGTAGCGTTTGCACCAGGGCAAGCTGGTCGCGGGCAGCAATGGCGCTATCCGATACCCGCAGGCGCAATGCTTCAATCCGCTGCGACTGGCTGGCCAGCCGGCGCTGGGCGGCGGCAAGCTGCTCGCTCAACACGGCCCGTGATTGCTGGGTTTCATTCAGGCTTTCAACGCTTGCTGCCTGCGCCCGCAGGGCGGCATCGCGTTGTGTGTTAAGCGCGGCGATATCGGACTGCTGCTGGGCGATCTTGGCGTTCAGTTCGCGGTTTTGCGTAGCCAGGCGGGTTTCCAGTAGCTGGACCTGATCGCGCAAGCGCGCCACCACCGTGCTGGATGCTGCGCTAGCCGATGTCAGTTGCGCCACGCGCTGCTTAGCGTCGGCCAACTCGGCGTTGCTGGCGCGCAGGCGTTGGTTGTCCTCGCGGCTGCGGGCAATGGCAGATTCGAGTGTGGCGATACGTTGATTTGCCTGGGCAAGCTGATTGCCAGCATCAGTGCGGTCGCTACGCGCCGCCTCCAAGGCTTGCTGGGCCTGCGCGAGTTCACGCGCCGCCGCGGCTTGCTGCGCATCGGCGGCGGCATTGCGGGCTTGCAGGGCTTCGATTTGCTGCTGGCGTGCGCGCAGGCTGCTACGCGTATCCGCCAATGTTCGCGACAGGGTTTCGAGTTCGGCGTTGCTGCTCGATGTCGCGGCCTGCTCGCTTTGCAGCAGGTCGGCATTGCGCTGCTGCGCAGCGGTCAGCGCACGCTGCAATTGCTCAGCCAAGGCCTGTTGCGACTGTAAATCTGCACGCGCCTCCGCGAGCTGCTTGCGTAACTTCGACTCGGCTTGTGTGTTGTTGGCTGGCGCTGGTTTGGCACGCAGCTCGGCCTGCAGCGCCGCCACTTGTTTGCTGGCTTGTGACAGCGCGGTGCGCAGGGTGTCGTCCTTGGCGGTTAGTGCAGTTGGCGCCGCCTCGGTCGCCGCCTGCACCCGCGGCCCAGGCGTACTCAGCAAGCTCGTCACCTTGACCAAGGAGACGCCTTGGGCGGCCAGTTTGGGCAAGGCCTGCTCGAGATAGTCCAAGGTCTCTGGATACGGATGGCCGATACCAACAGCGCTTCCACGGGCCGTGGCCAAACGCAACAGCCGCTGAAACTGCTTGTCGATGGCCTCACGTGTACGCACGTTATCCAGGAACACGTCGCGTCGCGCCGCCGGGATGCCGTAGTCCCGCGCCACGCGCAGGCCGACACTGCGACCGGAGGTCATGCTGTCGACAAAAAACACTCGGCCGTCATCGGCCAGCACGCCCATCAACCACTGCATGTGGTCGGTGTTCTGTGTCAGCGCGCTGCCCTGGTGATTGTTCAGGCCAACCGCATGCGGCACGCGGTCGAGCCCGTTCTGCACAATGCTGCGCAGCGCCGCGGCGTCGTCGCTCAGCGCAATCGCGTCCGGGTGCGTAACGGTGCGGCGTGTGGCCTCCATCGGCAGGTGCACGATCACTTCCTTGCCCGCCTCGTGCGTCGCCTGCGCCAAGCGCTCGGTATGCGGGCTGGACGGCAGGAATGCGCCAGCAACCGGCCCGGGCAGGTCAACAAAGCGCTCGCCAAGCGGGCCATTGTCGCCCAGGTCATCAATAATGATGGCGATTTGCGCGGCCTGCGCCGACCCGGCAAAGATGGGCAGGATCACCAGGGCGACCAACAAAATGACTGCGCGGCAGTTCATGCGGCGAGGCACTGCGCGCCGGGCAAGCGCGACTGCCATTTGAGCCCGATTGGTGCGATGTCCGGAACAATGACTTTGCCGCCAACGCCACACAATTGATCATCGGCGAAGGTCAGCGGCACACGGCTGCGTAACCACACCGGCACACCTTGCTCCTGGCACCAGCGTGTCAAGGCTTTGCGCGGCCGGCCACGTTGGGTCACCACGTCGCCGGGCTGTGGCAGGCGCACCAGCCAATCACCTGTCGCCTGCGCGGTCAGCACGCCCAGGTCGGCCGGCAGCTTGCAGGTTCGGCCGCGCCACTGGACGCGCCAGTGCGCAGGCAATTCGGCCAAGCCAGCAGACACATACAAACGCTCGCGATGGCGGCGAACTTGCAGGCCGCCAAATTCAATGGTCGGCTGCGCATCGACGGCGGCCTTGGTGAGGCTGCCGAGTAGTTCTTGCATCACCGCAGTGCTGGGCGGCCGCCAGCCGCGCTGCGTGATCCAGGGCAGCAGCACATTGCGTTGGCGCGCGGCGCTGAGCTTGCGCACGGCCTGGAAAGC
>JAAFAL010000098.1 GCA_018222345.1 bacterium
ACTTTTTTCGTGCGCGCCGTGGCTGATTGAATCCCCTCTCCCTGGGGGAGAGGGGTTGGGGTGAGGGGGGGGGCTTGCGGTGGGAAGTGCTTTGACGGCTCACCACTTGTCGGGCTTCCTGCCCTCCAAACCCCTACCGCCGTCCAGCCCGCCATCCATGGCGGGCGTTACTCGGCCCTTCCATGGGCCTCGCCCTTCGGGCTCGCTTCGCTCGTTCCGTTTCGCTCCAGGCGAAACGGTCGCCGTGCACACGAGCAATGCTCGTGTTTGCATAAGCGCGGCTCACCCTCATCCGGCACTTCGTGCCACCTTCTCCCGGTGGGAGAAGGATGTATTCACCTCTCCCTGTGGGAGAGGTCGTCAGCGCGTAGCGATGGCGGGTGAGGGGATCATCCGCCGAGTAACTGCCGCGTGGCTTCGTCTGCCGGGTAGAACAACTCGATACGCATGTCGTCGGTGGTCACATCCTGCGGCGTGCCGAAGGTCGTAATTGTCGTGAACAAACTCATGCGCATGCCGCCAGCTTCCATGACTAGCGGGAGCACGGGTAGCAAGGCTTGTTCGCGTTGATCGTGCACCAGTTGGCGCATGTCGGGCGGCACCATTTCGAACAGGTCCTGCACGAAAGCGAGTTCTTCGGCGTCGCCGCTGGCCACCGCGTCGCTGCGAAGGCGGTGGAGGAATAGCGGCACCGCTTCAGCCGCATTGACGATGTTGGCCGCAATGCCGTTTGGGTGCAGCGTGAGGCGCGCCATGTTCTTGCTGCCATCCGGGCAGGTGCGGGCCCATAACGCGTCAGGGTCGCCCGCCATGGCGATTAGCGCGTCCATAGCCGCGTTGCTGCGTAGCAAATTCCAGCGCCGGTCGATCACCACGGCTGGGTAGGGCAAGTGGTGCTCCAGCATGCGCGTAAGCGCCGCGTTGATGGCGTCCATGTCGGGGTGGTCAAGCGGGCGCTGTGCGAACTGGGCGGCAAAGCCGGCGGCTTGCAGCAACATGTTCTGCTCGCGCAAGCTGATGTCCATTGCGCGGCCCAAGGCCATGACCATGGCGCGGCTGGGGCGGCTGCGGCCGGTTTCCAGGTAACTCAGGTGGCGCTGCGACACGCCGGCCTCGCAGGCCAGGTCGAGCTGCGACAGTTTGCGGTCGCTGCGGTGTAACTTGAGCAGCGCCGGAAAGCCTTGGCCTGTGGCTGGACGATTTGCTGTCATGGCACGCATTCCACCGCAAAGACGGTCTGCGCACAATAACCTGTGGCGTTATTGCTGCGCTGCGCCTGGCCAAGCAAGCTGGATGCAAATCAACGACAAGGACACACCATGTCTGCATTCAAAGCTGTACTCGCCATCGTCACGCTACTATTTGGCGCGCTGTCGATTTACGCCGTTTCGCAGGTCGGCTACATCGGAATTTTCGACTACCACCGCCACAGCCCGGCTGGCTGGCAGGTGATTGCTGACCTGGTGATTGCCTGCGGGCTGGGGATTGTGTGGATGGTACTCGACGGCAAAAAGATCGGCCGGAACCCATGGCCGTTCGTTGTCGTGACGCTGTTCCTGGGCGCCTTCGGGCCGCTAAGCTACCTGCTCACTCGGCGTAGCACGCAGCCATTGGCCGGGTAGCACCGCGCACCCGGCCGCCACGCGGACGGCCGGGTGTTGTGCTCGGGTTCAGTCGTCCTGTTTGACGATATGCACGCTGCGTTGCGGGAACGGAATTTCGATGTCGTTGGCGTCGAATTCCAGCTTGATCTTTTCGATCAGCTCGCAGCGGGTGACCCACCAGTCAGGCGAGTTCATCCACGGGCGCACCGCGAAGTTGACCGAGTTGTCGGCCAGCTCTTTCACCAGCACCGACGGTGCCGGGTCTTTGAGGATGCGCTCGTCTTCTTCCATCAGGCGTAGGAGGATTTCCTTGGCCTTTTTCAGGTCGGAGCCGTAGCCAATGCCAATGGTCAGATCAGCCCGGCGCGTGGGCATGGCCGAGAAGTTGGTGATGGTGTTGCCCCACACATCCGAGTTGGGCACCCACACCAATTGATTGTCCAGCGTTTTCAGCAGCGTGTTGGTGATCTTGATCTCTTCCACCACGCCCAGGGTACCGCCGATATCGACAAAATTGCCCTTGCCGAATGGGCGGAACATGATCAGCATGACGCCGGCGGCGAAGCTTGACAGTTGATCCTGCAACGCCAAGCCGATGGCCAGTGCGGCGCCACCTAGCAGCGCAGCGGCGGATGTCGTATCGACCCCTAGCTTGCCCAGCGCCGAGATGATGATGATGGCCAGCAACAGGCCATACAGCACATTGCCCAGAAACGAGATCAGCGTGTCATCGAACCGCGCCTTGCTCATGGCGGCGCGAGCCACCTTGACCGCAATTTTGGCCACCCAGCGGCCAATAATGAAAATGGCCAAAGCAGCCAGCAGGCTCTTGGCAATGGGCAAACCCAGCGCCATCAGCGCTTCGGGGTTGGTGGCCGCAGCCTTCATCGATTCGAAATCCATGTCGAAAGTCTCGGTTATTGCTTGGGGCGACGGAGGATAGCAAAGCCGCCACGGCGGAATTGGGCATAATCGCCGCCATGAAAGCATTCCGCCTGATTCCTACACTGGCCCTGGCCGGCCTTTGCAGCGCCGGTCCTGTCGCAGCAGCCGACGATGTCACGCCGCAACCCAACCAGGTGCTGGATCAGTCGGCCGAGCAGTGCCTGCGCGACAGCGTGGTGGGCGCGGCGCCGGATACCAGCGTGGCGAGCTTGCGCGCGGCTTGCGCCGACCAGGCCCGGATGCAGGCCGACGCCAACACCTCGACTGCAGATGAATCGGCCTTTCGGCGCCGGGAAACCTTGGAAAAATCCAGCGAATTCAATCCGTTTTCAGTCACTACCAACCGCCCGAACTATCTGCTGCCGCTGACTTATCACGACAGCCCCAACCTTGCCAGCACGAATGGCAATGATCTGGAAGAGCGCACCGAGGCCAAGTTTCAACTCAGCTTCAAATTCCCGGCCTGGATCGACCTGCTGGGCACCAGCGGCGATTTGTACTTGGCCTACACCGGGCAATTTTATTGGCAGGCATTTGATGTCGATCAGTCGCGGCCCTTTCGCGAGTCGAACCACGAGCCGGAATTGTTCGTCGATTTCGACGCCAATTGGAACCTGTTCGGCGTGCAGTTTTTGGGCACGATCGACACCGTACGTATCGGCCTAGTGCATCAATCCAACGGCAAGGATTTGCCACAGTCGCGCAGTTGGAACCGCGTGTATGCGCAGTTGTTCTGGGAATACGAAGACCTGCTGATCAGCATCAAACCCTGGGTGCGCATCCCCGACCCACCCAAGGATGGCCCCGACGACCCGCGGGGCGACGATAACCCCGACATCGAGCGCTTTGTCGGGCAGATGAAAACGGTGGTGGCCTGGCGCAACGGCAACGACACCTACAGCGCGGTGTGGCGCAACAACCTGCGCGCCGACAACCGCGGCAGCCTGGAACTAGGCTGGAGCTTTCCGCTAACTGGCCGCTTGCGGGGGTATGTGCAAGCGTTTACCGGCTATGGCGAGAACCTGATCGATTACGACGATGCCCACAACCGGATCGGTTTCGGGATTTTGTTGACCGACTGGCTATAGGCCAGCGGCGGCCCGAACTCAAACGCCGCTGTCCACCGGCAAGGTGAAGTAGAACGTCACCCCGGCATCGGCATTGCGCTCCACCCACAGCCGGCCGCCGTGGCGCTGTATGGCTTTTTTGCACATGGCCAGGCCGATTCCCGTGTGTTCGTAGTCGTCACGTTGCTGGCGGTGGAACAGTGTAAACACTCGCCGCAGGCTGTTTTCGGCAATGCCAGGGCCGTTGTCGCGCACGGAGAACTTCCAGTCGCCGTCTTTTTGCTCGCAGGCCACGTGTACAACCGGTTGGCGGCCGGGCACGGTGTGGGTGTAAGCGTTGTCGAGCATATTGAACAACACATCGTAGAGCAGGTCGGGGTCGGCGCTGATGGTTGGCAGGTCGTCCACATGCAGTTCAGCGCGGCACTCCGCCTGGGTGCCCGCCAGGGCGTCGGCAGCGCGCAGGAAGATCGCATGGCTATCGACCTGCTGCAGATGCAATGGCTTGTTGCGCGCCTCGGTGTATTCCATCAAATCAACCAGCAACTGGTTGGCGCGCTTGGCGCTGTCGGCAACAATGCCCAGATACTCGCGGCCGGTGTCGTCCAGCTTGTCATGGTAGTCGCGCATCAACAGGCCCGAGAAACCGCTGACGCCGCGCAATGGCTCCTTGAGGTCGTGCGAGGCCACGTAGGCGAACTCCAGCAGCTCGACGTTGATGTCTTCCAGTTCTTGCGTGCGCCGCAACAAATGGTTTTCGGCATCGCGTTTGGCTTGGCGCACGGCGCGGATGTCGGCGCCCAGCGCCATCAGCATGAACAGGCCCGATACCAACGCGCCCACGCGAATCATGCCTAGAGACACCGCTGGATCGACCAGTTCGACGTCCATGGCTTCAAAGCTTTTCAACAGCATTGCAGCCAGCATTACGGCAATGCTGACCAGGGCGAAACGCGCGGCAACAATGCCGCGGCGGATGGCGACGATGTCGTAGCAAAGCACCAGCACCACGTAGGCCAGGCCGAGTGGCCCGAGCAACCAATAGCCCCAGATCGGCAGTACTGCGCCGGCAAGAGCGGCAAACAGCGCGCCGATGCTCAGCACATTGCCCAGCCGGTTCAGCAGTGGCATACGGCGTTTGCTGCGCAGCAATTGTTGGTGCAGAACAACGCCCAACATCAAGTAACAGGCCATGGCCACCGCCGGTGCATTGGCAGTCCACCATGCGGCTGCTGGCCAGTTGGCGTATTCCATCGGCCGGCCTTGCCAGCCGAAAGAAACCACTAGAAACGCAAAGTGCTGTGCCGCAAAAAGCAGCAACACAGGCCGGCGCTGGTCGGCCCAGGCCAGCAGCGTCAGGATCACCAACGCTGCCAAGGCGCCGTGGTAAACGCCCCAGCGAAACTGCTGGTGATGGTTTTGCGCCATGAAGGCGTCAAGCTCGGTGGCCTCCAGCGGAACTGTCAGCCAGGTATTGCTCTGCACACGCACGTACAGCGGCCGGGTGGCATCCAGCGCTGCTGGCACATCGAACAAATAGTCGCTATGCCATGCCCGGCCAGCATTTTGGCGCTTGCGCAGGCCGGTGCACTGGCTGTCGTAGCGTGCGCCTTGCACCGGCCAGTGCAGGCACAGCGTGTCGAGCTCGACCTCATCGACACGGAGTAGCCATTGGCCTTGGCTGATAACGGCGGGCAGCGGTACGCGCAGCCAATGTTGTTCGCGGGTCGGGCCGATCTCCGGCAATAGCTCACCACCGGGAACAAATTGAGCGTCGTACTCGCCTGCAAGCAATGCGTCCAAGGTGACTGCTGCAGTCGGGTCAGCGAGCACGTCGGCCTGCTGATGCAGTTGCAGCGGCGCAGCAAGCGCGGCCGGTGCGATTGCACAGGCAGTAATCAGCAGCAGCGATGCGCACGCGGTTTTCACTATTGGGGCAGGCGGCCACGTAATTTGTTTGGGCGTCCAGCATACCCGCCGGCCGGTAAAGTGGGCGCAAACTTCAGCTGGATCGTGTTTCCAGCCAATCTGCCACAACAGCCCATACCGCGCGCTGCGCCTTGCCGCCCATCAGCACGCCGGCGTGGCCGCCTGGTGCGACGACGAACTCTTTGTCGTTGCTGGCCACCAGGTCGATGATCTTGTGTGCCGCCTTGGGGGTGACAATGGCGTCGGCCTCGCCAGCGATCACCAGCACCGAGGCGTCGATGTGGTCGAAGTTCGAGACTTTGTCGCCAATCTCGATGCGGCCGCGCGACAGGTCATTGTCAACGCCCAGCTTGATGAAAAAGTCCTGCACAATGCCGCCGGGGTAGTCGAACATGTTGTCGAGGAAGTTGCTGGTTGTCGTGTGCGCCTCAACAAATTCCCGATCCCAAAGCCGCGTCAGTAAATCGACGTAGGTCGTCAAGCTGCCCACCGGATTGGTGAGCTTGAAGGCCAGCGCATTCATCCAGCCGGGCACGTTTAGATACTTGGGATCGACATTGTGGATGCGGAAGTTGGTGTACTTGCGCACCAGCTTCACAGGCGTGTCGAGCATGGCCATCAACTGCCCGGCCACGCCGCCTTGGCGGCTGTCGATCGGCGCGGCAATGGTGACGATGTTGCGGATGTGGTCGTCGTGGCTCAAGCCGCTGTAGATCAGTGAAAACAAGCCGCCCATGCACCAGCCCAGCAGGCTGATGTCGGCCGCGCCAGCATGCTCGCGCACCGCAGCCAAGCCTTCGCCCATCAGATCCTCGGCAAAGTCTTTCACGCCCAAATGGGTGAATTGTTTGCCCGGTTGCTGCCAGTCGATCATGTACACCGCATAGCCATGCGCCAGCAAATAGCGCACTAGGCTGCGCTCGGGCATCAGGTCGAACACCAGCGAGGTCGCAGCCAACGGCGGCACGATGACGATGGGCACGGGCCGCTGTTTCGCCCGCACTTCCATGTCGCTGCCGTCATTCAGCGGAATCAGCGATTCTTCCAATGGCTTGTAGTGCCGCACAACCATGGGTTGCCGGGTATGAATGATCGTAGATGGCGTGAGCGCGCTGCGCACCAAGCTGTCGGTGCGGAACATGCGGTCGAAGCCATTGCTGGCCGCGCTGGTCACCAGTTGGTTGGCAGCCAGGCCCGTGTCGAGCGCAGATTTCAGTAGGCGGTTCATTTGGGGGCGAGGCGAATCGGCTTGAACTTGGCAAACAACAACGGCAGCAAGGTCAGGTTGGCCACCAGTGCCAACACCATCGCCAAGCCCGTAAACAGGCCGAAGTAAATGATCGGCACGAAGTTGCTCAGCGCCAACATGGCAAAGCCCACGGTGACGATCACCGAGGTGTAATAAATCGCCCGGCCGACGCTGCCGTGGGTGCGGCGAATGGCCACCCAGTAGTCGCCGCGGTCGGGTTCGTTGCGCAGCTCTTCGACGAAGCGATGGGTGTAGTGAATGGTGTTATCCACACCGATGCCGATGGTGATAGCCGCAATGGTGATGGTCATGATGTCCAGCGGGATGCCCAGCCAGCCCATCAGGCCGAGGATGACGCTGGCGGCGAACAGTGTCGGCGTAATGCCGATCAGCGCCAACGGAATGCTGCGGAACAGTAGCGACAGCATGATCAGGATGACCACGAACACCGTGCCCAGCGTGAGAATCTGCGACTCGAACAGGCTTTGCAGCACGTTGTTGTATAGCACCAGCAGGCCGGCCAGGCGGATTTGCTCGGGCGCCAGGTCGAACTTGCTGGTCAGGTCGCTGCGAATCTTGTTGAGCAGGGCATTGCGATTGAGGTTCTTGTCCGAGTCGATGACGCGGATGGAAAAGCGCAACTGGTTGCCGTCGTCCGACAGGTAGGGGTCGAACAGCGCCTGTTTGATGTCGGCCGGTGCTTTCTTATAGACGATGGCCAGCAGGAAGTTCGACAGTGGTGAGCCGCCATTGAGCGAAGTGAATACGTCCGCAGTGGTGCCCATCGACAACACTTTGCCGGTCTCGGGCAGGCTGTCCAGGTAGTCGTGAATCTCGCCGACGCGCTCCAGCTCAGTGGTGTTGTACCAGTAGCTGTTGGCGCTCAAGCCGCCGGCGGCATAGCTGTCGGGGAATTCGGCGCGGTATTCGGCGTCTTCTTCCAGGAATTGCGCCGGGGCGTTGATGATGACTTCCAGTGGCGTCGTGCCGCCCAGCTTCTTGTCGATTTGCACCAGGCCCTGGTAGATCTCCGTTTCGCTGTCGAAATAGTCGATGAAGCGGTTTTCGACGCCGAGCCGGCTGATGCCAACCGCAGCAGCCACAATGAGCACGCCATAGACCAGTAGCACCGGCGTGCCAAAACGCTCAATGGTGTTGGCCATGCCGCGCGTGAGCTTGGCGGTGAAGTCTTCGCGGCTGATTGACGGCGTGCCTGCGCCCATGGGTGACAGCAGCGCGGGGTACAGCAGCATCGCGATCAGCAGTGCCAACAACACGCCGCAGACCATCATCAGGCCGAAGTCGATGACGGGCCGGATATCGGCAATGATCAAGCTGCCAAAGCTCACCATGGTGGTCAGCGTGGTGAACACCGACGGTGCAAACTTGCTGCGCAGGGTTTGATCGAGCAACCACGGTTGTTTGGCATCCGGGTTGTCGGCATGCAGTTCCAAGTGCCGCACCACCAAGTGCACGGTCAGCGACAAGGTGATGATGAGCGTCAGCGCCGTGAAGTTGGACGACACCACGGTCACCGGCCAGCTCATGAAGCCGAGCAGGCCAACCAGCGACAGGTTCACCACCACGCAGATGGCCACCGGCACAAACACCCAGCGCACGCGGCGGAATGCCACTGCCAGCAGCAGAATCATGATGCCGCCAACCACCAGGCTGAACAGTTGGATGTCCTTGCGGACAAAATTGATCATGTCCACGGCGATCATCGGCACACCGCCGAGGAAGATGGTGGCGTCGTCGCGGTAGCCATCCAGCACAGCGCGGGTTTCGCCGACCAAGCGGGCCAGGTCATCCTGCCGTGCAGCCGATGTTGCCTTGTAGGCATCCTCCACTGCAGCCAGTTCTTCGGTGTCAGCCAGGTCGCCCGCCGCAGCCTGCGCACGCAAGGCCGTGCGCTGCTCATCCAGTTTTGCCAAACCCTTTGCAGGCGCCAGCGTGGCTTGCAACGCGGTGGTCTGCTCGTCCTGGCTGGTCAGCAGGTTTTTGTACAGCGGGCTGGTGCGGAATTCCTTGCGCGCCAATTCGCGGTCGGTTTCGGGGTCGAGCAGGGTATTCGCGCCTTGGGCGATTTGCGCCAGGCTGATCGGCGGGCTTTCGATCAGCGGCACGTCGAGGATGCTGGTGACCTCGGAGATGCCCTCAATCGCCGCCAGATCGTCGCGCAGGCGTTTGAGCGTTTGCAGGGTTTCGTCGGCGAACAGTTCCCCGTCTGGTGTGTAGGTGACAACGAGAAATTCCGACGAGCCGTAGCGGTCGGTGACTTGGTCGTAGTAGGCCAGGTCGCTGTCGCCCTCCAGCACCAGCGAATCGGCGCTGGCGTCCAGACGGAAGCTTTGCGCATGCCAAAGCGCGGCGATGAAACCGAGCAGCACCAAGCCACCACCGAGCCACGGGCGTTGCACGGTGACGGCGGAATACAATTGGAACAGGCGTTCGCGCATTGGGGAAAGCTCGTGGGGGATGGCGTGGGTTGTCGCGGAATTATACGGCTGCGATGGGCGTTGCCGTTGGGGTATGCCATGTGGCGACAATTTGTGCAGTTCGCTTCCCAGGCCAGGCGGCGATGCTCAACGACGCCGAGCCGCCCCTGCCACGCCCAGAGCGGGGCAAAAATACGCCAAGCTGACTGGCACTCGCGCCGCAGGCGATGCACACTTGCACGCACGATCACTCAGCCGGGGAGGGCTGATGCTGCTCAAGTTCTCGGATAAACCAGCTGAAAACGCGGTCTTAAACATGATCAACGGCTCGGTGCGCACCGTGTCCGAGGGCATCGAGGCTGCGCTGCTGAAGTTCAAATGGTCGCAGGCCGGGTTTCCGGATGCCGATTTGGCGCGTGCGCTCAAGGCCTTGATCGAAAACGACATGCTCGAAGTGGTCGCTGGCCAGCATCCATCATTGCGGTTTAGCGACAAAGGTTACGAGCACATCACCAAAGTGCGGCACAAAGCCGCGTTGGGTGACTTTGGCGAGTACAAACCGGCAAAGGCAAAACCGCCTGCCGAGCGGGAGAACCAGCGCACCGAATACGCGCTGCGCAACCAAGTGCTGGATGTTTATCGCGAGCTAAAAATCGAACAAGGCGGTGAGGTGATTGCCCGCACCCTGGCGCGCTTTTGGATGGAAGCCGAGCGCCGCAGTGAAGACTTGCGCCTGGCATTGGATATCCTCGTGCGTGACGGTCACGTGGAGATGGTGCGCGAAGAATTCGCCACCTATTTCAAGCTGACCCGCGATGGCGCTTTGTACGCCCGCGGCAAGCCAGCGCCGCGCGGGCTGACGCGCCTGGCACGCACGGTTATCCCCGAGCGGCGCGCATTGCTGACAGCGGGCGACGGACACTTGATGAAGCACTTGATCCGGCGGTTTAGCAGCAAAAATCCGCGGCGCAGTTTCAGCGAGTTGTTTTCTGACTGGGCCGAGGCCAAGTTGCCGCGTGACATGTTGATCCACGGTTTGGATTTGCTGCTCAAAGACGACTTTTTGTCTGTCGAGCAAGACGACCCGCTGGTGCTGCGTATGACTCGCGATGGCGAGAAGTTCCGCGAAAAATATGGCGGCATGCGGTCTCGTTGGGCGACCAAACAGGCGATGGATGAAGTCCAGCGCTTGGACGTTGGCGACAGTTAGCCCGAATATTTTACGTGACCGCTTGTTAGCGCATGCAACAATATGATTGTAAATAACAATTCAGGCTTCTCTAAAGAACCAGTTTGTACCTGAGCATCGCTTGCACAACATCTGACTGGTCTCGGCCGCTCTGGGCTTGCTCTTCCTTCCAAACATAGCTACGGCTATGTTTCTCAGTCCAGAGCGGCGCCCAGAACAACCGATCCTGCGCCAGATGCTGCGCATCACGTGAAACATCCGGGCTAGCACCTAACGCGCCAGAACGCTTTAACCGCGCGGCTATGCGACAATTCGCGCCCTAGTTTTCCAAACCGTTTTACACCCGTGTTTGACCATCCCGATTTCGACGACCATGAATGCGTGCACGTGGTGCAGGACGGCCCGGCAGGCCTGCGCGCCATTATTGCCGTGCATAACACCAGCCGCGGCCCATCACTGGGCGGTTGCCGCATGTGGCCTTACGCGAGCAGCGAGGCTGCGCTAACCGATGTGCTGCGCCTGTCGCGCGGCATGACGTACAAATCCGCCATGGCCAATTTGGGCCTGGGGGGTGGCAAGTCGGTCATCATTGGTGACCCGCGTAGCGCCAAGACCGACGCCCTGCTCGAAGCCATGGGCAAAGCGGTCGATCGCCTGGATGGCCTGTACATAGCCGCCGAAGATTCCGGCACCAGCGTGGCGGATTTGCGCCG
>JAAFAL010000099.1 GCA_018222345.1 bacterium
GCGCCTCCCAACTGGTCGAGGGGCCGCGAGTTCAGCTTTGATTCCGCAACGATGATGAACAAGGGCCTGGAACTGATCGAAGCAGCTTGGCTGTTTGGTGTCGGGCCAGAGCGCCTGGCTGTGCTGATGCACCCGCAAAGCGTGGTGCATTCGCTGGTGCGCATGGCCGACGGCTCGGTGCTGGCGCAATTGGGCATGCCCGACATGCGCACGCCGATTGCCTACTCGATGGCTTGGCCAGCGCGTGTGGACAGCGGCGTGCCGGCACTGGATTTGGCGCAACTCGTTGACCTGGAGTTTCGCACTGCAGACCGCGGCCAGTTCCGTTGCCTGGCTTTGGCCGAGCAGGCCCTGGCTGCAGGCGGCGATGCGGCCATCCGGCTCAATGCCGCCAACGAGATTGCCGTCGAAGCATTTTTGGCCGAGCGCCTTGGCTTTACGCAGATTGCGCAGGTCATCGACACCGTGCTCGAGGGTGCCAGTAGCGCGGTGCCGGATTGCCTGGACAGCATCACGGCCTGCGATTCGCTTGCCCGTGAGCATGCGCGCGAAGTCATCGCTGAATCTTTTGCCGCTGCGCGTGGTCGAAGCCAGCATGTTTGACAGTACTTTGTTCAGCCTCCTGTGGTCGGCTGGCGCCTTTGTTGTAGCGCTGGGCGCACTCGTGGCGTTTCACGAGTATGGCCACTTCTGGGTGGCCCGCCGGTTGGGTGTCAAAGTGCTGCGCTATTCAATCGGCTTTGGCAAGCCGCTGCTGAGCAAGCGTGGCAAGGACGATGTCGAATACGTTGTTGCCGCCATTCCGCTTGGCGGCTACGTGAAAATGCTCGACGAGCGTGAGGGCGATGTTGCACCCGAAGACGCGCATCGGGCGTTCAACCGCCAAGGCGTGTGGACGCGTATCGCTATCGTTGTTGCCGGGCCGGCGGCCAATTTCCTGTTTGCATTTGTCGCCTACTGGCTGGTGTTTGTCGTCGGCACGAGCGCAATTTTGCCGGCGCTTGGGACGGTGCCGGCAGGCAGCCTGGCCCACGACGCCGGCTTGCGCGGTGGCGAGGTGGTGCAAACCCTGGACGGCGACGCCATCGACAGTTGGGACAGCTTGCGGCCCAAGTTGATCGAAGCGGCGTTGACGAGCGGCCCGGTGGCCTTGCGCGCTAGCGACAATGGCGTGGAGCGCGACTACACGCTGGATTTTTCCGACGTTAGCGCCGACCCGCAAACGCTGTTCCAAACGCTGGGCATGACCCCGCGCTTTGCGAGCACAGAGCCGAAGGTCAGCGACGTTGTCGCCGCCAGCCCCGCAGAGCAAGCGGGCATGCAAGCCGGCGACCGAATCGTCGCCATCGACGGCCAGGCGATGGGTTCGTCAGGCGCTCTGATCGACTATCTGCGCGTACGCCCGGGGCAGCAAGTACAAGTTGACGTGCTGCGTGACGGCCAGACCGTGCCACTGAATCTGACCGTTGGCAGTGAGCTTGAAGACGGTGAAACCGTCGGCAAGATCGGCATTGCCATCAGCGGCAGCCGGCAAGTGCTGGACGAAGACCGAACCACCATCCGCCACAATATGCTGGCGGCCATTCCAGGCGCCATCGACCAAACCTGGACGATGTCGGTGCTGACGCTGCGCATGCTGGGCCGCATGGTCACCGGTGACGTTTCAGTAAAGAATATTTCCGGGCCGCTGCACATTGCCGAATACGCTGGCTACACCGCCCGCGCCGGCTTGGTTACATTTTTGAGTTTCATGGCCATCATCAGCGTCAGCTTGGGTGTGCTCAACCTGCTGCCGGTGCCGGTGTTAGATGGCGGCCATCTGCTGTATTATCTCGCCGAATTGCTCAAAGGCTCCCCAGTGTCCGAACACACGCAAGTGATCGGCCAGCAAGTGGGCCTTGTGCTGCTATTCATGTTGATGAGCCTCGCTTTTTACAACGACATCAGTCGGCTCATCGGCTGAACTACCCAGGAAGATTGATCCCGTGAAATTGACACGGTTTTTTGCCGTTTTCGTCGTGCTTGCTACCGGGCTGCTAGCGTTGCCTGCGCAAGCCTATGATGCCTTTACCATCGACAAGATCGAGGCTGTGGGCTTGCAGCGCCTAGAGCTTGGCACGGTGCTCACCTACCTGCCGATCACCGAGGGCGACGAACTCAACGCGCGCACTGGCCAGCAGTCGATCCGTGCGCTGTACGACACCGGTTTGTTCCAGACCGTAGCGCTAGGCCGCGAGGGCAACACGCTGATCATTCGCGTCACCGAGCGCCCGGCGATTAACAGCTTCGAGATCGAGGGCAACCGCAAGATCAAGGGCGACGAACTGGACGAGTCGATTGCCAAGGCCGGGTTGGCGCAAGGCGAGTTGTATCGCCGCGTGGTGCTGGATCAAGTGACGCAGGAATTGCGCCGCCAGTACTTCGCCAACGGCTACTACGACGTCGCCATCGACAGCACGGTGACCGACCTGCCGGGTAACCTGGTGGATATCAAGATTGATGTCACCGAAGGCTCGGTGGCGAAAATCAAGCAGATCAATATTGTTGGCAACGAGGCGTTCAGCGACGAAGAGTTGCTGGACGCGTTCAAGCTGGAAGAGTCGGTGGCATGGAAGCTGTTTCAGCGTTCCAACCGCTATTCCAAGCAACAGTTGGTCGGCGATCTCGAGGGCCTGTCGTCCTACTACCTGGATCGCGGCTATCTGAAGTTCAATGTCGAGTCGGTGCAGGTGTCACTGTCGCCGAGCAAGAAAGACATTTATGTGTCGATCAACTTGTTCGAGGGCGAGCAGTACACCATCAGCGACGTCGAGTATTCCGGCAAGCTGATCCTGCCGGAATCGGTCTATCCGCGCCTGGTTCGGATTAATTCGGGCGATATCTTTTCGCGCAAGGCGGCAACCGAGGCCAGCAGCATCATCAGCGATGCATTGGCCAACTACGGCTACGCGTTCTCCGAGGTGCGCCCGCTGACCGAGTTGGACGAAGACGCGCAAACCGTCACGCTGAATTTCTTTGTCGAGCCTGGCAAGCGGGTCTATGTGCGCCGCATCAACTTCACCGGCAACATCAAGACGCGCGACGAAACCTTGCGCCGTGAGATGCGCCAGTTCGAGGGCGCGGTGTTCTCGCGCGTGGCAGTCGAGCGCTCGCGCACGCGCTTGGCGCGCCTGCCGTTCGTGCAAGAAGCCAATGTTGATACCCAACCCGTACCCGGCACCGAGGACTTGGTGGACGTCAGCTTCGATATCACCGAACGCCCACCAGGCTCGGTGCAACTGGGCGTCGGCTTCTCTGGCTCGCAGGGCTTTTTGGTCACCGGTAATGTGACCCACTCCAACTTCTTCGGCACCGGTAATCGCGTTGCCGCCTCGGTGGAGAGCAACGAGTTCTCGCGCTCGGTGTCAGGCAGTTGGACTGACCCGTATGCCACGGAAGACGGCATCAGCCGCACCATTGCGCTGTCATACCGCGAGTCCGAGCAGGTCATCCGTTTCTCGTCGGGCTTCGACACCAACACCGGCAACGCTTCGCTGACCTACGGCTTCCCGATTTCCGAGTTCAGTTCCGTGCGATTGGGCGGCGGCCTGGAAGCCGTCACCGTGACGACATTCCCGTCCTCGACCGCCACCGAAGTGCTGGACTTTGTGATCAACGAAGGCTCCAAGTTCTACAACTACGAACTGCGCACCGGTATTGCCCGCGACACCCGCAACCGCACGATTTTCGCCACCCGCGGGTCGCTTAATCGCCTCAACCTCGACGTGACCTTGCCCGGTAGCGACCTGACGGTTGTACGTGCCCTGTATTCCAACCAGGCGTATGTGCCGATCTACAAGGGGTTGTTCCTGGAACTGAACAACTCGCTGTCCTACGTCGATGGCTACGGCGACACCGAAAACATCCCGCCATACGAGCGCTTGTTTGCTGGCGGCTCGCGGTCGATCCGCGGTTTCCGCGATGGCACGCTGGGGCCGCGCGATACGCCATTCAACAACCCCTTCGGTGGCAAGTTGCGGACTTACGCGCAAACCGAGGTCATCATTCCGACGCCGCTGGAAACCGATAACAAGAGCACGCGCTTGTCGGTGTTCTTCGACATTGGTAACAGCTTCAATGAGCCCGAAGACTTCGAGTTTGCTGACTTGCGCCGCTCATACGGCATCGCTTACACGTGGTTCACGCCATTCCTGGGCGTGCTCGATTTGAGTTACGCCATCCCGATCAACGACCAGCCCGGCGACGAGCTGGATCGGTTCCAGATCACGTTTGGCACTGGCTTCTAAGCTGGCGCCACCAACCCAAACCAACTAGATCCCATCATGAACAAGTTACTCGTAACCCTCGTATCTGCAGCGCTGCTGACCGGCGGTGCGGTGTTCAGCGGCGTTGCCCACGCCGAAATGAAAATTGCCGTGATCAAATCGGCGCGCCTGCTGCAGGAATCACCGCAGTACCGGCGTGCACAAGCGCAGATGAAAGCCGACTTTGCCGACCGCGCCAAAGCCTTGGAAACCGAGGCCAAGAAGCTCGGCGAAGACATCGACGAATTCAAGCGCAACCAGGATGTGATGAGCCTGTCCGAGCGCAACCGCATGGAAAAGGACATCAACAACCGCCGCGTGGACTTCAACTACACCGAGCGCAAGTTCCGTGAAGACCTGCAAGCGCGCGAGAAGGAGCTGGCCAGCACGCTGATGAACCAGATCTCCTCCGTGATCAAGGATGTCGCCAGTTCCGGCGGCTACGATCTGGTGCTGCAAGACCCCGTGTTTGCCAGTGACACGATCGACATCACCGATGCGATCCTGAAGCGGCTCGAGAGTCAATAAGCAGCTATGGCCGGCGGCGCCACCCTGGGCGAGCTGGCCCAGCAATTCGACCTGGAATTACGCGGTGACGCCGATCACCGCGTGACGGGCGTTTGCACGCTGGCTAATGGAAGGCCAGATGCGCTGGCGTTCCTGGCCAACAAGCAATACAAAAAATTGTTGGCCGAATGCGCCGCCGGTGCGGTCATCCTGGCCGAGCAAGACGCCGATGACTTTGCCGGCAACCGGTTGATTGCGCGCAACCCGTACTTGGCCTACGCACACGTCGCGACGCACCTCACCGCGGACGACACGCCTGCAAGCATCCACCCGGCTGCACATGTTGACCCCAGCGCAACGCTGGGGGCGAACTGCAGCGTCGGCGCTGGCGCCGTTATCGAAGCCGACGTGACGGTTGGCGACAACTGCCAGATTGGCGCCAACGCCGTGTTGTGCGCCGGAATCACCATGGGCGCGCGCTGCAAAGTTGCGCCGGGCGCCGTCATCGGCAGCCGCGGCTTTGGCATGGCGCCCAGCCCGCAAGGTTGGGTGGATGTGCCGCAGGTTGGCAGTGTGCGCATCGGTGACGATGTCGAGATTGGCGCCAACACCACCATCGACCGCGGCGCGCTGGACGACACCGTGATCGGCAACGGCGTCAAGATCGACAACCAGGTACAAATTGCCCACAACTGCGTGCTAGGCGATCACACTGCAGTTGCAGGCACCGTGGGCATGGCCGGCAGCACCACGTTCGGCCAGCGCTGCATGATTGGTGGCGCCTGCATGATTAGCGGCCACATCACGGTTTGCGACGATGTCGTGCTCACCGGCGGCACCATGCTCACGCGCGATATCACCAAGCCGGGCATGTATTCCGGCGGTTGGCCGGCCACCGACAATGCGTCGTGGCGCAAGCAGGTCGCGCGGCTGCGCCGCATCGAGCAACTCAACGCGCGCGTCAACACGCTAGAATCGGCGCACAAGGCCGACAAGAACAAACTGTGACCAAACCTTACGCCGACATTCACCAGATCATGAAGCTGGTCCCACACCGGTACCCGTTCCTGATGTTGGACCGTGTGCTCGAATTCGAGCCCGGCAACCGCCTGGTGGCAATGAAGAACGTGACGATTAACGAGCCGTTTTTCGCTGGCCACTTTCCGCAAAAGCCGGTAATGCCCGGAGTGTTGATTCTGGAGGCGATGGCGCAGGCTTGCGGCCTGCTGGCTGTGCGCACCACCGGTATTACCGTCGAAGACGGCGTGATTTTGTACTTCGCGGGCATCGACAAGGCACGTTTCAAGCGCGTGGTTGAGCCGGGAGATCAGTTGGTTCTGGATTGCCGGGCTCTGCGCACAAAGCGCGACATCTGGAAGTTCGAGGCCAAGGCTATGGTTGGCGACGACCTCGTGTGTGCGGCGGAACTCATGTGCGCCGCACGGCCGATAGAAGAAATCTCCGCACCGTGATTCACGACACTGCGGTTGTGGACCCCAGTGCGCAGATTGACGATGCTGCGACTATCGGCCCGTACAGCATCATCGGCGAGAACGTGCAGATTGGCGCCGACACCCGCATCGGCCCGCATGTTGTCATCGGCGCACACACCAAAATTGGCGCGCGCAACCAAATCTTTCAGTTCGCATCGGTCGGTGAAATCTCGCAGGACATGACCGCCAAACCGGATGACGGCACGTCCACCGAAATTGGTGACGACAACATCATTCGCGAATACGTCACCATCAACCGCGGCACTAAAAAAGAACAGGGTGTGACCCGCGTGGGCAACCACAACTGGATCATGGCCTATTGCCACATCGCACACGATTGCCAGGTGGCCAATCACACCATTTTCGCCAACAACGCCAGCCTGGCTGGGCATGTGCGAATCGACGATTGGGTGATCCTCGGCGGCTACACGCTGGTGCACCAGTTCTGCCGGCTCGGGGCGCACAGTTTTACTGGCTACGCATCGGGGCTGGATCGCGATGTGCCGCCGTTCGTGCTGGTTGATGGCAACCCGGCGGTGCCGCGCGGCATCAATGCACGCGGCTTGCAGCGGCGTGACTTTGCGCGTGACGACATCAAAGCGATCAAGGATGCCTATCGGGTGATCTACCGCAGCGACCTGAAGATTTCCGACGCCTTGGAAAAGCTCAAGGCCATGCCCGACAACAGCCACATCGCCAGCATGATTGCGTTCATCGAGGCCAGCCAGCGCGGGCTTCAGCGCTGATGAGTTTGCGCGTCGCGCTGGTCGCCGGCGAGGCCTCCGGTGACACGCTCGGCGCCGGCCTGATCGAGGCACTGCGCGCAAAACATTCCGACATCGAATGCTTCGGCGTCGCCGGCCCGAAGATGCAGGCCGCTGGCTGCGAAGCAATCGAGTCGATCGATGCCTTGTCGGTGATGGGCATTGCCGAAGTGCTCAAGGAAGTGCCGCGCTTGCTGAAGCTGCGAAAACGCCTGGTTCGCGAGATCGCCGACCGCAAACCGGACGTCGTCGTCGGTATTGATGCGCCGGATTTCAACATCGGTTTGGAAAAACGGCTGCGCCAGCGCGGCATCAAGACCGTGCATTACGTCAGCCCGTCGGTGTGGGCGTGGCGGCAGGGGCGCATCAAGGGGATCAAGCAGGCCGTCGATGGCATGTTGTGCCTACTGCCATTCGAAGCCAAGTTTTACCAACAGGCCGGCGTGCCGGTTCGTTTTGTTGGCCACCACCTGGCTGACGCGATGCCGATGCAACCCGACCGTGCCGGTGCCCGTGCCGCGCTGGGTATCGACGCGGATGCGAACGTGTTGGCGCTGTTGCCCGGCAGTCGCGGCGGCGAGGTCAGTCAACTCGGCCCGCGCTTCGCTGCGGCAGCGGCGCTGTTACAAAAGCGCCTGCCCAATCTGCGGTTTGTCGCGCCGATGGCCAATGCCAAGGTCGATGCCTTGTTTGCGCAGCATGCGCGCGATGCGGGTGTCGAGGTTCAGCGTGTCGATGGCCAGGCGGCCACCGTGTTGGCCGCTAGCGATGCGGTGTTGATTACCTCCGGCACCGCGACTCTGGAGGCCTTGTTGAGCAAGCGGCCCATGGTGGTGGCCTACGCGACCAATGCATTCACCGCGTGGTTGTTGCTCGATGCCGGGCTATTGAAAACCGACCACGTGTCGCTGCCCAATCTGCTCAGCGCCGACCCGGCAACACCGGAGCTGTTACAAGATGTCGCTACGCCGGAGATGCTTGCCAGTGCGGCGCATCTATTGCTGACGCGTCCGGCGTACGCGCAGCGGCAAACAAACCAGTACGCCGATATTCATAAGCAGTTGGCGCGTGGTGCCAGCCAGGGCGCGGCCGACGCCGTGCTGGCCATAGCCGAGGGCCGGCCGATTTGACCGTGGCCTGGGTTGCAGGTGTCGATGAAGCCGGGCGCGGCCCCTTGGCCGGCCCGGTGACTGCGGCGGCGGTCATTCTTGACCCCGCGCAGCCGATCGCGGGGCTGAATGATTCAAAACGCTTGAGCGAAAAACGCCGTGATGCGCTGGCCGCGTCGATCCGCGCGCACGCAAGGGCCTGGGCTGTTGTGCATGTCGAAGTGGCCGAAATTGATGCCGTGAACATCTTGCAGGCGACCATGGCCGCCATGCAGCGGGCGGTGGCTGGGTTGTGCCAGCGACCCGACACGATTCTGATTGATGGCAACCGCGTGCCGCCGGAGCTGTCGGTGGCGGCCCGCGCAATTGTTGGCGGTGATGCCAGTGAGCCATGCATCAGCGCCGCATCCATACTTGCCAAGACCAGCCGCGATGCGCGCATGGTGGCCTTGGACGACGAATACCCTGATTACGGCTTCGCTCAGCACAAAGGCTATGGCACGGCCGCGCATTTGCGCGCGCTAGCAGCCTTGGGGCCAACGCCAATGCACCGCCAAAGCTTCGCGCCTGTGCGAGCCAGCGCCGCCGCGCAACAGCGGGCTTTCACGTTCTAATCATCCCAATTGGACCAGAATGCTTGCCCGAGCCAGGCTGCTGCGTTAGCTTTATGTCAAACTTCGATGGGTCTGCAACAGGGGAGCAGGGGAGTGAATCAGCACGTTTATTGGCTGGTAGGGATTATCGTGGCCTTGGCCAGCCATGCGGCAACCGCCGCGCCAAAGGTGATCGACCCGGTGCCAGCCGGCACCTCGATCGTCAGAGTGGCGGAACAGGTTGCACAACACTATCCAGATTTAACGCAGGCACAAATTACCGATTTGCTGCGCGGTGCCAACCCCGGGCAGTTTGATGCCAGTGATCGCGCGCAGGGCGGCTCGGCGCTGCTATTACCGCGGGCAGATGTCGCCCGGCAATTGCTTGGCATTGCACCGCCACCTGCGCCGACGCCCACGCCGGCCGCTCAGGATGTAGCGCCCGCGCCGCAGCCCGCAGACCGTGGGTCCGACACCGCCGCCGTTGTTATCCAGGCCAACGAAACCGAGGCACGTGCGGCCATGGCAGATGCCTTGCGTGCCGCCAGTGAAGGCCGCCAGCAGGCAGCTTACGATGGTTTGCTGGCGCAAGTCGGCAACCTCGGCGGCGATCCTGATTTCGATTACGCCTTCGGGCTGGCAGCGTTGGAAACCGGCAACTACTCACAAGCCGCGTTGGCATTGCAGCGTGTGGTGTTTGTCCGCCCGCAGTTTGCTGGCGCACGGCTGGACCTTGCCCGCGCGCATTTGGCGTTGGGCGACATTGCCGCAGCCCGCAAAGAACTTGACGCCGTTGATGCCGCCGAGCCCTCGCCGCGCGTGGCAGCCGTGGTGGCGGTACTGCGCGAGCAAATCGACAATGCACTGGTGGCCGATTCCGGCTTGGGCTTGAGCCTGCGGGTTTCGCTGCTGGCTGGCTACGACAGCAATGCCAATGCTGCAACGGACGACAATGTTGTTCTGATCGGCCAGCAACCGATTGCCTTGTCGCCCAACAGCCGCGCCATCGAAACGCCCGTTGCAGGCGCCGATGCAAACCTGCGCTATGTCCGCCGCCTGGGTGGTAGCGAGACGGTCACCTTGTTCTCCAACCTTGGCGCCAGCCACCGCACCTACAGCGATGCCGAATTTGTTGATTCGACCTCGCTGTTCGGGCAAGTCGGCCAGCTCTACAACTGGGGGTCATGGATTGGCAGCGTCGGCGTGTCGGGCAACTACACAGTCCTGAACGATCGCTTCAACAACCGCGGCGTTCGCACCGATCTTGGAATCGGCCGCTTAGTGGGGGCTGCGCGCATCGACCTCGGCCTGCGCGTCGGTTTGCAGCGCTACAACGATGACCTCGCCATCCAGGACGTCAATCAGTTGCTCGGAACGCTCGGCACAAGCTGGTCGCCAGCCGGCAACTGGCTGTTGGGGCTGACGGTGCTTGGCGGTACGGATTCCGAGCGCCAGGCGGGGTCGCCTTACGGCCGCGACATTGTCGGCGCACGCGGCAACGCGGTGTGGAACATGACGCGCGACCTGCGTGGAACGCTGGGCGTGTCGTATCTGGCATCCGATTACTCGGGCCGTTTCAGTTTCGCCACGCGTGACCGCGAAGATGATCAGACCAGCGTCAGCCTGGGTTTGCGATTGCGCAACCGCTTGCCCTGGGGCTTGGACCTGAGCGGCAACCTGCGCCACATCGACAACCAGTCAACGCTGACCCTGTTCGACTATGACCGCGCCAGTGTCAACCTGATGCTGGGCCGGGAGTTTTAGCCATGACCATGAATCCACAACAATTCCGTTTTAGCGCCTTGGCGCTGATTTTGGGGCTGGCACTGTTGGTGCCCGTCAGCGTGTCTGCGCAGCAGGCCAGCGCAGCCGCCGGCAAGGTTTTGCTGGTGATCGGTGGCGCGTCTATTGAACGTGGCCAAACGTCGGTTGCCGCACAGCGCGGCGCGCTGTTGCAACCCGGCGACACCTTGGTTACCAGCTTGGCCGGCCGCATGCACGTGCGCATGCGCGACGGCGCGATGATTGCGCTCAAGCCCGACACCCGGTTCACCATCGACGAGTACAACCTGAAGGACGACGATGCGGACCAACCCGGCGTGTCTGTTGACGGAGCACGGCCCGACCCCACCGTTGCCAGCCGTAATGGCAATGCGGTGATGACCCTGCTACGCGGCGGCTTCCGAACACTCACGGGCTTGATCGGCCGGCGTGACAAAAGCGCCTACCGGGTCAAGACACCTGTGGCCACCATTGGTATCCGCGGCACCGACTACACCGCGTTCTTCTGCGGCGCAGGGCAGTGTGGTGG
>JAAFAL010000100.1 GCA_018222345.1 bacterium
GCTCTTGCTTGCGTATGTTAGCGCTCATCACAACAGGTCCTCTTCGATCTGATAGAGGCCCTTCTTGCCCTCGCGACCACGCGCGCGATGCAGCCGGTACCACTCGTCGACCGCGACAACCAAAATCCGCTCACGATCATCCTTCGCGAGCTGCACCTCGACACTTTCCTCGCGCTCGTCAAGCGCATCGTCGATCGCGTTCAAATAGCGATGAACGTAATGCTCACAGGTGCCGATCAGCACCATGTCATAGTTGCCGGCGGCAAGGTCATCGCTGATCCGCAGCATCATCGGCTCCCTCTTTGCGAACGAATCCTTCGGGGTAAATTCAGCTTCGATCGTCAGCTTGCTGCCCGACATGGTTTCCAAAATTGCGTCAGGGGCTTTGTGCCACGCGCTCCGGTCGTAGATGTCGTAGGCGCGCGATTGGCACTCCCAAGCGATCGTCTTGATCGGCGTGCGCTGCGCCACCCACAGCGAAAGAATCTGGGTCAACATGTCGTTGCGCCACGAGCGCGGGAAGGCGGCCGGCTGCGGATGCCGCGTGGGCTTGGGCAGGCATCGGCGGTTGACGGCTTGCTCGCGCATCGCTGTTGCGCCCGAAGTCCAGACATCCCATTCCGGGAAGTCCTTCGCTTTCTGGAGTCGGCCGGGCATCTTGCGACGCGCGACCAGGCCAGTACGTTCCAGTTTGCGAAGGTGTTTGCTGACGGTGCCAGGGCTCCGCTGCAGCAGCGCCTCCAACACCCAAGATGGCGAGTAGCGCCAATACCAGATCCAGGCGACTAGCAGCTCTGCGATCTGTTCAGACGGGGTGCCGGTGAGGCGGATGGGGTCACCGCCGATTGCGGAAAAGATGAGTTTTTGGGTTGGGGTAAGTGTCGACATGGGTCAACTTCCGTATGCGTGTGCCTTTCAAAGGCACGCGACCGGACATTTATCCCGCTGCCGTCACCCCAAAATCCCGTTTCCGACGTTCTCCGCGGTCAGTGAAACCCCCTATTTCGTTTTTTGGCGAATCCAAATAACCCATTCAATACAGATGCTTAGCGGTGATTTCCCACTAAGCAGCTAGTGGGGTCGTTTGATCCCGCCAGCGGCGCCGCCTGGCGGGGGCAAAACCACGGCAAATAAGGGGGTGGGGTTACCCAAAACCGGCCGATATGCGTCGCCCGAAGCAGTCCGAGCGCCTCGCGCGTAAATACGTGAATGAAAAAAATGAATATCTGAGTTGACAGGCTGAAAACGCCCGTGCAATGATTCGCCACGCTGAAGCCCCAACAACCATGAATGGACTTCATGCAAACAGAAAAGCCCCCAGGCGGTCGCACGTCTGGAGGCTTTTGAACTCAACCAAGGCAGCGAAGGCCAAGGCGTCGTATCACCAATCAGGGTCTCTGATTGTTCGTCTCCGGTCAATAGCCGCCGTCCACGACAACGGAGTCTTTATGACCAACGTAAACATCCCCTGCCCACACTGCGGGGAACATTTCGAACTGACCGAGGCGCTCGCAGCGCCCTACATTCAGCGCGAGCGGGAGGCCGCAACGGGTGAGGTAAAAGCCACTCTCGCGGCCGAGCGCAAGAAGCTCGAATCCGCCGCTGCCGAAAAGGCACGCACGGAGCTCAAAGCCCAGATGCAGGCGGAGCTGGATGAGAGCAAGGCGGAAGTTGCCGAGCGTGACGCTCGCTTGAAGCAAGCTCAGGATCGTGAGCGTGAAGCGCGCAAAGCCCAGGCCGAAGCTGAAACGCTGAAGCGTGAGCTGGACCTCCAAATCGAGCGTGCTGCAGCAGATGCGCGGGTGGCCGCCACCAAGGAAGCGACGGAAAAGGCGACGCAACAGGCACAGCGCGACAAAGCCCAACTGCAGAATCAGATTGCCGAGCAAGCGACCAAACTGCAGGCGGCAGAAACGGCGCAGGAAGCTGCCTTGAAGGCCCAGCGCGAAGCCGATGAAGCGAAGCGCACCGTTTCTCTTCAGGTAGAACAGCGCCTCAACGCTGAACTCACCAAAGCGCGAGACCAGGCAGCCAAAGAGGCGGCGGATCAGAATCGCCAAGTCATCCAGGAAAAGGACGCCAAGCTCGCTCAGCTGAATCAGCGGATCGAAGAGCTACAGCGTGCCGGTGTGTCAGGGTCGCAGAAGCTCCAGGGTGAAGTGGCAGAGCGGGACTTGGCCGATCAGCTCGCTTCGGCTTTCCCAGATGACGCCATCGAGCGCATCAAATCCGGGCAGTCGGGTGCCGACATCCTGCAGAAGGTGTGCACCCGCACCGGCCGCCAGATCGGCACCATCCTGTGGGAGCGCAAGCAGACCAAGAACTGGTCGGGGGACTGGTTGCCGAAGCTGCGCACCGACCAGCGCAACAGTTCAGCGGATACCTGCGTGCTGGTCAGTGAGGCACTGCCCGAGACCGTCGACAGCTTCGGCATTGTCGACGAGGTTTGGGTATCTGGATTGGGGTCAGCAGTGCCTCTTGCGATGGCGCTACGTGCGGGGCTGTTCGACTCATCCCGCGCCAATTTGGCGTTGGCCGCGCGTGACACCACCGAGCGCCACGCCTATCACTACCTCACCGGCAAGGACTTCCAGGCCCGCGTTCGCCAGGTGATCGAGCCGTTGGTGGAGATGCAGGACGCGCACACCAAGGAGCAGGCAGCGATGCAGCGCATTTGGAACAAGCGCGACAAGCAGCTTGTGCGTATGCGTGACGGCATTTCCGGTATGTACGGCGATCTCGAAGGCATCTTCGGTGCTGCCCTGCCGCAGATGGAGCAATTGGCGCTGCCGGGCGAGGCAGACGACGAGGCTCCTAAGGAACAGCGCCGCCTGAACGGCGGCGCTGGGTCTGCACAGGCAGCCAACTCCGAAGCCTGCGATCTGGTGTAGTCATGGAATTCACCCTGGATCAGGTTGCCAAGGTTGATGGCGGCTACGCGTGGCGCGGCAAGGTCGAGTCCGAGCCGGGTGGTTCGCTCACCGTGCTTCAGCTCAAAGACGTGTCCGACATGTCAGCCGGCACCGAGCTGGTCCAGGGTGTTCCTGGCTCCGCCGTGGTCGTGCATGACGATAAGAGGTACGACAAGTACCGCCTCGAACCCGGGGACCTGCTTTTGCAGGTCCGCGGGCAGCTTCACCGGGCGGCGCTATTCAACTCACCAGCGCCGGCTATCGCAGCCCAAGGTGTGGCGGTGATTCGCACTGGCGACTCGCTGCTGCCGGACTATCTGCTCTGGCTGCTACGTCACCCAAAAACACTCGACGCCATGCGCCGCCTTGCCAAGGGCACGCAGATTCCGTTCGTGAGCAAAAAGGCATTGGCTCGCTTACCCGTGCTCGTGCCAACCCTCGATGTTCAGCGCCGCATCGCCGCCGCAGACCAGCTTCGCACCCAACAACGCAACGCCTATGAGCAGTTGCTAACCCTGAATGACCAGCTCGTGGACGCCGTCACCTGGCGTGCCGCGACACAGAACAAGGATTGACCATGACTACCAACACAACCACTGGCACCCCCATCAGCCAGAAGAAGATCAACGACGCCGTCTGGGAGGCTTGCGATGCCTTCCGCGGCACCGTGGCCCCAGAGATCTACAAGGACTTCGTCCTGACGATGCTGTTCCTGAAATACATCTCAGATGTCTGGCAGCACCACTACAACGAGTACCAAGCGGAGCACGGCGACGAGCCCGAGCTGATCGAAGCGCTGCTCGCCAACGAGCGCTTCACCCTGCCCATGGCCGATCTCGGCATTGGCGACGATGAAGACATGGCCCGCGCCAACTTCTACAGCCTGTGGGAACGCCGCGAGCAACCCGGCAACGGCGAGCGCATCGACCGCGTGCTGCACGCCATCGAGGAAGCTAACCTCGGCAAGCTGAAGGACGTGTTCCAGGACATCAGCTTCAACACCGGCAAGCTCGGCGACGAGGCCACCAAGAACGCCGTGCTCAACGAGCTGCTCACCGGCTTTGCTAGCGACGATCTGGACATGAGCCCAGCCCGGGTCGGCAACCTGGATGTCATCGGCAATGCCTACGAGTTCCTCATCAAGCACTTTGCCGCCACCAGCGGCAAGAAGGCGGGCGAGTTCTACACCCCGCCCGAAGTCTCCAACTTGATGGCCGAGCTGGTCGCGCCGCAGCCGGGCGATCAAATCTGCGACCCCGCCTGCGGCTCTGGCTCACTGCTTATGAAGTGTGGCCGCCAAGTGCGCGACAAGCACGGCAGCAAGGACTACGCCCTTTTCGGGCAAGAGGCCATTGGCAGCACCTGGGCCTTGGCCAAGATGAACATGTTCCTTCATGGCGAAGACAACCACCGCATCGAGTGGGGCGACACGCTGCGCGCGCCCAAACTGGTCCAAGGCGACCCCGATACCGATGCGGTCAGCCTGCAGGCTTTCGATGTAGTGGTGGCAAACCCGCCGTTCTCGCTGGACAAGTGGGGGCAGGACGGTGCCAGCGATGACAAATACAACCGCTTCAAACGCGGTGTGCCGCCCAAGTCCAAGGGCGACTACGCCTTCATCCTGCACATGGTCGAAACGCTGAAAGCGACAACCGGCCGCATGGCCGTGGTCGTGCCGCACGGTGTGTTATTCCGCGCTGCAGCCGAAGGTCGCATCCGGAAGGCGCTAATCGAGGAGAACTTGCTCGATGTTGTCATCGGCCTGCCGGAGAAGTTGTTCTACGGCACCGGTATTCCTGCAGCCATCTTGATCTTCCGCAAAGGCAAGCCTTCTGAGGACATATTATTCATTGATGCCAGCCGAGATTTCGCTGCAGACAAGACGCAGAACCGCCTGCGCGAAGAAGATCTGGCTCGCGTGATTAAAACGGTTCAAGAGCGAAAGAGCGTGGACAAGTACGCCCATGTCGCGAGCTTAGACGAGATTCGAGAGAACGACTTCAATCTCAATGTTCCTCGGTATGTGGATACCTTTGAGGAAGAAGAGGAGATCGAGCTGGCACCGTTGGTGGAGGATAGAAAGAATCTGATTGTCCAGCTGGAGAGCCTGAACCAAGATTTGTCGGCCGCGTTGGCGAGGTTGGGTTATGACCCCGCGTGATTGGTCAGTACATGAGTTGGGTTCATTATTTGAACTGAAATCGGGCAATACTCCTTCGAAGAAAGATTCTGAGAACTGGGGTGGTTGTTACCCGTGGGTGACAGCAAAGGACATGCAGAAATCTCAAATTTCGGCCACCCAGTTGTCACTGACTCAGAAAGGTAGTGAGTTAGCTAAGCATGCACGCGCAGGTTCGCTACTAGTCCTCACCCGCGGGATGACTTTGTTCAAACGCCTACCAGTCGTATTGCTGGATGCGCCAGCCTCGTTCAACCAAGATGTGAAAGAGCTTCGCCCGAAGCGCACAGAAGTCCTTGATGAATATTCGCTGCTGCTCATGCAGGCAATGGAGCCGAAAGTGCTCCAAATGGTTGATGCTGCAGGGCATGGCACGGGGCGACTGGATACTCACCGACTCAAAGCTCTACCCCTCCCACTGCCTCCCAAAAGTCAGCAAAGTCAGATTGTCCAGACAATTAACTTGTGGTCTCAGGCGATCGCGTGTTGTCAGAAGCTCATCGAAAATGCCCGCCAGCAGAAAAAGGCGCTGGCGCAGCAACTGCTGACCGGCAAGCGGCGGCTGCCGGGGTTTTCGTGTGCGGCGCGACACCTAACGCCCGTTGGTGAGCTCCCGACTGATTGGGATGTTATTTCAATTGGTCGGGTCGCCACGGAGGTTTCAGTACGAAACAACTCAGGTGCCAAGCACACGGTTCTTGCTTGCTCTAAGCACGTCGGCTTCGTGAACTCCTTGGAGTATTTCAAGAAGCAAGTCTTCAGTGAAGACCTTTCAGGCTACAAGGTCATCA
Source organism: bacterium (assembly GCA_018222345.1). Taxonomy (GTDB): domain Bacteria; phylum Pseudomonadota; class Gammaproteobacteria; order Nevskiales; family OUC007; genus JAAFAL01. The sequence continues at coordinate 5,883 of JAAFAL010000100.1, forward strand.
AGCGTGGCCAGTTCGGCTTTCCTTCAAACCACGTTGAGGAGGGGTCGATCGGTTTGCAGGACGTCACAGACATTGGCTTGGTCAGTCCGATCTACACGGTCTTTGAAACTGACCCGGACCGAGTAGACGCCGGTTACCTCTTCAAGCTCCTAAAGACCGAGCACTATAGGCAGCGGTTTGCCGCCTCGACGAACGCGTCAGTGGACCGACGAGGCAGCCTGCGGTGGGCAGGATTTCGTTCGATCAAGATTCCGCTGCCATCGCTCGACGAGCAGAAAGCCATCGCGAAAGTGCTCGACCTCGCGGCTGAACTGGAATCGGGCTATGAGGCCTACCGAGCAAAACTCGAACTTGAAAAGCGCGCCCTGATGCAGCAATTGCTCACCGGCAAGCGACGCGTGCCGCTGCTGGATGAGTCGGAGGCAGACGCATGAGCCGCAAGCACACAGAAGTCGCGATCGCCTATGACTTCGACGGGACCCTATCGCCGACCAACATGCAGGAGTTCAACTTCATCCCTGACCTGGGCATGAAGCCGAAGGACTTCTGGGCCGAGGTGAACCGCCTTTCGGAGGCCTGCGACGGTGATCCCATTTTGGCGTATCTCAATTTGATGCTGCAGAAGGCGAAGGCAGCCGATTTGCCCATTCGCCGCAATGACATCAAAAAGTACGGGCAGGACATTGAGCTATTTGACGGCGTTGCGGACTGGTTCCAACGCGTTAACGAATACGGACGGCAGCGCGGCTTGGCGGTGAAGCACTACATCGTGTCGTCGGGAATCCGAGAGATGGTCGAGGGCAGCCCAATCGCTGGACACTTCGAGCATGTGTATGCCTCCGCATTTCTGTACGACGCCAACGACGTGGCCATCGCACCGGCAGTCGCGCTGAACTACACCTCCAAGACGCAGTGCCTGTTCCGGATCAATAAAGGTTCGCTGAACCTCTGGGACAACAAGCTCATCAATGCGTATATGCCACAAGACGAACGGCCGGTGCCGTTTTCGCGGATGCTGTACCTGGGCGATGGCGAGACTGACGTGCCCTGCATGCGGCTAGTGAAGGAACAGGGTGGCCACGCGTTGGCTGTCTACAAGCCAAAGAGCCGGCGTGGAAAAGCCACAGCCGAAAAGCTGCATCAAGAGGGGCGCGTCAACTTCGTGGCGCCGGCGGACTACCGTGACGGAAAGCTCGTGGAAACGCAGGTTCAGGCCGTGCTCGACCGCATCGCGGCAGACGTGCACATCCAACAACTCTCGCCGTCGTCGTGAGTCCGCTGCCCAACACCTTGGAAGACTACGCCGCTAAGCTGCCGGCGCTGCTCCTGCTCCAGCGCCTTGGCTACAGCTACCTGACGCCCGACGCAGCAACCGAGCTGCGGCGTGGCAAAACCAGTGAACCGCTGCTGCGGCAGGTGCTCTTGGAAACCCTTCAGGCGCGTGAGTTCGTGTGGAAGGGCCGCAGGCGGAAGCTGTCATCCAATGCAGTCGCAGACATTATCCGCCGCTTCGCGGCCCCGCCGATGGTGGATGGATTGCTCGCCGCGAGCGAGACGCTGTACCAGCACTTGACGCTGGGCGTGACGGTGACCGAGTTCGTGGATGGCGCGACGGCATCGGTGACCATCCCGCTGATCGATTGGGATCAGCCTGAACGCAACGTCTTCCACGTGACCGACGAGTACCCGATGCAGAACAGCGCAGGTACCGGCAAGCGCGTGCCGGACATTGTGTGCTTCGTGAACGGCATCCCGCTTGCCATCATCGAGGCCAAGCGGCCCGATCCGCACAATATGAACGCCGACATGCTGGCGCAGGCGATCAGCCAGCATGTACGAAATCAACGGCTCGAGGAGATCCCGGCGCTCTACGCCTACGCCCAACTGCTGTTAGCCGTGGACAGCCGCGACGGACGGTATGGCACGACGGCTACGCCTTCAAAGTTCTGGGCGCTGTGGCGCGAAGAAGAGATTGGCGACGACGCGCTCAAGGCGATCAAGAATCGTCTGCTATCGAGCGACGAATGGGCAGCCCAGTTCAGTCATCGCCCGCCAGAAATGGGCGAGTACTTTCGAGAGATCGAGAAGCCCGGCCTTACTGTCAGCAACCAGGACAAGCTGATCGTCTCCTTGCTGCGCCCTGATCGCCTGCTGACCCTGGCCCGCCGTTTCCTCGTCTACGACAAGGTCAAAGGCAAACTGGTGGCTCGCTACCAGCAGTTCTTCGGTGTTCGTCGTCTGGCGGAGCGAGTGCAGCAACGCACCCCGAGCGGTGGCCGTCAGGGTGGTGTGATTTGGCATACCACCGGCTCAGGTAAATCCCTGACCATGGTTCTACTGGCCAAGGCGCTGATTCTGGAACCGGCTTTGCGGCAATGCCGATTCATTGTGGTCACCGACCGAGTGGATCTGGAACAACAATTGGCACGGGAGTTCGTGAACACCGGCGCTTTTGGTACGGCGCGAAAGCTGGACGAGGTGAAGGCCACGACCGGCAGCCAACTGGCCAAACGCATTGGCACCGGCAACGACCGCATTCTGTTTTCCATCATCGACAAGTTCCGCACCGCGACCAAACTGGAGGCCTGCAAGAACCCGAGTGATGACTTGATCGTGCTGGTGGACGAGGGCCACCGCAGCCACGGTGGCGAGACGCACGAGCGCATGCGCCAGGCCCTTCCCAACGCAGCCTATGTGGCGTTCACCGGTACACCGCTGCTCAAGGATGAGAAGACGGCTCAGCGCTTCGGCGGCATCGTACACGCCTACCCAATGCAGCAAGCGGTGAAAGACAAGGCCGTATCACCGCTGCTTTACGAGGAGCGGCGGCCGGATCTGGTCATCAATGACGAGGCGGTTGATGCCTGGTTTGACCGTATCGCTTTGGGGCTCACGGACCAGCAGCGCGCTGATCTGAAGAAGAAATATGGCAAAGCAGGCGCGGTGCACGGGGCGGACGGTCGTATCGAGCTCATCGCCCACGACTTGTCGCTGCACTTTCGCGCCAACGTCACCAACGGCATGAAGGCCTTGTTGGCCACCGACAGCAAGCGATCTGCCCTGCGCTACAAGCGCTACCTAGACGAGATCGGGATGGTGAGCAGCGCGGTGGTGATCTCTGCCCCGGACACTCGGGAAAATCACGAAACCATCGACGACGACTCCATGCCTGAGATCCAGCGGTGGTGGAAGGAGCATGTGGGTGGTCGTGGTGAGAAGGCCTATACCGAGGACGTGAAGACCCGGTTCAAGCAATCGGATGATCCGCAGTTGCTGATCGTGGTCGACAAGCTGCTCACCGGGTATGACGAGCCGCGCTGTTCAGTGCTCTACATCGACAAGCCCCTCAAGCAGCACAACCTGATCCAGGCCATCGCCCGAGTGAACCGTCTGCACGATGCCAAGGAGCACGGCTTGCTGGTGGACTACCGCGGCATCCTGAAAGAGTTGGACATGACCATCGACGCCTACCGACAGATGCAGGAACAGTCGGAATCGGGCTACGACGCGAATGACCTGCAGGGCCTCTATGCCCAGGTGAGCGCGGAGTACAAGCAGTTGCCCCGCTTGCACAAAGCGGTATGGGCGTTCTTTAGCGGCGTGAAGAACAAGGGTGACCAAGAGCAGTACCGCCAGGTGCTGATGCCCAAATTCGCCAAGGACGACAACGGCGAGAGCTACGATACCCGCGCCAAGTTGCGCGACGAATTTGAGGACGCTTTGCGGGCCTTTGCCAATTGCTTGCAGGTGGCTTTGGGTTCGGCCGGCATCTATCAGGACAGCGCGTTTTCGGAAGCCGACATCGAAACCTACAAGCGCGATATTGAGTTCTTTGAGCGCCTGCGCCGTATTGCCCGCAATGACGCGGGTTTACGTGTGGACTACACAGCCTTTGACGCACGCATCAAGGCGATGATCGACAAGCACGTGATGGGCGTTGGGGTGGCCGAACCTCAGGCGATCTATCGCATCGACAAAGCTATGGAGCCGGAGGGCGAGGACGACAGCGACCCCTCAACCTGGAGCGACGACAAGGCACGCAACCAGGCCGACCTGATCCGCGCGCGGATCAAGCGCACCATCGATGAAACGCTGGACGATGACCCCTACGGGAAGAAGGCCTTTTCAGAGTTGCTGAATCAGGCCATCGAGCACGCCGAGTCATTGTTCGATCACCCGCATAAGCTCTTTGCCCTGTTCCGCGACACTGAAGCGCAGATGCAGGCGGGCGAAGTGCCTGGGTTGCCGCGCGAGCTGCACAGCGAGCCATACCCTGCCAAGTACTTTGGTGTGCTCAAGCTGCTGCTCGGCGAGGAGTTCCCCGACGCTGGCGATGCCCTCGACGACTACGTGGCCTATGCCCGCGAGATCGACATCACCATCAATCGGCTAGTGGGCGAGCACTCCGTGAACCCAGTGGATCTGGAAAAAGCGGTGCGCAAGGCACTGCTGCCCGGCCTATTCAAACGCTTGGGTATGGAGCGCGCGAGCCAGGCGGTTGAGCAGATTATTCATGTGATTCGCGTAGGTGCGAGTAAGGCATGACGGCAGTCCAAGCAATTGAAGGCCAGGAGTGGATGGCCATCCGGTATGGGCAGGAGCGCTTGGAGTTTGAGGTGCGTCGCACCAATCAGCGCCCGCACACAGTCCGCATTCACTTGGACCCGATGCTGGGTGTGTGGGTCAGTGCCCCGCCGCATGCCGAAGGTACGGCGATCCGAGCCGCTGTGCGCAGGCGTGCCCGATGGGTATACCGCTATCTGGAGGGACGCCGTAGCAATCCTGACCGTGAGCGGGTGATCAGTGGTGAGCAGGTGTTGTACCTGGGCCGCCGCTACATGCTGAAGGTGCTGGATGAGCGGCCCGCAGGGGTGAAGCTACGCGCAGGAAGGCTGGAAATTCGATGCCCAGGGCGCGACCCCGAGCGGGTTCGGGCGATGCGCAAGCGGTGGTATCGCGAGCACGCCACCGAGTACCTGCAGAAGCGGGTGCAGGCTTTGTTCAACCCAGGCCTACACGGGGTAGAGGCCGCCCAGGCATTTTCGTGACGGCAGATGCGACGTCAGTGAGGAAGTTGTTCGCCCACGGGGAAGATCGTGTTC
>JAAFAL010000101.1 GCA_018222345.1 bacterium
TTCGAGGTCGATGATTTCCATCACATCCTCGAAGGTCAGCGGCTCGAAATACAGGCGGTCGGAGGTGTCGTAATCAGTTGAGACGGTCTCGGGGTTGCAGTTGACCATGATGGTCTCGTAGCCGTCTTCGCGCAGTGCCAGCGCGGCATGCACGCAGCAGTAATCAAACTCGATGCCTTGCCCGATGCGATTCGGCCCGCCGCCCAACACAACAATCTTTTTGTTGTTGGTGGCTTGTGCTTCGCACTCGTCGTCGTAACTGGAATACATGTAGGCGGTGGCCGACGGGAACTCCGCCGCGCAGGAATCCACACGCTTGTAAACCGGCCGCACATTGGCCTGCATGCGGCGACGGCGTACGGCGTCCTCGCTAGTGCGCATCAACTTGGCCAGACGGCGATCGGAAAAGCCCATGCGCTTGACCAGGCGCAAGTCGGCCTCGTCCAACTCGGCCAGGGTTTTGTCGGCCAGTTGGCGTTCGAGGTCAAGAATTTCGCCGATCTGCTCGAGGAACCACGGATCGATGGCGCAGGCGTCATGGATCTCGGCCTGCGTCATGCCGGCGCGGAAGGCCTCGGCCACGTACCACAGGCGATTGGCGCGCGGCGTGCCGAGCGCCTCCAGGATTGCCGATTTCGATTCCGCTGAGGTCGGATCATCCAGCACTTCATCAAAGCCGTCGGCGCCAATTTCCAGGCTGCGCAAGGCTTTTTGCAAGCTTTCCTGGAAGTTGCGGCCAATGGCCATGGCCTCGCCCACCGACTTCATCTGTGTACCCAGGCGGCTGTCGGCCTGAGGGAATTTCTCGAAGGTGAAGCGTGGCACCTTGGTCACCACATAATCGATGCTGGGCTCGAAGCTGGCGGGCGTCACGCCGCCAGTCATGTCGTTGCTGAGCTCGTCCAAGGTGTAGCCCACTGCCAGCTTGGCGGCGATCTTGGCAATCGGAAAACCCGTGGCCTTGGAGGCCAGCGCCGAGCTGCGCGACACCCGCGGGTTCATCTCGATGATGACCAGCCGGCCATCCTTGGGGTTGACCGCAAATTGCACGTTGGAGCCGCCGGTTTCGACGCCGATCTTGCGCAGCACAGCCAGGCTGGCGTCGCGCATGATCTGGTATTCCTTGTCGGTCAGCGTTTGCGCTGGCGCCACAGTGATCGAGTCGCCTGTATGCACTCCCATGGGGTCGAGGTTTTCGATGGCGCAGATGATGATGCAGTTGTCGGCCTTGTCGCGGACCACTTCCATCTCGAATTCTTTCCAACCCAGCAGCGATTCTTCGAGCAGCACCGAGGTTGTCGGCGACATGTCCAGCCCGCGATGAGTGATTTCCTCGAATTCGTCGATGTTGTAGGCGATGCCGCCACCGCTGCCACCCATGGTGAACGACGGGCGTACGACCACCGGGAAGCCGAGCTGTTTTTGAAACTCGCGGGCAGCTTCGATGGTACCGACAGTCTTGGATTTGGCAGACTCCAGGCCAATTTCGTCCATGGCGGCACGAAAACGGTCACGGTCTTCGGCCATGTCGATGGCATCAATGTCGGCGCCGATAAGCTTGACGCCATGCTTGTCGAGTACGCCGTTATTGGCTAGGTCCAGCGCGCAGTTCAAGCCGGTCTGACCGCCCATGGTGGGCAGCAAGGCGTCAGGCTGCTCCTGCTCGATGATTTTTTCGACGTTCTGCCACAGCACCGGCTCGATATAGATCGCATCGGCCGAGTGCGGGTCGGTCATGATCGTGGCCGGGTTGCTGTTGACCAGAATGACCCGGAAGCCCTCCTCGCGCAGCGCCTTGCAGGCCTGCGTGCCGGAATAGTCGAATTCGCAGGCTTGGCCGATGACGATGGGGCCGGCGCCAATGACGAGGATGGATTGGATGTCGGTGCGTTTCGGCACTATGCGCGCTCCATGAGGGCTACGAATTCTTGAAATAGCGATGCCACGTCGTGCGGCCCGGGACTGGCCTCGGGGTGGCCTTGGAAGCCGATGGCGGGAACATCGGTGCGAGCAATGCCCTGCAAACTGCCATCGAACAAGGACACATGAGTAACAACTACATTGTCAGGCAATGTCTCGGAATCGACGGCAAACCCATGATTTTGCGATGAAATCCACACGCGGCCGGTGGCCTTGTCTTGCACGGGGTGGTTGGCGCCATGGTGGCCAAACTTCATCTTTACGGTCTTCGCATTGCAAGCCAGCCCGAGAATCTGGTGGCCCAGGCAGATGCCCATCAGCGGCATTTTTGCGGCCAGCAACTCGCGCGCAGCCGCAATGGCGTAATCACAAGGCTCGGGATCGCCCGGCCCATTGGAGAGCATGACGCCATCGGGCCGCATCGCCAGCACGTCAGCCGCCGGTGTTTTTGCCGGCACGACCGTCAGCTTGCATCCTGCATCGACCAGCATGCGCAAAATATTGCGTTTGACGCCAAAGTCGTAAACCACCACGTGTTTATCTAGCGCGGGGCGGTCGCCGCGCCAGGTCGGTTGCTCCCAACTGTAGGTTTCAGCCGTCGTGACTTGCTGGGCGAGATCGGCACCCGCCAGCGACGGCGCGTCGCGCGCTGCGGCCAATGCCGCATCAGCCGTGGCGTCCGGTCCGCTCACGATGGCGGCGCCTTGAGCGCCCTGCTCGCGCAGGATCCGGGTCAGGCGTCGCGTGTCGATGCCGGCAATCGCAACAATGCCGTGCCCATCCAGATAGCTATCGAGGTCTTGTTGTGCGCGCCAATTACTCGGTGTGCGTGGCGGTTCGCGCAAGATCAAGCCGGCGAAATGTGGCCTGCCCGCCTCGTCATCTTCGTCGGTGGTGCCAACGTTGCCAATGTGGGGATAGGTCAATGCCACCAGTTGGCCGGCATAAGACGGGTCGGAGCAAATCTCCTGATAACCCGTCATCGCGGTGTTGAACACCGCTTCGCCGGCGGTGGTCCCGTGCTTGCCAACGGCAAGGCCGGCAAACACATCGCCTGTGGCCAGGGCTAAAAACGCGGGGGGTCTGCGGTGGCTCGCAGCAGCAACTAGCGCGGTCATATGGCGGCGCGTGCAAAAGTGTTAATCAACGTGGGTGCCTGCTTGGATTCGCAGGCCGCGAGTGTAGCAGACCACTGATCAGATTCACGTCCTTTTACGTTGTGCGGCGCGGTAGCGAGCGCTATAAAGAGATGCTGACTTAATCAAACCTAAAGGGGATCGGGCGTGGTCAGGGGAAACAATTGGGCGCAAGCCCTTGTGTACGCGGGACTTTGTGCGTGCATTGTGGCAGCACCTGCCGCTAATGCGCAGCGCACAACCGATATTTTTGAGCGTGGCACCGCGCTGAGCGAGGTTGCGCGTCAGCTCGCTGACGAATTTCCTGGCTTGTCGAACGCTCAGGTTTCGCGCTTGATGCTGGCGGCAAATCCGACCGTGTTCGATAGCAACAACCGCTTACGCATGCGCGACGCCTTGTTGCTGCCACGGTCTGACGTTGGGCGCCAAGTTGTCGGCGTTGCGCCGCCGCCCGCTAGTGCGCCAATCGACACCATCAAGCAAGGCTTTGCTGCCGAACAGGAAATACGGCCGACAGCGCCTCGCCCGGAGTTAGCGCCCGCTACACCAGTGAGTACGGCCGACGCCGCACGTGCGCGCAGGGCGGTGGCCGCTGCGGCGTCGGCCAAGCAGGCCGGCGACGCGCAGCGTGCTTATGAACTGCTCGCTGCGCAGCTCAACACACTCGGCGGCAACCCCGAATACGACTACGCCTTGGGCACAACCGCATTGGATGCCGGCTATTACAGCGAAGCAGCGTTTGCCTTGCAGCGCGTGGTGTTTGCGCAGCCGCGTTTTGCCGGCGCACGGCTGGATCTGGCACGCACTCACATCGCCTTGGGTGACTATGATGCCGCGCGCTTGGAGTTGGACCGCGTAGAACAAGCCGAGCCGCCGCCCAAAGTACAAACTGCGGTGCAAGTGCTGCGCGAGCAGATTGACAGCGCCACTGTTGCCAATATCGGCCTGGGTTGGAGCGGGCGCCTGGCCGCAGTCGCGGGCTACGACAGCAATGCCAATGCCGCGACAAGTGATTCGCAGGTGGTGTTGGGTGGTATTCCGATCACGCACACGGATCAAAGCCGCGAGATCGAGTCGCCGGTGTATGGCGCTGACGCCAGCATTGGCTACGCCGCCCGCCTGACCGAAACGGCAACCTTGAGCACTGCCCTGGGCCTGACCCATCGCCAATATCCGGATGCCGAGTTCGTCGATGCAACCACGGCCTTTGGGCAATTTGGCCAGACCTACACCTGGGATGCCTGGAGCGCCAATGTTGGCGTCGCAGGTGCTTATACCTTGTTGGACGATGCGTTCAACAACCGCAGCATCCGTACCGACCTGGGAGTGGCACGCCGTTTCGGCCAGTCACGGCTGGGATTGACCGGCCGCGTTGGTGTGGTTCGGTATGCCGATGACGTCAATGTGCAGGACGTCAATCAACGCCTGGGGGCATTGACTTATGCCCGCACGCTGGGCGGCCGTGCGCTGGTGTCGTTCAGCGGCCTGGTGGGCAGAGATGTCGCCAACCAGCCGGGTTCGCCGTATGGGCGCAGCTTGACCGGCGTACGTAGCCGCTTGTTGGCTGCACCTGCCGACAGTCTCGAATTGGTCTTGAACCTGGGCTACGTCGAATCCGAGTTCGACGGCTTGTTTCTTGGCGCACAACGCGACGACGACCAGTTCACGTCCAGCCTGCTGCTGACCTTCAAGCGCCTGCTGTGGGACAGCCTCGACCTGGGTGCCTCTGTTCGCTACATCGACAACGAATCTACAGCGGTGCTGTTTGACTACCAGCGCAGCATCATTGGCCTGAATCTGGCCAAGGAGTTCTAGCATGTATTGCCTGCCCTTTAGCCAGCGCGCGGTGTTTGGCGCGATACTGGCCGCACTGCTGACCTGTTTCTCACTGAGCAGCCATGCCAACGCCGGCAAAGTGCTGTTTGTTCTTGGCGGTGCGTCCATCGAGCGGGGGCAAACCGCCCTCGCCGCTCAGCGCGGCGCGCAGATTCAGGCCGGCGACACGCTGGTAACCGCAGCAGCCGGCCGCATGCACCTGCGCATGGCCGACGGCGCGATGATCTCGCTCAAACCCGATACCCGCTTTACGGTTGAGCAATACGAACTGCCGGCTGCGGCGCAAGCAGAGGCGGAATCCAGCGACGAAGCCAATTCCGGCTCGCAAAGTGGCGGATTGATTGGCCAAAGCCGCGCGAGCGGCGGCTCCGCGGTGCTCAATCTCGTTCGTGGCGGTTTCCGTACCATTACCGGCTTGATCGGCCGGCGCGACAAGGCCGCCTATCAGCTGAAAACTCCGGTTGCGACCATCGGTATTCGGGGCACCGACTTCAGCGTGTATCAGTGTGCTGGCAACTGCAACAGTGATGACGGCCTCTACCTGGGTGTGTGGGACGGTGGAATTACGGTGCAAAACGATGGCGGCGCCGACGACTTTGATGCTGGAGAGTTCGGCTATGTGCCCAACAGCCAAACCCGTCCGGCGAACGCGCCGCCCAACGAGAATGTAACTACGGAAACGCCTCCGCCACCGACCGAAGACGGCGACGACGAGGAGTCTGAGGACGGTGATGACAGCAGCGGTGACCAGCAAGCTGATGCCAATCAGGCGCAGGGCGACACCGGTGGCGAACAAACCGACGACGGCGACAGCCCGGATTCGCCCTCAGACACAACAGTCGTCGATAATTCCGCGGCTGGCGATGGCGGTTTTGAACGTGGCGGCAGCGAGTCATCTGACCCGCCCCGCCCGCCTACGCCGCCACAGGAAGTCATTGACGACGAGCCGGAGCCCGAGCCTGACAATCGTCCTTTCCGCAGCATTGCCTACGGAGAGATTGGTGATGGTTTTGTCGGCGCGGCCACAACACGCAACCTGGCGGTTGATGGCAATGGCGACCTGATCGCATTCGTTGGCGCCCATCCGGCGAACAACGGCGCCAGCACTGGCGACTACCGCATCGGAACCGCCACCGCAGTCAATCAGGGCCTCGACCCGGATACCGGCATCCGCTGGGGCCGCTGGGCTGACGGCACGGCAAGCGTAGCCATCGATGGCGGACCCGCGCAGGCAATCGACCTGAACAACGCCAGCCTGCACTACGCATTTACGGATGCCACCGCCGATGTGCCGGCGATAACGCGCAGCGGCTCGGCCGAGTTTTCGCTGGTTGGCAACACCAACCCCACCGATACGCTGAGCAACGTGGGCGTGCTGGGCTCTGCCTCGCTGTTCGCTAATTTCACGCAGCAAACCGTCGAAAGCGATGTGGATCTGCTGATCAATGATCAGATTTGGAGCGCTTTCGGCACTGGCAGCATCGCCGATGGCACCAATCTGTTTGGCGGCAATTACGAATCGGTGACGGTGGATAACGACAGCCAAGGCAACTCGGGCCAATTCAGTGGCTTTTTTGCGGCACCCAACAACGCCGGCCTGCCACAGGGCGCCGGGCTGATCTACACCTTGACCAACGGCCAAACCGATGTCACCGGATCCGCCGTGTTTGGCGACCCAGCACCCCTGACAGAGTCAGGAGGACAGTAAACGATGAACAACATGGCACTGGGTATTCGATGGGGCCAGCGCGTGGCGCTGAGCCTGGGCATCTTGACGCTGGTTGCGTGCGGTGGCGGTGGCGGCGACGACCCCGGCGCAGCGACAACGCCCGTCAGCAACACCCCACCCCCGGTGCAAACTGCCGCAGTGCAAGGTGTGGCCGCCAAGGGCTTGTTGGTCGGCGCCACGGTTGAAGTCTTCGAAGCCAACGCCTTCGGCTTTATCGATGGCTCGACCCCGCTGGCGACGACAACGACGGACGCCAATGGCCGATTCACCCTGGCCAACCGGCCTACCAGCGGTAACCTCATCCTGATTACGCGCGGCGGGGTTTATGTTGACGAGTCAGATCCGGAGCCCAACTTCGACCTCAAGCGCCGCATCACGCTGACACAGGATCAGGGTTTCGAGGCCCTATTACCTGCTGGCCAGGACACGCTGGCGATTACGCCGTTCTCGCAAATGGTGCTCGCACGCGCACGTGCTGAATCAGTTGAATCCAACCGCTTTGCAGAGTTTTTTGCTGCAACGCGCACCCGCGCTGTCGAAGTGTTCGGCTTTGACCCGATCAGCGACCTGCCCGCCGATCCCATCGCCCCCGCGACAACTGCCAGTGCCGCCAGCCGCCAGTACGCCATGGCGCTGGGCGGCTTTGCCAACCTCGTCAATGCCACCGCCATCAGCGTGGGGCTACGACCCAATTTTCCTGTTGTCGATGCGCTGCTGACAGACCTTGTTGATGGGCGCTTCGACACCCTGGATTTCGGCACGCCAATTACGGTCGATACCGATAACGGCCCGCAATCGTTGCCCAGTTTCGACTTCAACGAACAAATTGCGCGCTTTCGCAACAATAATTTCGAGCAGTACCAAAACACTATCTTGGTCACGGTGGAAGAGGCAGAGTTGGAGGACGAGATCGTCCTGCCGCCACCGGACAACAGCCCGCCTGTGGTTGACGATATTCAGTTCGAGCTTGATGAAGGTGGCACGCTGGAGATTGCGGCACCCGGCGTGCTATTCGATGCATCTGATCCGGATGGCGATACGCTGACGGTGAACCCAACGCCGATCACCGCGCCAGCATTCGGTGAGCTGCAATTGGCCAGCGACGGTGCGTTTACTTACATCCACAACGGTGGCGAACAAACCAGCGATAGTTTCACCTTCGAAGTCAGCGACGGTAACGACCAGTTGGTCGTTGCAACTGCGACCATCGTCATCAACCCGATCGACGACCCTGCTGAGCTATCCGTCAACAATGGTTTGACGCTCAACGAAGGCACCAGTGCCCCGCTCGGCGCGTCCAACTTGCTTGCAACAGACCCCGATTCGCCCGATGGCGACATCGAATTTATTGTCGTGCAGTCGCCAAGCGCTGGTGATTTGCTGCGCCAAACCGGCGAGACCGCGGAAATACTCGGCAACGGTGATTCCTTCACTCAAACGGAGCTGACGCAGGAACAGATTGTTTATGTCCACAACGGCACCGAAACAATCTCCGACAGCTTCGATTTCGACCTGGACAATCAGGAGCTACTGCTCAACTTTGCAATCACGATTGTTCCGGTCAATGACCCGCCGATTGCCACAGCCGACTCGGTAAGCGCAGCCGAAGACAGTCAAGCGTTCACCGTGGACGTCTTGGCCAACGACATTGATGTTGATGGCCCGGAACCTCTGAGCATTATCCAGATCGGTGCCGTACCTTCTATCAGCGGCGTGCTGAGCATTGCCCAGGGCGCGCAGTCCTTGAGCTTCCAGCCGGCCGTCGATTTCAACGGCACGGTGAACACGTCTTACACGGTGAGCGATGGTGCCGCCACAGCCACGGCAGCGCTGAACATCACCATCACGCCAGTCAACGACGCGCCTGACGCCTCGCCTGATGCCTACCAAACCGACGAAGACACGCCCCTGAGCGTTGACGCGGCCAGCGGTGTGCTGAGCAACGACAATGATGTCGATGGCGATACATTGACGGCGGTCTTGGGCCTGCTGACGAGCCCCGGCGGCGACCTCACGCTGAATAGTGATGGCAGCTTCACGTTCACGCCAGCGCAGGACTTCACTGGTGACGCCCGGTTCCAATACCGAGCCGACGACGGCCAGGATCAGTCTGCCACTACCGATATCATCATTGGCGTCAATGGCCAGAACGACAATCCTGTAGCGGTCGATGACGACATCCAAGGCATTCAGGAAGATAGCCAGAACAACGTGCTGGATGTGCTCGCCAACGACAGCGATGTCGAAACGCCAAATACCGGCCTGACAATTGTTGCGATCAACGGCTACACCGGCCAGGGCGACGTCAATGTCGCGCAGGACAGCCAGTCGTTGCTGTACACCCCTGCGAGCGACTTCAATGGCGTAGAGACCCTCACCTACACCATCACTGATGGTGACGGTGGGCAAGCCACGGCCAATGTCAGCATCACCGTCGATCCCGTCAACGATGACCCAACTGCTGTGGATGACACGTTTGGCGCCAGCGCAGGCAACGGTCAAACACAATTGACCAGCGACCCTGCACGCGATTTGCACCCAGCCTGGGACCCGCGTGCCGGTTCCGAACTGATCGTGTTCCGTACCGACCGTGCGCCGGCCACGCAGTCTGAAAACCTAGGCCAGACCAGCGCTGATGGTTCGGTACCTGAGAGCAACCTGTTGGTCGGGCCCGACTCCCCATTTGGCATCTCAGCCGGCGAGCCTGCATGGGTGGGCACTACCGGCAAGGTCGTGCTCAACGCTGCGCAAGGCTCCCATCGTTACCTGGAATTGAATGTTGAGACGGGCGTACAACGCACTGTATTGACGATCCCCGGCGGCACCGGTGGCGGCTGGATGCATGTGTCGCGTGATGGCAGCACGGCCATGTGGCGCTTCAGTTCTGCCGGTGGCGGCGGCACAACGCAAATCCGCGTTGCGCCGTTTGCGTCACTGACCGGCCAGGCGGCTAACACCGTTGGTACGGTTGTGGCGTCCACCTTTACCAGCACGGGCGAACCACAAGCATTCACCCAGGCCGTCGCCTTGACCAGCGATGGCAGCGCCTATGTTGCGTCCGAGCTCAGCGGCAACGGCAGCGACTTGTTCTTGCGCAGCTCCGCTGATGGCAGTTTGATCCGCCAACTGACCTTCAGCGGCGTGGAACTCGGCTACCTCAATCGTGTGCCCGACGTGTCGCCAGACGGCACGCAGGTTGTTTACTCCGAGACCATTCCGGAGCTTGGAAGTGACCTGTTTGTTGCCAATCTCGATGGCAGCGGCATCAACCAAATTACTGCAACGTCGGATATCGGCGAGTTTGATCCGAGTTGGTCGCCCAATGGCGACCGGATTGCGTTCCGCCGGGCGGACACGCTGGACAACGGCGGCCACGATGGCAGCGTGGCAGATAACGTCAATATCTGGGTGATTAATACTTCGAGTGGCCGCACCACTGGCGGTACGAGTGGTGAGGGGCAAATTGATACGGTGTCTGCTATCGAAAGTGGCACTTCCGACAATGTGATTGTCGAGGGGCAAACTACGACAGTTCCGGCGCCTGGCGTGCTTGGTAATGACACGGACGTTGACGGTGACCTGCTCAGCGTGACACCAACGCCAATCAGTGCGCCAGCCAACGGGCAACTCACACTGAATGCCGATGGCAGTTTCTCCTACACCCATGATGGCGGTGAAACCACGTCGGATAGCTTTATTTACGAGATCACCGATGGCAACGGCGGCAGTGCCGAGGCGTTCGTGTCGCTAGTAATCACACCCGACAACGACGCCCCCGTGGCAAACGATGATACGGCTACTGTCGATGAAGACTCGCAGGTGACCATCGATGTCACCAACAATGACACCGACGCCGAAGGCCCGCTGGCCAGCGGCACCCAGAGCGTCGTTACTGGCCCGTCTAATGGCACGGCAACGCCCATCGGCGACAGCATTCGCTACACGCCTGCGGCCGACTTCAACGGCACCGACAGCTTCACCTACACCGTCCAAGATGCAGACGGGGCGCGGTCCACCGTTGCAACCGTCATCATCACTGTCAATGCCTTGAATGATCCGCCTGTTGCAGCCAATGCTGCCGCCACGACGGACGAAGACACACCCGTCACTGTCCCTTATACCCATCTGAC
>JAAFAL010000102.1 GCA_018222345.1 bacterium
ATGCACGGGATTACGGCCTCGATGCCGGTAATGAGTTTGCCTTTGTAATGCACCTCTGGGTTGTGCGAGGCGATGCGCATGTACCAACGCAGCGGATCGCGGACCCGCATGGTGTGGCCGCGCGCCTCGCCGGCTTCAACCAGGCGGCGCGTGGAGTAGAGATTTCGGTTGCGCGAGAGGATCGCGATATTCATAGCGACATCCATTGTCGTTCGTGAGTGGCGCGCTCAGGCAGGGTCGTTACGACCCAGCAGGAAAGAATCTGCGGGGTTGACCAGCAAGCGCCCTCGCATGGCCGTACGCCCCAGCAACATGCGGAATTTCATCGTATCACGCGGCCCCAGCGACACCTCGATGGGCCAGCGCATACCGGCCATCGCTACAGTAGTGCGGATCACCGGCCGCAAGGCCTTGTGGCCACCCGAGTCAGTAATCCAGCGCTCGTCCAGCATCGGTGCTTCGCAGGTGAAACTGTCCGGGCTGCGCCGGTTTGGCGCGGTGGTAAAGCGCACCCAGGGCGCGCCATCACGCTGGAAGCGTTCGATGTCGCTGGCATGCAGTGCTGAACTGCGAGCGCCGGTATCTACTTTGGTGCGAATGCGCGGGAGAGACAGGTCCGGCAACGTGACATACTCACGCCAACCAACAGTGACAAATTCAGGCATAGGGCGGCAGGGTCCAAATCAGCGGCGATGGTAACAACCCGACATATTAAACCCGAACCCGACACCCAACGCGGGCGCTGGATTGCGGCGTGGCTGCTGCTTTGGACGGCATCAGTTGTGATAATCGGTATCTGGGTGATTGACCGCAGCCAGCAACAAACCGCGCAGCGCTTGCAAAGCCAGACCACCGAACAAGCCGAGCGCATTCGCGACAGGATCGAAGCCGACTTGGAAATCCTGCGCGCCCTGCCGATGGTGCTGGCGGCGCAGGTCAATGCGCGTCAACTATTGCTCGAACGCCTGCGCAATCCGGCGGACATCGCCCAGAACGCTGGCCTCAACGCACACTACGCCCGCATTGCCGCGATGATCGGTGTCGATACGATATTTTTGGCCGACTCGGCTGGCGAGATTGTTGCCGGGCACTCGTTCACCACGAGTAATCCGCAAGGCGTGGTCGGCGAAAACACCAGCGATCGCGAATATTTCGCCGAAGCCAAGGCTGGCCAGTTGGGCGAGCAGTTTGCGATCGCAAAGCTATCGAGGCTGCCCAGCGTGTTCTTCTCGGCGCCGGTGATCGAAAACGACGTATTTATTGGCGCTGTGGTGGTTAAAGCCACCACCAAGCGCATGCGCGCGCTGCTCGATGTCGGCGGCGGTGCGCGCGTACTGCTGATCGACGCTCAAGACGTTGTCATTGCCGCCACCGACAACAACGACTACTTGCGGCGTGCCGCCGCCACGCAGCCGTTGAACGACGCTGTGGACCTGCGCTACGGCAGTGCCACACCTGACACCAACCCCATCGTATTTGTCGAGGGCCGCAGCTACGGCAATGTGCGCACGCAAATGACGACGGCGGGCAACGGGCCGTACATCAAATCGACGACACAACTCAACGATGAGCGGTGGACGGTTTGCCTCATGCTTGGCACCGAGCCCATCGGCAAGGTCACGCGCCAGTGGCGCTTGGCACTGCTGTTGGCTTGGTTGGTCGGCGCGCTGTTAGTGCTTTTGGTCATCCGCTCGGTGCGCCACGTGCACGACCTCGACCGCCTGGCAAACATCGACGTGCTTTCGGGCCTGGGCAATCGGCGCCACTACGACTCCATCGTCGGGTCGCTGAGTGATGCGCATGACCGCGGGCGCATTCAGCATGTCGCCCTGGCCTTGTTTGACCTGGACAATTTCAAGTTGGTCAACGACGAGCACGGCCATTCCACTGGCGACCGAGTGATCAAACAGTTTGCCGAACACCTGGCCAAAAGCACACGGCGCATGGACTACCTGTTCAGGCTGGGCGGTGACGAGTTTGCCGCGCTGATTCTGGAACTGACCCCCAGTGCCGCCGAGCAAGCGGTGCAAGGCATTCAGGCGCGGCTGCGCATGGCAACCGACGACGACCCCAAACTGCCTGCGCCCAGCGTCAGCATTGGCTTGGCTTACCACCAACGTGGTGAGAGCCCCGACGCGTTTTATCGCCGCGCCGACAAGGCGATGTACAAGGCCAAGGACGGCGGCCGCAATCAATTTCATGTTGCCGCTAGCGACGCAGCACCCGAGGCGACCCCGAAAACACCGTAGCGCCCTACCTGGCGGGTATAATGCGGCGTTGATTTGCCAAGCTGGGGCCGCGCCCCGCTGCCATGCGCGCCACCATCGCCCTCGGGCTGCTCACTATTGTTGTATTGCTTGGGCTGTCGCCAGCGTGGCTGGGCGGCAAGATCGAGGCTGCGTATCAACAATCGCTGCAGCAGTGGGTGCCAGCGAGCCTGATGACGATCAAGTCGCAAAGCTACCGGCGCGGCTGGTTCGAGTCGCATGCCGCAGCCGAACTGGCACTCGCCGACAGCTTGTGCGAGGCGCCGCCCTGCCCGGTGTTGACGCTGAAAACACAGCTCTACCACGGGCCAATCCCGCTGGGTGCCTCCGAAGCCTTGGGCGGGCAGTTGCGGGTGCTGGCCGGTGCGATGATTTCCACCATAGACCCCGGCCCGCTGTTCCGCGCCGGGCGCATCGAGCCGGGCTTGCCGCCACTACAAGGTTTTACCCGGGTGTTCTTGTCCGGCGCCTCGAGCACAAGGCTCGAAATGCCCGCCAGCGGCCAAACCCTGTCGGCCGACAGCGAGTCGTTCAGCCTGACTTCGGATGGCCTGCTTGGCGTGGTTGACCACGGCACTGCCGGACAATTGTCGGGCAACTTCGAAATGCCACTGCTTGAGGCCACCGGCCAGCGCGGCCGCAAGGCGCTGCTTTCGGGCATCAAGGTCGAGTTCGACGGCCGCGCGCAGTCGGCCTTTTTGGGCCAGTGGTCGTACGACATCGAGCGCATTCGCTACAGCGATCCAGCAGCCGGTGAGAACTACGCGCTGGACCAACTCAGCCTGAACAACGAAACGAATTTGGCCGATGGCGCGCTGAGCGGCTTGCTGCGCGTGCAAGTTGACCGCCTCGCCCTGCCCAAGCAAACCATCGGCGCGAGCCACGCCAGCATCCGGGTCGAGCGCCTGGACGCGGCCGCGGTTGAAGCCATTGGCCTGGACATGCGCGCACTGGACGACGAGCAAGCGCCGCCGGCCATGCAACTGTTTGCCATGCTGGGGCTATATCAGCGTCACGGCCCTGACATCATCGCCCGTAGCCCCGAAGTCGCCATCGACAATGGCCATTTACTCACCGACGCCGGGGTCGCGGATTTCAACGTCACGCTGCAAGTCGAGCCCAGTGCCACCCTGCCCACCACCTTGCCCGGCTTTGTCGCCGCGCTGCGCGGCAATGCACAACTTGTGGCCGATCCGCCGGTGGTCGAACGCTGGCTGGCCGGCAGGCCCAACCTGTCATTGGACACATTGGTCGAGGAAAATCTGCTGCAGCGCACGCCTGAACAACAAATTGCCACCGAGGTCGAACTCAAAGATGGTCAATTGTGGGTCAACGGCGTGCCGCGCGAGCAATTTACTCAAGCACTGGAACTGCTCAACAACGAGCAAGCGCTGGTGACGCCGACCACCGTGCTGCCATGAACTTTGAAGCTGGCCAATATGACGTGATCGTGGTGGGTGGCGGCCATGCCGGCACCGAAGCCGCGCTGGCGGCTGCGCGCAGCGGCGCAGCCACTTTGCTGGTCACCGACAACATCGAAACGCTGGGCCAGATGAGCTGCAACCCGGCCATCGGCGGCATCGGCAAGGGACATCTGGTCAAGGAAATTGACGCGCTGGGCGGCATCATGGCCAAGGCAGCGGACGCCGCCGGCATCCACTTCCGCCGGCTCAACAGCCGCAAGGGCCCTGCCGTACGTGCCACCCGCAGCCAGGCCGACCGCGCGCTGTACAAGGCTTTTGTGCGCGCCGCCCTGGAAAATCAACCGAACCTGACGCTGTTTCAGCAATCGGTGGCCGACCTGAGCGTTGAAGACGGCCGAGTGGCCGGCGTGGTCACCCAGTTCGGCCTGCACTTTCGGGCGCCCGCCGTGGTGCTCACCGTGGGCACCTTCCTGGGCGGCAAGATTCACGTGGGCGACACCCAATCCGACGGCGGCCGCGCCGGCGACAAACCGTCGAATGCGCTCGCCCAGCGCTTGCGCGCGCTGCCGTTCCGCGTTGGCCGGCTCAAGACCGGCACGCCGCCGCGTATCGACGGCCGCAGCATCGACTACAGCCAGCTCGACACCCAGCCAGGCGACGACCCGCGGCCGGTGTTCTCTTTCATGGGTGGCCAAGCCGACCACCCGGCACAGGTGGCCTGCCACATTGCCCGCACAACGCCCGATGCGCACGCCATCATCACCGCCAACCTGCAGCGTTCGGCCATGTACAGCGGCAATATCGAAGGCGTGGGGCCGCGTTACTGCCCGTCCATCGAAGACAAGGTGGTGCGCTTTGCCGACCGCGACAGCCACCAAATCTTCGTCGAACCCGAAGGCCTTAACACCCACGAGGTGTATCCCAACGGCATTTCCACCAGCCTGCCGTTCGACGTGCAGGTGGCTTTCGTACGCGCCATCCCAGGCTTTGAAAATGCCCACATTACGCGCCCCGGCTACGCCATCGAGTACGACTACTTCGACCCGCGTGACCTGCACGCCAGCCTGGAAACCAAGCCCCTGCCCGGCTTGTATTTTGCCGGCCAGATCAACGGCACCACCGGCTATGAAGAAGCCGGCGCCCAAGGCCTGCTGGCTGGCATCAACGCCGCCCGTGCCACGCGCGAGCAAGCGCCATGGGTTCCGCAGCGCAGCGCGGCCTACATGGGCGTGCTGGTCGATGACCTGGTGACCCGCGGCGTGCTCGAGCCCTACCGCATGTTCACCAGCCGCGCCGAGCACCGGCTGCTGCTACGTGAAGACAACGCCGATTTGCGCCTGACCGCCATCGGCCGTGACATGGGCCTGGTGGATGACGCGCGCTGGGCGACCTTTGAGGCCAAGCGCGAGGCAATTGCCGCCGAGCAGCAACGACTGGCGCAAACCACCGTCCGCGCTAGTGATAGCGGGGCATTGAATCTGAAGCAGGACTGCAAGGCCGCCGATTTGCTCAAGCGGCCTGACGTGAGCTACGACAACCTCGTCGCGCTACCGGGCGTGGGTGCCAATGTCGGCAATGCAGCCGTCGCCGAGCAAGTCGAAATCCAGGCCAAGTACGCCGGCTATGTCAGCCGCCAGGAAGCCGCCATCGACAAGCAGCGCGGGCAAGACGATGTGGCCATCCCCGCCAGTCTGGACTTTGCCGCGGTGCATGGTCTGTCCACGGAAATTGTTCAGCGCCTGGGCGACGCGCGGCCCGACACCATTGGCCAGGCCCGGCGCGTGCCGGGCGTGACGCCGGCGGCGATCTCTCAGTTGCTGATCCATTTGAAGGCGCGCCATCAGCGCGTTGCCTGAGCAAAACCCCCGCCCCCCGCGCTGGCTAGTACTGGCGTGGACCGCACTGGTTGCGGTCATCGTCCCGGTTTACTGGGTGTCGGCCGGCCCGCAGAACTTTCTCTGGTTTTGCGACATTGCGCTGTTCCTGACCCTCCATGGCCTGTGGTTCAACAGGCCTCTGCCTATCAGCATGGCGGCCGTGTCGGTGTTGGCCATCGAGTTGGTCTGGGCCGCCGATCTGGCTGTGTCGCTGCTCAGCCTGGGGGGCTATCGGGGGCTGACGGCGTATGTCTTCGACCCGGACATTGCGCTAGGCGTGCGCATACTTTCAGTGGTGTTTCACCTGGCACTTTTAGCCGTGCTGCCCTACCTGCTGCACCGCATGGGTTACGCCCCGCGGGCGCTGCGTTGGCAATGCGGGCTGACTTGGCTGGTGCTGCCACTGTCACGCCTGGCGAGCACGCCGGAGCAAAACCTCAACTGGACCTGGGGCCTGGGCCGCACTGCACAGGACTGGATGCCTGCCTGGGCCTGGGTGCTGCTGCTGATGGCCTTCGTGCCCGTGGGTATCTTGCTGCCTACGCACTGGGCGCTGCAACGGCTATTCCGGAGCGAGCGCTGAGCAGCGCGGGCAAGTAGAACAATTCGCCCACCCTCATCCGCCCTTCGGGCACCTTCTCCCAGCGGGAGAAGGAAACATTCCCCCTCTCCCATGGGGAGAGGACTGGGATGAGGGGTTGTTTCGGTTGGTAGTGGTCTAACGGCTCACCACTTGTCATGCTTCCTGCCCAGCACCCGGGGGCGTCATTGGCTCAGGCCAAACTGCGATGAACGGTTGAGATCACAAACCGCAAAAAACCCGGCTCGCACCGCGAACCGGGTTTCAGTAAGCACAGCAAAACAAGTGCTGCTGTCAGTGCCGGCTAGGCGCCGCCGAACAAGAAGTTCAAACCGATTGCAGCCTGATCCACATCGGCATCATCCAGCTCAAAGCGTTCGTATTCGAAGCGCAGGTCGGTGGCAACGCCGACGGGAAGACTCAGGCCAAGGCCGTAGAACACGTCGTTGCCATCATCTTCGAAATTGCCGAATGAGGTTTGCCCTTCGGCATCCCAGAACAGTTGACCCAGCTTGCCGTACACCGATGCACGGTCCGCCAGTGGAAAATGGACTAGGCCCGCCAGCGTGAAACCGTCGGCCGAATAGGTCACACCGTTTTCTTCAGCCTCGCCGAAGTCTGTGAACCCGCCCTCGATGCCAAACACCGGGTTGAAACGCGCCCCGACATGCAGGTCATAGCCGAAGCGGTTGTCGTTGACCTCGTCATTGCTGTCGGGAAATGACTCGTTCTCCAGGCGGGAATAAGCAATATCGCCGCCGACATAGCCGTGTGGGTCAAAGTCAGCCGATTGCGCAAGCGCTGACGGCGCGGCGAGGCTGACTGCAAGTGCAGCCGGGATGACTGCGGTTTTCAAGCGAATTAATGTCATGGAATCCTCCTTGACTCCGGAAAATGCCCCACATGGGCCGCAACGGCCATGCCAACGCCCGTCACACGGTCGTTTCGTGGGATCTGCACCGGCTCGCAGCGTCTGTTCTGATCACATCTGTTGCCAACACCCAACACCGTTGGCCGACCAATTCTCAAGATATTGTTTTTGTTAGATTTTCTCTGTCGCTGATCAACGAATAGCCGGGTTCACGCAAGCAGAACGCGCAAACTGTCGCCATGCTGGCGCAACCAGGTGCGTGCTGTTTCAAACTCGGGATCAAGCTGTGCCACGAGGCTCCAGAACCGCGGCCCGTGCCCACGCCAACGCAAGTGCGCCAGTTCGTGGGCAACCACGTAATGCAGCACATGCGGCGGCGCCATCACCAGCCGCCAATTCAGGCTCATGCGGCCCCGGCTGGACAGGCTGCCCCACAGGGTTTTTTGGTCGCGCAAGGTGAGCGCCTTCGGTGCCAGGCCCAACTTTGGCGTCAGCGCATCCATGCTGGCCTGGGCCTGTTTGCGTGCCAGGGTTTTGAGTTCGCGCACCAACGCTGCGCTCGTCGCTCGCGGCGCGAAGGACCAATGGCCACCTGCGCCTGTCCAGTCAACATCAATCCATTGGCCGTGCACGGGAATACGTGTGGGGCGCCCCAGGCTGTCCAACGCGGCGCGCTCGGCCAAGCCATTGGCTTGCGCCTGCCGGCTGTCCTGCTGGCGTGCAATCCAGCGGCGTTGGCTGTTGGCAAAGGCCGTGCCGGCACGCAGGCTGCCGCGCTTGGGGATGACCAGCTCCACCTGCCCTAGCGCATCCACCGCCAGGCGCATGTGCCGGGCACGGCTGCTATGACGTACAGCAATCTGCCGGCCGCAATCCAGTTCCAGCGTGTTCTGCATCAGCCCAGCCGGTCTTCACGCCGCAGGGTTTCTTTGTCGAGCAGCACAACCTGCTGCTTTTCCGCCGGGCGCTCGGTATCACCGGCGCCCACATTCATCAGGTACAGGTAATACGGCACCAGCGCGCGGCGCATGCGGCGCTCCAGCACGCCATGCTGCATGCCGTAATCGGCTTCGATGACCTCTTTCTGGAACTCCGACAACCCAGGATGCGCACCGATGCGCACGGCAACAATGTTGCGCCACTCCAGGTCTTCGGCCTGCGGCACGCCGGGCACATCCAGCACCTCCGGCGTGCCGCGCATGCGCGACAGCAACACGTCGATAAAGCCGCCATGCGCATCGCTGTGCGCGCGCACATGCCAACGAAAGCCCGTGTGCACGAGCGCGTGCGGCGACAGGATCAGGTCGCGCGGCTGCGGATTACGCATGCTCTGATACGACACCTGAATGCGCCTGCGATCACGAATCGCGGTGTTGATGCGCTGCAGCGTTGTGACGTCGAACTCGCGCTCCGGCACATCAATCACCGCCACGGCAGTCGTTTGCGCCGCCAACGACACGATAGGAATGTCGGCCTTGTCGTCCATCAGCCGCAGCGCGGCCAGA
Organism: bacterium; assembly: GCA_018222345.1. Lineage (GTDB taxonomy): Bacteria > Pseudomonadota > Gammaproteobacteria > Nevskiales > OUC007 > JAAFAL01. The sequence continues at coordinate 8,525 of JAAFAL010000102.1, forward strand.
AACTCCCGCGACGTGCCGTGCAGAAACACTGGCCGGAACTGCCCTGTGGCGCGGTAACAACGGCCCTGCAGGTCATAACGCAGGTTGCGCGGCGCGAGTTCCTGATACAGCCCGATGTCCTTGGTGGCCTGCGAGCGGCTGATGCCGAATACCGTGCGCAAGTCCTGTGTCGTCATCGCATCGGCCCAGATCAGCTTGGCTTCAAGCAGAATCAAGCGCTGGCGGAGTTCCCAGCGTAAGTTGTCCGGCGACGGCTTGGTCTTTTTGCTTGGCATTCCACGCTCACATTTTGACTGCCTTAAGTTTACGCATACTGAGTTTTTCAGCACAATAGGCTCATGAATATTCTTTCTCGTATTGCACTCGTGCCCGAAGACGCGCTGGCCGTGCTGATCGCCGTTGGCGTGCTGGCCGGCCTGGCTATCAGTGCATTGTGGCTGTGGCCCAAGCTGAACCGACTGCGTGCCGACCTGATGCAGGCGCAAAACAACGCCGAGCAGCATCGCGAAAGCGCACAGCGCAGCAACGCCGCGTTGGCAACCGCCGAGAGCCAACTCACCGAGCGCCAAGCCGACCTGGCCGCCGCCCGCGACCGCCTCGCCCGCCTGGAAACTGCCCAGGCCGAACAGCAACGCGCCACCGAAGCGCGCATTGCCGAGCTCAAGGCCGCCAAGGACGAGTTCCGCAAGGACTTCCAGGTACTGGCCAACAACATCTTCGATGAAAAAAGCAAAGCATTTGGCGAGCGCAGCGAGGCGCAATTGGGCCAATTGCTCAAACCGCTACGCGAGCAGATTGGCGAATTCAAAAAGCAGGTCAGCGATGCCTACGGCAGCGAGGCTCAGCAGCGCGCGGTACTCAAGAGCGAAATCGACAAGCTGGCCAAGCTCAATGAACGCTTGGGCGAAGATGCCCTGAACCTCACACGCGCCCTCAAGGGCCAGAGCAAGACTCAAGGCAATTGGGGCGAGATGATTCTGGCGCGCGTGCTGGAGGCTAGCGGCCTTGAGGCGGGCCGCGAGTACGAAACCCAGGTCAAGATCGAAGGCACGGGCGGAGAACGGCTATTCCCCGATGCCATCGTGCGCCTGCCCGGCGAGCGCGACATTGTGATCGACAGCAAGGTGTCGCTAGTGGCGCATGAGCGCTTCATCAGTGCCGAGGATGACGACACCCGCGCCGCCGCGCTCAAGGAACATGTGACTTCGCTGCGCACCCACATCCGCAGCCTGTCCGACAAGGCCTACCACGACGCCCCGGGCGTGCGCAGCCTCGACTTCACAGTGCTGTTCGTGCCCAACGAGCCGGCCTACATGGAGGCCCTGCAAGCCGAGCCGGCGCTGTTCCGCGAGGCGCTGGATGCCGGCATCGGCCTCGCCAGCCCCACCACGCTGTTGGCCATTCTTCGCGTCGTCGAAAACCTGTGGGCCACCGACAAACGCAACCGCAACGCCGAGGAAATTGCTCGCCAGGCCGGCGGCCTGTACGACAAGTTCGCCGGCTTTGCCGATGACCTGGACAAGATAGGTACCCACCTCGACCGGGCCAGCAAGAGCTACGACGATGCGCGCGGCAAGCTCACCAGCGGGCGCGGAAATCTACTGAATCGGGTCGAGACGCTGAAGAAACTGGGGGCCAAGAGCGCAAAGTCATTGCCCGCGGGATTTGAGGGCGACGAGGACGAAGAAACCTAAGCGCCGCTGTCATTGCGAAGGAGCGTAGCGACTGCGGCAATCTCATTGGGTGGCGGCTTCGTTGGGGTGGCCGAGTACGTTGGGCGAGATTGCCGCGCGCCTTTGGCGCTCGCAATGACAAGGTATTGGGGGCGCGACGCTCAGTCGAAGCGATAGCCGCACTTCCTGCGGCGCCGCTACGCGGGCCTTCGGCGGCTTTCTCACGAAAGCCGGTACCTGTCCCGCTTCCACACCCTGCTCGCTACGCTCACCGCCCCTCACTCAGGATCTCATTCTCAGTCGAAGCGATAGCCCCACTTATCTACTACACACTCAAACTCGTCCAGGCTATGAAACCGCAAACGGATCGTACCGCACACCTGGAAGC
>JAAFAL010000103.1 GCA_018222345.1 bacterium
AGCGGCGCCCAGAACAACCGATCCTGCGCCAGCTATTGCGCATCACGTGAAACATCCGGGCTAATCGTCCACTGACTGTCGCACCATGGTGCCCAAAATGATCGCCAGCAGCGGCCAACACAGCACGGTCGTGATCAGCGGGCCGAAACGTAGTAAGGCATCGGCGTTGCGACCGGTGGCGCCATCGATCCAGAACAACACAAACGCGTACAAGGCCCACAGTGGCAGCAGCATGAGCGCTTGTTGCCACAGCGGCGAAAACCTAAAGATGCGCGCCATGCGCGCAACACAGTAGCAGGGCAGCACCAGCGCCAATACATGGCTGCCAAGTAGCGAGCCGGTGAGTACATCCAGCATCAAGCCCAAGGAGCAACCCAGCAAGATGCCGAAGCGATCCGGAAAATGCATGATCCAGTAAAACGCCACCATCGGCACCAGCGCCGGCCGCAGCGGCGCCACGGCGTCGGGCAGCACGACGATTGCCAAGGCAAATGCAACAAAAATGCTGACGGCCACTGCCGGCCAGCTCAGCCGCGCATCGACATCAGCCATGCTTACTGTTGAGCGCTTTTTGCGAAGTCGGGGAAGCCCGCTTGCCGCCGTTGCTCCAATTGCTCCGCCACGGTGATTGATACCGACGGCGCACCGTCTTTCCACACCAGCAACAGTTCGCGGCCCTGGTTCAGGTGCGCGGCCGGGCGTGCCAGCACTTCAAGGAAATGATCGCCGGGCTCGTGGCGCACTTCATAAACCACACCCACCGGGTAACCGGCCGGGTAGCGGCCGCCAAGGCCGGAACTGACCAGCAGGTCGCCGACTTGCACGTCGGTGTTGCTGGGCAGGAACGGCAGCCGCAAGCCTTTGGACTCGCCGGCGCCATGGGCCACGGTTTGCAGGCCAGTGCGATTGAACTCAACCGGCACGCCATGATTCGGGTCGGTGAGCAAGATGGCGTTGGACGTCAGCGACGTAACCTCGGTGACTTGCCCCATGATGCCGTGCGCATCAATCAGCGGCTGGCCTTCGTAAATGCCGTCAATCGAGCCCTTATTAACCGTCACGTAGTGCCGGTACGGGTCCATGCTGGCCGACAAAATTTCGCCGATCAGCACTTGTTCGTGGAGTTGCTTGGACGACAACAACAGCGCGCGGATGCGGGTATTTTCCGCCGCTAGGCCGTCGAGCTTTTGCAGCCGGGCCTGCAGGTGCAAGCGCTCCTGGCGCAAGGCGTCGTTTTCAGCTAGCAGTGTGCTGCGGGATGAAAAATGTTCGCCCAATTGGCCCAGTTGCTGAGGCAGGCCAGCAGCCCACTGCACAGGCATGGCAGCGATGGCAACGGCGGAACGCATCGGGGCCGCCGCATCGCTGCGGGCATCGACAAGCATCAGGCCCAGCGCCAACACGATGATCACCGCAGCCTTCAGTCCAAGCGAAGGACCGCGCGGGAACAGCGTTCGTGCCTGCGTTGCCTGAAAATCGTCCACTCAGTGAGTGCCCCGTTAAGTGCCAGCCAGTTCAAACTGACTGTGCAATGTGCAAAAACGGCCGCAAGTACTTGGCCGCATTGGATGTTTAACAATGCAGTCTAACCAGCCCGGCCACTACTTGACAAGCAATTATTTTGGAAAAATTGCTGGCAGGTCAGTAGTTTATGCGCCGCTGCGACGCGCCAGGCGGGGCGTAGAACCGAGAGTCAAGCGAGGGAAATCAATTTTCCCTTGCAAAACAAGCACCTTCTGGCCCTACTCGAGGGTGTAAACCTCGCCCTGGCGATCGATCATCTCCAGCAGCATGCCGCCGCCGCGGGCCACGCAGGTGAGCGGGTCGTCGGCAATAATCACCGGCAAACCGGTTTCTTCCGAGATCAGCTTGTCCAGATCGCGTAGTAGCGCGCCGCCGCCGGTGAGCACAATGCCGCGGTCAGCGACGTCGCTGCCCAGTTCGGGTGGAGTGGACTCCAGCGCAGTTTTCACGGCGCCGACAATGCCGTACAGCGGCTCTTGCAGGGCGTCGAGAATCTCGTTGCTGTTGAGCGTGAAGCTGCGCGGCACACCAGCCGACAGATGCCGGCCGACAACATCGATTTCCTGCACCTCATGGCCCGGGAAGGCGGTACCGATTTCGTGTTTGATGCGCTCAGCCGTGGCGTCGCCGATCAGCATGTTGTACTGGCGGCGCACGTAACCAACGATGGCCTCGTCAAAGCGGTCGCCGCCGATGCGCACGCTCTCAGCATAGACAATGCCGTTGAGCGAGATGACCGCCACCTCGGAGGTGCCGCCGCCGATGTCCAGCACCATGGAACCGCGCGCTTCGCCCACCGGGATGCCAGCGCCGATGGCTGCGGCCACGGGTTCTTCAACCAGCATGACCTTGCGCGCGCCGGCATTGGTCACCGACTCGCGAATTGCGCGGCGTTCAACCTGGGTGCTGCCGTAGGGCACGCAGACGATCACCCGCGTGATGGGGCGGAACATGCGTCGCTTGTGCACTTTGCGGATAAAGTGCTGCAACATCTTCTCCGTCACCATGAAGTCGGCGATGACGCCGTCCTTCAGTGGGCGGATGGTGTTGATGTTGCTGGGCGTGCGGCCCAGCATGCGCTTGGCGTCGATGCCTACGGCTTCGATGCGCTTGGCGCCGCGCACATCGGTGCGGATGGCCACCACCGACGGCTCGTTCAGGACGATGCCCTGATCGCGCACGTAAACAAGCGTATTGGCGGTACCAAGGTCGATCGACAGGTCGTTGACGAACAACCCGCGGATATTGTCGAGCATGAGGCGGTTCCTGCGGCGGGGCCGAGTGGCGCGGCGCGGCTTTGATGAATCGGTGAACGAGGAGGCGCGCAATCTACCAATTGACGGGTTTTTGAGCAAGCCTGCGCTGTGCTAAATTTGCGCGCTGCACAAGGCGGCTTGGCATTGTTCGTGCGCTGCTTTTCCGGCTCACACCACCAAAATCTTTATGGAATTCACCACCGAGCAACTGCGCAGCGTGGCGCAGCTAGCGCGGCTGGAATTGAGCGAATCAGACGTTGAGCTGTATTCGCGCAATCTCACCGACATCATGGGCATGGTCGAGCAACTCTCGGCCGCCGACACCGAAGGCGTAACACCGATGGCGCACCCGCTGGACATGACCCAGCGCCTGCGCCCCGATGCCGTAACGGAATCCAACCAGCGCGAAACCTTTCAGGCGCTGGCGCCGGACACTGAAGACGGCCACTACGGCGTGCCGCGGGTGATCGAATGAGCCTGCATCAAAAATCCGTCGCCGAATTGTCGGCCGGCTTGGCGGCGGGCGAGTTCAGCAGCCGCGAACTCACGCAGTATTTTCTCGACCGTATCGGCACGCATGATGGTGCGCTGAACAGCTTTGTGACGCTGACAGCCGAGCAAGCGCTTGCGCAGGCAGACGTCGCTGATACCACGCGTAAGGCGGGCGATGCTGGGCCGCTCACCGGCATCCCGGTGGCGCAAAAAGACATCTTCTGCACACAAGGCGTGCGCACGACTTGCGGCTCGCGCATGCTGGAAAACTTCATCGCGCCTTATACCGCCACGGTCGTCCGCAACATGGAGCAGGCCGGCTGCGTGATGCTGGGCAAGACCAACATGGACGAGTTCGCCATGGGGTCGTCGAACGAGACCAGCTACTACGGCGCGGTGAAAAACCCTTGGGGCGTGGAGCAAAATCTGGTGCCCGGCGGGTCGTCCGGGGGCTCGGCGGCAGCCGTTGCTGGCGGCTTGGCTCCGGCCGCCACCGGCACCGACACCGGCGGCTCGATTCGCCAGCCTGCGGCCATCAGCAACCTCACGGGCCTCAAGCCTACGTACGGCCGCTGCTCGCGCTACGGCATGATCGCGTTTGCCTCAAGCCTCGACCAGGCTGGCCCGCTGGCTAAATCGGCCGAGGATTGCGCGCTGATGCTGGGCGCGATGGCCGGTTTCGACACTGCTGACTCCACATCGGTTGATGCCCCCGTGCCGGACTACACCGCGACGCTGAGCGAGCCCATGAAAGGCCGCAAGCTAGGCTTGCCCAAAGAATTCTTGTCGGATGCCGTCGACCCGGAAACCCGCGAGGCCACTGACAATGCGCTAGCTACGTACCGCAATATGGGCGCCGAGATTGTCGAGATCAGCCTGCCCAACATGCATTTGTCGGTGCCCACCTACTACGTGGTGGCGCCAGCCGAGGCGAGCAGCAATTTGGCTCGCTACGACGGCGTGCGCTACGGCCATCGCGCCGAGGGCGTTGAAAACCTCGAAGACCTATACAAGCGCAGCCGTGGCGAAGGCTTCGGCGCCGAAGTGCAGCGCCGCATCATGGTCGGCACCTACGTGTTGTCGGCCGGCTACTACGATGCCTACTACCTCAAAGCGCAGCAGGTGCGCCGGCTGATTTCGGATGATTTCGTCAAAGCCTTTGAGCAGGTCGATGCCATTATCGGCCCGACGACGACCGGCCCGGCGTTCGCCATCGGCGAGTTGGTTGATGACCCGGTGCAGATGTATCTCAACGACATCTTCACGATTGCCGCCAACCTCGCAGGCCTGCCCGCGCTGTCGATGCCTGCAGGCTTCTCCGGCGGCAAGCCGGTGGGCGTACAGCTCATCGGCAAAGTGTTCGACGAAGCCGGCATTTTGAACGCCGCGCATCAGTTCCAACAGGTGACGGACTTTCACCGTGCGATGCCGGAGGGATTCAAATGAGCGCCCCTGACCTGAACGGCTGGGAGGTCGTCATCGGCCTGGAGGTGCACGTACAGCTCCAGACCGTCAGCAAGATTTTCTCTGGTGCATCAACTGCTTATGGTGCCGATCCCAACACGCAGGCCTGCGCCATCGACCTGGGCATGCCGGGCGTACTGCCAGTGCTCAACGCCGACGCCGTGCGCATGGCCATCAAGCTGGGCCTGGCCATCGATGCCGAGATTGCGCCGCGCTGCGTGTTTGCGCGCAAGCACTATTTCTATCCCGACCTGCCCAAGGGTTACCAGATCAGCCAGTACGAACTGCCAATTGTTGGCCTGGGCAAGCTCGACATCGACCTGGACAATGGCGAGACCAAGACCATCGGCATCACTCGCGCGCATCTCGAAGAAGACGCGGGCAAGAGCGTGCATGAAGGCTTTGCCGGCTCCGGCATCGACCTCAACCGTGCCGGTACGCCGCTGATCGAGATCGTCTCCGAGCCCGACATCGGCAGCGCTGCCGAGGCTGTGGCCTACCTCAAGAAACTGCACAGCCTGGTGCGTTACCTCGAGATTTGTGACGGCAACCTGCAAGAAGGCAGCTTTCGTTGTGACGCCAACGTGTCCATCCGCCGGCCCGGCGATGGCTTTGGCACGCGCACAGAAACCAAGAACCTGAACAGCTTCCGCTTTGTCGAAAAAGCCATCAATCAGGAGATCGAGCGGCAGATCGACGTGCTGGAATCGGGTGGCACCATCACCCAGGAAACCCGCTTGTATAACGGCGCAACTGGCGTGGCGCGCGCCATGCGCGGCAAGGAAGAAGCCAACGATTACCGTTACTTCCCCGATCCCGACCTGTTGCCAGTGATGACTACCGAGTCGGATATCGCCGCCGTGCGCAGCACCATGCCGGAGCTGCCCGATGCCAAGCGCGCACGCTTTGTCAGCGAGTTCGGTTTGTCGGACTACGATGCCGGGGTGCTCACCAGCAGCCGCGAACTGGCCGACTACTATGAAGCCGTGCTTGCCGCGGGTGCCGAGCCGAAAATGGCTGCCAACTGGGTGGCCGGCAGTTTGGCCGCTGCACTGAACGCCGAAGGTGTCGATATCGCCGAATCCAAGGTCTCACCAGGCCAACTGGCCGGTCTGATCGCGCGTATTGATGACAACACCATCAGCGGCAAAATTGCCAAGGATGTGTTCGAGGCGATGTGGGCAGAAGAAGGTGATGCCGACGCGATCATCGACGCCAAGGGCCTGAAGCAGATCACCGACCCCGACGCGCTGGGCAAAATCATCGACGAGGTCATCGCCAACAACCCCGGCCAGCTCGCGCAATACCGCGGCGGCAAGGACAAGCTGTTCGGCTTTTTTGTGGGGCAGGCCATGAAGGCCACGCAGGGCAAGGCCAACCCCGCCGAAGTCAATAAGTTGCTCAAAGAAAAACTCGCGGAGTGAGTGGGCAACAACTTATTCGGTTCGATTTTGGCGACCAGCCGCTGCGCGGCGCTGCAGTGCGCCTGGGGCCGCAGTGGCGGGCCTGGGCGCAGCAACTGGCATTGAGTGAGCCGCTCACTGCGCTGCTGGGCCAAGCCGCAGTGGCCTCGGTGATGATGGCCTCGCATCTCAAGTTTGAAGGCAAGCTGAACCTGCAGGTGCAGGACTGCGCGGGCATTTCGCTGCTACTTTCGCAGGTTGATCATCGCCTGCAGCAGCGCGCCACGCTGAGCCTTGTTGAAGGCGCTTCAGGCGACGCCGATTGGGCAACGCTGAGCGCCGGTGGGCGGCTGGCCGTGATAATTGATGCCGACCGGCGCGATCAGCGCTATCAGGCCGTGGTGCCGACCAGCGGGCAATCCATCGCTGAGAATCTGGCTGACTATTTCGATCAGTCCGAGCAATTGCCGACGCGGTTTTGGCTGGCGGCCAACCAGCAAGCCGCAGCCGGCGTGATGATTCAACAAATGCCGGCCGCCGCCGAGCGTGGTGATCCGCCGCTGGATGCGTTCGAAACCGCCGCCCTGCTCGGGCAGACCAGCACAGCCAAGGAATTATTGGCAGCCGATCCCACAGACATGGTGCGGCGCCTGTTTGGCAGCGAGGGCGCACAAGTGCGCGATGCCCGTGATGTCACCGTGGCGTGTCGCTGCTCACGCGACCGGATTGCCAATGTGATTCTGTCGCTGGGTGAAGCCGACATTCGCGAGCTGCTTGATGAGCGTGGCGAGGTTGAGGCGCATTGTGACTTTTGCCGCCAGCGCTATGTGTATTCGGCGCATGATGCCTTGGCGTTGTTTGCTGCAGACGCCGCCGAGCCGCCCAGTGATGCGGTGCACTGAAAGTGAGGTTTTCAGAGGCTGAGAGGCTGCTCGCCCACAAAAAAAGCCACCCGAGCAACCCCGGGTGGCTTGTCGCTAAGCAATTAGCCGACTAGCGTCGCGCCAAGCGCTTCACATTGGCTGGCGTGAAGTGCTCGTTGGCTAGTTCTTCTTCCTGGAACTCTTCCTCTTCGTTGTTCATGGCAAAGGCCAGATAACGGTTGTTGAGCAGGTCATAGCTGACCTCGAGCACGGGGTTCATGTAACCGTTGGACTCGCCGAAGATTTCACTGACAGCGTAGCTGGGCGCGCCGTGCATTTCGTGCACGCGCCACAGTTCGCCGCGCTTGTCGTAGATGTCCTGGATGCTGATCTGCCAGGAGTCTTCATCGACGTAGAAGATGCGCTTGTCGTACAGGTGGCTGGTGCCGTCCAGCACATTGGCTTCGACCACCCACACGCGGTGCAGCTCGTAGCGCGTCAGGTCTTGGTTGACGTGGGCATTTTTCAGGATGTCGTCATAGCCGTACTTGTCGTCGTGCACCTTGAAGGCGTTGTATGGGATGTAGATTTCCTTCTTGCCGATCAGCTTCCACGTGTAGCGGTCCATGGCACCGTTGAAGCTGTCTAGCTGGTCATTGGTGCGCAGGCCGTCGGCACCCGTGCCGGGGTTGTCGTAGCCCACGTTAGGCGCCCGGCGCAGGCGGCGCTGGCCGGGGTTGTACAGCCAAGCGCGGCGGGCTTCCTTGACCTGATCCATGGTTTCGTGGACGAGCAGGAACTGGCCGGATAGACGCGCGGGTTCACGCACTTCCTGCAGGAAGTAGATCAGCACGTTGTCGATCTCGTCCGGCGTGATGCCGGGGATGCTGTACTTGAACTTGAAGTCTTCCGACAGCTTGGTGAGGTTGTAGGCGCCAGTCGATGTCACGGCAGCCTGCACGTTCCAGCGGTTGCCGGTGACGCCGCGGAAGCGGACCTTGTGGTTCCAAATCACCTCACGACCGTTGGCCGGAATGGGGAAAGGGATGCCGTTGCTCGTATTGACAAGCGCTTCGCCGTTGGCGCCCAGCTCGGCCTTTGTGGCGTTCTTGTGCGTGGCTTCGACAACGTAGTCGGGCGAACTGGCGCGACGCCGTGTCTTGTAAACCGGCATCTCAAAGTCGCTGAACTTGCGGAACAAACCGACCTGCCCAGGAGTGAGTTTGTCTTGATACTTGGCCAGGTTGGCGTTGGTGATGACGAACTCCGGCTCGTCATCCGGCCACGGGCTGTAATAGCGTGTGTTCAGACCTTGGAACTTCTCCGGTGCTTCAGAGGACTTCAGGCCGCCACCAAATTCAGGAATGGTGCCGTCGGCGTTGCCGGCCTTTTCACCGCCTAGTGGGGTCAGGTCGCCACCTTCCAGCAAGCGGTCGGCCTGCTCTTGAGTGACTTTTGCGCTGACAGCGGCGCTGCCCAGCAGTGCCATGGCGGCTAGAACCGATGTGGCTAGATGTATGCGATGACGCATGGATGTCTCCTCCGATGCCCAGAGCCGCAGTCGTTGTCGTCGAACTGTCGGCGTTGATTGTGTGTTGGTTAATATACGTGAATACGCGTGAAAATAAGTAGTTAAATCCAAATCACGGTGTCGTTGGAGCCAAGGCTCTGTTCGATTTGACTGCGGTAGTGCGCTTCGAGTTCAGGCCGGCGAATCTTCATCGTCGGTGTCATCAGCCCGGCCTCGGCAGTCCACTCCTCAGTGGTCAGTAGCAACTTGCACACTTTTTCGTGTGGCTCTAGCGTTTTGTTCAGCGCCTCAAGGTTTCTCTCCAAGCGCGCCGCGATATCACTTTGTTCGTCTTCACTGTCGATTCGGATGACGGCGACGGGCAATTTGAGCCCGCTGCCGATCAGGCAAACCTGGTCGATGGCGCTGTCGGTGGAGATGCGGTCTTCGATCGGCGCGGGGTCAACATACTTGCCCTTGGAGGTCTTGAACGCGTCCTTGATGCGGCCAGTGATAAACAGGTAGCCATCTTTGTCGATGCGGCCCTTGTCACCTGTGTGCAGCCACCCATCGGTGATGGTCTCGGCGGTTTTCTCGGGGTTTTTGTAGTACCCCATCATGGTTGCCGGGCAGCGGGTGAGGATCTCGCCAGTTTCGTCATCGATGCGGATATCGACGCCTGGCATTGGGCGGCCAACAGAGCCCGTGCGGTTTTCATTCGGCAGGTTCACCGAGCAGTAAGCGGCATTTTCGCTCATGCCGTAGCCCTGGACGATGGTGATGCCCAGCTTGCCAAACCAGTTAATGACGGACTCCGCCAGCGGCGCCGCGCCCGACACCACCATGCGTGCATTTTGCAGGCCCAGGCCTTTGACGATCTTCTTGCGGATCATGCCGCTGAGGATGGGGATGCGCAGCAGGCGGTCCATTTTCTTCTGCGGCAGCTTTTCCAAAATCTTGGTCTGGATGCGGCCGAAGACCACGGGCACGCCAAAAAAGCGCGTGGGTGCGACCTCGGCGAGTTGCTCGCCCAATTGCTCCAGCGACTCCATGAACGAGATCGTCGCGCCCACATACAAGCTGGATAATTCCACCGCGCCGCGCTCGAAAATGTGCGCCAGCGGCAGATACGAAAAGAAGTGCTCGTCGTCCTGGAAGTCCAGGCGCTCAAGGATGCCGTTGATGCTGACGCGCGAGCCTTCACCGTTGAGCATCACTCCCTTGGGCTTACCGGTTGTGCCGGAGGTGTAGATCAGCGTCCACAGTTCGCTGGGGTCACGCGGTTCGAAGCCGGTCAGCGGTTGATGCGCCGAGACCAGCTCGCTCCAACTGTGTTTGGCGGGCGCAGCATCCGGATACGGCAAGCTGATGCTGATAATGCCGTCGGGCAGTGCGTCGGTGACTTGCGACGGGTCGATCAGCGGGCCCATGAAGATGGCCTTGGCTTCGGAGTGCGTGAGCACGTAATTGGTGGCGTCGGTGGCTTGGTTGGGATAGATCGCCACGCTAATGCCGCCGGCCATGGCAATAGCCATGTCGGCCATGATCCAGTGCGCCGTGTTGCGCCCGGAGATGGCGACGACATCGCCTTTGTTGATGCCCAGCGCTTGCAGCGCCGCGGCCATACGTTTGACTTGGTCGGCGACTTCTAGCCACGTGTACTCGCGCCAAACGCCACCAACGGGTTGGCGTAGATAAACTGCGTTGGGGCGGGTTTCCGCCCAGTGCAGCAACATGGCCACCGGGTCGCGATCCTGGCGGATCGGCGGCGGCGGAGCGGAGACGGAATTCGGCGTGATCGCCAGTTTTTGGCCCATTGAAACGTTTCCCCCGTTGATGGCGCGCCGCTGCACGGATGTGCGCGGCAACTGTGTGTGCCTAAGCGTATCGGCACCGGGCCGGGGATGCCAGCGCTCTGTCATAATCAGTGCGCCGGGCATCGCAGCAAACAGGAGC
>JAAFAL010000104.1 GCA_018222345.1 bacterium
AACCACCACTGGAGGCCGTCATGACTGCCAACCCCAACCCCGCGCCGGACATCCGCAAGGCCACCATGCCGATCCGCCGCGACATCGCATTCAAGTTGCCGGCCGAGCGCGCCACCAACTGGCACGGCATGGGCGAGCAAGTCACGGTATTCATGAACACGCTGTCGCTGTTCTTCCCGCACGGCGAGCGCTTTTTCATCGACAGCATTCGCCACTACCGTGACGCCGAGCAGATTGATGACCCGGAATTGCAGCAGGCCGTACGCGCCTTCATCGGCCAAGAGGCCATGCACGGGCGCGAGCACGACGAGTTCAATGCCATGGTCGATGACGCCGGCCTGCCGGTGCTGGAACTGGAGGCCAAGGTCAAGACGCTGCTGGACTTTCTGCAGGCACACTTGCCCCCATCCATGCAGTTGTCGGCCACCTGCGCACTGGAACACTGGACTGCGATCATGGGCGGCATGTTGCTGGACAACCCCGAGGTGTTCGACGGCAGCGAACCGCGCTTCCGCGACATGTGGATGTGGCACGCGATGGAAGAAACCGAGCACAAAGGCGTGGCCTTCGACGTTTATCGCGCGGTGCTGGGCAAGGGCGTGAAGGCCGAAACGCTACGCGCCACGGGCCTGGTGCTTGCCACCCTGCTGTTCTGGGCACTGGTGTTCAACTTCCACCCCAAGATGATGAAAGCACTGCAGCAACAACAGGCCACGCAAGGCAAGCGCAAGCGGCGCGGCTTGCGCCAGCGCGTGCGCGGCCTGGTCGATTTGGCGCAGTTCACCGTCGGCACCAAACCCGGCTTTCTGCGAGCCCTGCTACCCGAGTATCTGAGCTATTTCCGCCCCGGCTTCCACCCCTGGGACGTGGACAACCGCCATCACCTTGAAGGGGTCGAGGCGCTGGCCGAGCGCTATGCGGCCTGAACTTGTGACAACACCGCGCAGCGCACGCTGGCGTGCAAACAAGCTGCTCGGCCCCGTAGCGACTGCCGCCCGCGGCGTCTATGATGACGCCATGGCGAGCAGCAAGAAAAAAGCCGCAACCGGCGGCTCGGAATCGACGGCCGAATATACCGTCGAGGAATTGTCACGCCTGACCGACACCACCGTGCGCAATATCCGCGCTTATCAGGATCGCGGCGTACTGCCGCCACCCGAGCGCCGCGGCCGCCGCGGTGTGTATAGCGATGTGCACCGCGCAAGGCTCAAGCTGATCAACGATTTGCTCGAGCGCGGCTACACCATCTCCAATATTGCCGAGCTGCTCACGGCGCAGGCCGAGGGCCGCTCGCTGGACGGCCTGCTGGGCATTTCCACGGCTGTCGGCTCGCCCTGGTCGGACGAAAACCCCGGCAGCTTCACCATGCCGGAATTGGTGCAATTGTTCGGCAAGCCGCCCGACCCGCTGTCGCTGGCCAAAGCCGCACGCTTGGGCGTGCTGGTGCCCGATGGCAGCCGCTTCAAGGCCTATTCGCCGCGCATGGTGCACGCCGGCGCCGAGCTGGTAAAAAACGGCGTGCCGTTTTCCGAACTGCTGGACATCGTCATGATGCTGCGCGACAACGTCGAGCGCGTGGCCGAGTTGTTTGTCATGGTGGTTGATCGCCGCATCTTTGGCCAATGGGACGACGACGCCTTGCCCCCCGACGACAAACTGCCCGCGATCACCGACATGATCTGGAAGCTGCGGCCATTGGCCGGCGTGGCCGTGAATGCCGAGTTCGCGCGTGCGATCGAAAAGGCAGCAGACCGCCACCTGGGCGATCGCGTGGCCGACATCCTCGACCGCATACGCGAAAAAGAAACCGCCAACGACAACGCCTGACCACGTGTTGCAACGCCTTGCTGATATTGATGCCGGGCCGGTGCGCCTGGCGGCCTACGCCCGCGGCCCAGCCGATGCCCCGCCGGTGCTGCTGGTCCACGGCTACCCCGATAACGCGCAGGTGTGGTCCGACGTTGCCAAACACCTGGCAACGGATTTTCGCGTGCTGGCCTACGATGTGCGCGGCGCCGGGCAATCCACGCGGCCCAAGCATGAACATGCCTACCAACTGCAGCACCTGGCCAGCGATTTGCGCGCTGTCGGCAAAGCGCTATCGCCCAATCAACCCGTTCATTTGGTCGGCCACGACTGGGGCTCCATTCAAGCTTGGGAAGCGGTGACAGCCAAAACGGCGGCGCAGGACTTCGCCTCGTTTACCTCCATCTCCGGCCCCTGCCTCGACCACATCGGCCACTGGCTGAGCGGCGCGCCCAAGGCGGCTGCGTATCGTCAGGCGCTCAAGTCTTGGTACGTTGGCCTGTTTCACGTGCCGGCAGCGGGCGAGGCACTGTGGCGCATCGGCGGCCAGCGCCTGTGGCACGCTGGCTTGAAACATGTCGAGGGCATCACCCAGCCGCCGTCGTCGCCCACGCAAATCGAAGACGGCCTCGCCGGCATGGCGCTGTACCGCGCCAATGTTGGCCAGCGGCTGCGCAAGCCACGCCAACGGCGAACCCAATTACCCGTGCATCTGATCCAATTGGCCCGAGATCATTTTGTCGGCCCCGCGATGCTCGATGGCTTGGAACACTGGGCGCCGCAGACAACGCGCAGCACACTGGCCGCCGGCCATTGGGCACCGCTGAGCCACCCGCAGGCACTCGCCGGGTTGATCCGAGACGGAATCACCATCACTACGCGCGCGGCGGCTTGACCCGCGGTATCCTCCGCAGACGAGATTGAGCGCAGCTCAACAGCACCAGGAGACAAGGCGCGTGGCAAAAAAGCCGCCCCAACGTAAAAGCAAGAATTTGGTCGCCAAACAACGGCGGCTGATGCGGCCGCGGCTGGCTGCCGGCGAACTCGCGTCGGGCGTCGGCGCCCTGGCCGGTTTGGCGCAGCAATTGCCTGGCGCCAATCGCGTGTTCGACCAACTGGGCCGCGCCGAAGACCTGGTTTTGCGCGAACTCAAATCGCGGCTCTCGCGCCTGGACAAAGACGCCGCTGCCGTCACCATCGACAGCCACGATGCTGGCTTTGACGTCTCGCCCAGCGGCCTGCCGGAACGCTTGGCGCAATTGCTGCAACGCGCCGAGGCGCAATCGCCCGCCGCCGCCGAAGCCGAGCTGATGCACCAGACTTTGGCCCTGCTCACTGGCGACGAGGCGCGCTTGCTGCAAGCCCTATCAGACGGTCGAAATCGGCCGCTGGTGCATTTGGGCGTGGCACCGCCCATCGGCCCGGTCAGCCGCATCGTGGCCGAGAACTTCTCCGACCTAGCCAAGGCCGCCATGGTCAAGCTTGCCGATCAAATGCCCTTGTACCTGGCTCGCCTGCGCACCCTGGGCGTGATCGAGGAAGGCCCGGAAGACAAGTCGCTGGACCTGAAGTACCAGATCATCGAAAACGACCGCGTGGTACGCCAGGCCACAACTGCGGTCAATAACGAAACCGGCCAACGCGTGAAGTGCGTGCGCCGCAGCGTGCGCCTGAGTGCGTTTGGCAGCCGCTTGTGGGCGGCATGCTCCGACACCGGGGGCGACTGAGTGTTTGCGGCTGCTTGGGCTGACTTCCAGGCCAACATGTGGCTGTATCTGTCCATGCCTGTCACTAGCGGGCTGGTGGGCTACGTTACCAACGTGCTGGCGATCAAGATGATGTTCCATCCGCTGGATGCCATCGGCAAACCGCCGCTGCTGGGCTGGCAGGGCATCGTGCCATCCAAGGCCGGCAAAATGGCGTCGATTGCCTGCGACACCATGGTGCCGCAGCTCGTCACCGAGCGCGAAATCTTCGAGCGGCTCGACCCCGAGCGCATCGCCGAAGAACTCGAACAGCCCATGGTGCAGCTCGTCGATCAGCTCATGGACGAGATCATGCGCGAGTACCAACCCGCGCTGTGGGAGAGCCTGCCGCTGCGGGTGCGCGACCTGATCATCAAGCGTGTGCAGGCCGACGCGCCGGATGTCGTGGCCGAGGTGATGGACGACATCAAGACCAACATCGACCAGGTGTTCGACCTCAAGGACATGGTCGTGACCACATTGGTGCGCGACAAGTCACTGATCAACAAGATATTTTTAGAAACAGGCAAGGACGAGTTCGCCTTCATTGGCCGCTCCGGCTTCTACTTCGGCTTCCTGTTCGGCATCGCACAAATGATCGGTTGGACCTTTTACAAGGCCGACTTTCAACTGCCGGCATTCGGCTTGCTGGTGGGCTACCTCACCAACTTCATTGCACTGAAGATGATCTTCATGCCGCAAGACCCGCGGCGTATTGGCCCATGGAAAATCCAGGGCCTGTTCCACAAGCGCCAGAAAGAAGTGGCCAGAGATTACGGCCGCTTGATTGCCGACGAGATCGTCACGCCGTCGAACATTCTCGAAGGCGTACTCAAAGGCCCCTATTCCGACCGCGTGTTCAACATGATTGCGCGCAATGTGTCGCGCACCATCGACGAACAAAGCGGCATCGCCCGCCCCTTCGTGGCCTGGACTGTGGGTACGCGCAACTACATCGCCATGAAAGAGGCCGCAATCCAGCGGCTGGTGGAGCAACTGCCCCACCTGATCGAGTTTGCCGACGACTACGCCGCCGAGGCCATGGACTTGCAGTCGGTGCTCAGCACGCGGCTGTCGGCACTGCCGCCGGCCGAGTTCGAGGCCATGCTGCGCCCGGCGTTCCAGGAAGACGAGTGGATGCTGATCGCCGTCGGCGCCGCGCTCGGCTTCATGGTTGGTGTCGGGCAGTTGTTCCTGTTCAAAATGCTGGCCACGCCGGCCGCTGCGGTTGCCACGCTGTTGCCTGCAGGCCTGATCGCCTGAGCATTGACTCGTTGACACTGACCAGTGTTAAAGTCAGACCACCGATGCTGGTCCAAGTAACCGGCTGACGATTATCCATTGGAGGAGACCCATGAGACGCCCCCAGATAACTGCCGCACTCGCTGTGGCCACCCTTGCTGTCGCCGCAGCCCCTGCGCTGGCCAAAGTCAGCGCCGAAGAAGCCGCCAAGCTCGGCAATGAACTGACACCCATTGGCGCCGAGCGCGCCGGCAATGCCGACGGCACCATCCCCGAGTGGAAAGGCGGCGTGCTGTTCTCGCAGTTTGCCAAGGACTTGAGCCGCAACGACCTGGAAAAGTGGCGCACAGAGTCGCCGGAGAACATCGAAAAGCTGATCTTCAACGAGCTGGAAAAGGCCAAGGGACAGCTACCGGAGGGCTTCGAGCCGCTCACACCCAAGTTCACGATTACCAAGGCCAACTACAAGGACTACGCCGAACAGCTCACCGTGGGGCATCAGAAGATGTTCGAGCTGTACGACGACTACAAGATGGTCGTGTATCCCAGCGTGCGCACAGGCTTCTTCCCCGAGGAGGTCTATGAAGCCACCAAAAAGAACGCCACCAACGCATCGCTGGAAGGCACCGACGGTGTGAAAAACGCAGTGCTGGGCTTCCCCTTCCCGATCCCCAAACAAGGCGCCGAAGTCATCTGGAACCACAAGCTCAAGTTCCGCGGCTCGGCGGTCAAGCGCTTTAACAACCAAGCCATCGTGGCGCAGGACGGCGACTTCAAAATCTCCAAGCTGGTCGAAGACGTCAAATTCAAGTACGCCAACCTGAACGATCAAAGCGAAGCATCCAACAAGCTCATCGCCTACTACCTGCAAGAGGTCACCGAGCCACCGCGCGTGGCCGGGCAGATCACCCTGGTGCACGAAACCGCCGACCAAAGCACATCGGGCCGCAACGCCTGGCTGTACGACCCCGGCCTGGGCCGCACGCGCCGCGCACCGAATGTGGGCTACGACAACCCCTCGCTGGGCTCCGACGGCGAGCAGTTCAACGACCAGATCGACGTGTTCAACGGTGCGCTAGACCGCTACACCTGGAAGCTGGTTGGCAAAAAGGAAATGTTCATCCCCTACAACTCAGGTGAGGTGAACAGCCCACTGCACAGCTACGACAAACTGCTGCAAAAAGGCCACATCAACCAAGACCTGGCCCGCTACGAGCGCCACCGTGTGTGGGTAGTCGAAGCCACCTTGCGTGACGGCGTGCGCCACAGCTTCAAGAAGCGCGTGTTCTACGTCGATGAAGACAGTTGGTCGATTGCTGCCGTGGATTGCTATGACAACCGCGACCAGTTATGGAAACTGCAAGAAGCGCACCTGATCACCTTCCCGTTCATTCCAACCGTCACCGGCTCGCCGGAGTTGATCTACGACCTGCAAACCGGCCGCTACTTCGCCACCGCCATGGTCAACGAAGACCCGATCAGCGACTTTGATGTCAGTTACGAAGACCGCAAGTTCCTGCCACAAGGCTTGGCACGCCAAGCCGGCCGTCGGTGAACAGCCGCGACAAGGCGGCCCGGAAACGGGCCGTCACCTTCGCTGCGGGCTTCGGCGCCGCTATGGCGCTATTGGTGGTCGCCACCACCAGTAGCGCAGCCGAGTTTGAGCCCGACCCGCGCCTGGCGCCCGCCGAAATCATGCCGCTGGCGGCTCACCGCATCCTCAACGATGTCGCTCGCGTGGGCGACCGCTACATTGCTGTTGGCATGCGCGGCCATGTGCTGGCCTCGAATGACGGCAAGACCTGGACGCAAAAGCAAGTGCCCACGCGCACCATGCTGGTGGCCGTGGCCTTCCCAACCAACAAAGTGGGTTATGCCGCCGGGCACGACGGCGCCATCATAAAAACCAGCGATGGCGGCGAAACTTGGGAACTGCTGCGCTTCGATCCAGCCCCGAACCGCCCGCCCATCATTTACGACCTGTATTTCCCGACGGCTGATACCGGCTTCGCGGTCGGCAGTTATGGCTTGATGCTACGCACTACCGATGGCGGCGCAAACTGGGAACGGCTTGAGCCCGACTTTGCCAGCTACATTGGTTACCACAACAGCGCCATCACGGCGTTTGCGCCGAACAGTTTGCTGATCGTCGGCGAGCGCGGCATTGCTGCGCGCAGCACCGACGGCGGCGACAGCTGGGAAATGCTCGCATCGCCCTACACCGGCAGCTTTTTCGGTGCGGTAGCCGACGGCAAGGGCGGCGCACTCGTCCACGGCATGCGTGGCCGCGCGTATCGCGTTGCCGATGTCATGGCCATCCCGGCCATTGATGCCACCGCCTACGACCCGTTCTCGGCACAAAATGTTGAAGACCCGGCAGCCATGGCCGAGATGGGTTGGACACGCATTACGCCGGTGACCGAGGAATCATTTTTTGCCTCCAGCGCTTTGCCGAATGGCGGCGCGGTGCTGGTGGGCAATGCCGGCACAATCGTGACGACCGACAAAACCATGACCAAGCTCACGCTCAAGCCCAACCCGCTGGGCGACACGCTGGCCGCAGCGCTGCCGGTGGGTGACCGGTTCTTGATGGTGGGGCGGCAAGGTGTGGAGTGGCACTAGGCGCCGCCAAGCCACAACAACGACTGTCATTGCGAGCGCCGTAGGCGCGCGGCAATCTCGTCACGCACTGCCTAGGTCACGAGATTGCCGCGGCGCTTCGCACCTCGCAATGACAACAATATTTTGAAGCGCCGGAGCGGCGTACAGGGGAAACAACATGGCTGGTAGCAGTTCACTACTCGACTCGCCCATCACCCAGGGCATTCTCAAGATTGTCGAACCCGTGGTGTTCGCCAAACGCTGGCTCACACTCACGATTCTGGGCTTGATCACGGCCTTTTTGGGCTACCACGCCGCGCAGATTCAACCCGACGCCGGCTACGAAAAGTCCATCCCGCTCAACCACCCCTACATGAGCGCATTCACCGAGTACTACTCGGAGTTCGGCGGCGCCAATCTCGTGCTTGTCGGCCTGCAGCAAAAAGAAGGCGAGATCTACAACGAGCGCTACTTGACGCTGCTCAAGGACACCACCGACGAGGTGTTCTTCCTGCCCAATATCGACCGCCCGCGGGTGATGAGCATCTTCACGCCCAACACCACCTATGTGGAGGTAACCGAGCAGGGCTTTGAAGGCGGCAACGTGATCCCGTCCGATTACAGCCCCTCACCTGAAGCGTTCGCAACCATCAAGGCCAACGTAGCCAAGGCGCAAGTCATCGGCCGCTTGGTCAGCGAAAACGAACAAGGCGCGCTAATCGTCTCCGAACTGCTGGAAGTCAACCCGCAAACCGGCGAGAAAATCGACTACGTGGAAGTGGCCGGCCTGCTGGAGCGCATCCGCGACCGCATCGAATCGCCACGCATGTGGGAATACCGCGTCAAACAGGACACCGAGCACCACAAAGCCGGCGAAGTGGTCGGCACCGTGTATGAGCAGCCGGGGTTTTTTGAACAGACCTTCGGCGAGCAGGTCGTCACGCTGCCGCAAACCGGCGGTGAGACGCGTACCGTCACCTACAAGAACCGCAACCTCGAACTCACCGAATCCGACAACCCGGAATACTGGGACAACGTCAAAGTCCATATCATCGGCTTTGCCAAAGTCGTCGGTGACATCACTGACGCCACGTTGGAAGTGGTCGGCTTCTTCCTGTTGGCATTGGTGATGACCTCGCTGCTGCTCTGGGGCTACCTGGGTTCGCTGAAAATGGCCTTCCTGCCCATGGCCTGTTCGATCGTGGCGGTCATCTGGGAGTTCGGCCTACTGTCGCTGTTCGGCTTCGGCCTCGACCCCTTCGCCATCCTCGTGCCGTTCCTGGTGCTGGCGGTGTCGGTCAGCCACGGGGTGCAATACGTCAACGCCTGGGTGTCCGAAGTCGGCGGCGGCATGAATAGCTTCGATGCCTCGGTCGAGACCTTCCGCCGCCTGGCCATCCCCGGCACCGTGGCGCTGATCACCGACGTCGCCGGCTTTGCCACCATCGCGCTGATCGACATCGACATCATCCGCGAGATGAGCTTTAACGCCGCCTTTGGTGTGGCCGCCATCATCATCACCAACAAGATCTTGATGCCGGCCTGGCTCACCTACATGCACGTGGGCGACCCCAAGGCCTTCGAGGGCAAGCAGAAAAAACGCGAAGCCATCCTGGAGCCTCTGTGGGCACAGATCGCCAAGATTGTGCGGCCGGTCCCGGCCGCCTGCGCCATCGGCTTTGGCGTGCTCTGCCTGGTGTGGGCGTTCTGGCAATACCCCAACCTGCAGGTGGGCGATGCGCTGGAAGGCACACCGGAGCTGCGGCCCGACTCGCGCTTCAATGTCGATGCGCGGGCCATCGGCGCCAACTTCTCCATCGGCATCGACATCATGAAAGTCATCGCCGAAACCACGCCCGACGGCTGCGTGGAATTCGATGTGGTCGAAGAAATCGACCGCTTCGCCTGGCGCATGGACAACGTCGAAGGCGTGGCCTCCACGCTGTCGATGCTGGACTTCGCCAAGCTGGTCTATCGCGGCCTCAACGAGGCCCGGCCCTCGGCCGAAATCCTGCCACGCAATCAGCGCAGCCTGGCCCAGGCTACGGCGCTGGTGCCGTCAACGTCCGGCCTGGTCAATGCCGACTGCTCGGCCATGGCGGTGTTCATCTTCACCGAGGATCACAAGGCCGAGACCATCAAGCGCATCGTGGCCGAGACCAAGCAGTACGAGCAGGAAACAGCGGACACCGATTTCGTCAGCTTCCGTCTCGCCACCGGCAACGTGGGCGTCATGGCCGCCACCAATGAGGTCGTGGAAGAACAAGAACTGATGGTCGTGTTCTGGGTTTATGTGGTGGTCATCAGCTTCATCTTCCTCAGCTTCCGCAACCTGTCCTCGGTTCTGTCCATCGTGCTGCCGCTGTCGCTGGTGTCGATGATGGCCTACGGCGTCATGGCCGTGCTGGGCATTGGCCTCAAGGTGGCCACGCTGCCGGTGGTTGCGCTGGCAGTCGGGATCGGCGTGGACTACGGCATCTACATTTACGCCACGCTGGAAGAAGGCGTGAACCGCGGGCTGAGCTTCGAACAAAGCCTGCGCGAGACCCTGCGCAGCACTGGCAAGGCCGTCGTGTTCACCGGCGTGGCGCTGGGTTTGTCGGTGGCCACATGGTTGTGGTCCGAACTGCAGTTCCAGGCCGACATGGGCATTTTGCTGGTGTTCATGTTTACCGCGAACATGTTTGGGGCGATTTTGTTGTTGCCGGCGATTGCGCGGTTTACGTTGAAGCCGCCGGCCCAGGACTAATGTCATTGCGAGCGCCAACCGCGCGCGGCGATCTCGTGATGTCGGCAGTACGTGACGAGATTGCCGCGGCGCTACGCGCCTCGCAATGACAAACACAGTTGGAGAATTGAACGATGCCCTTACCCGGACGCCCTAGCCGCTTCAAATGGCACGACTACACCCTGCACTTCGAAAGCTACGGCAACCCCAAGCACCCGCCCATCGTGCTGATCCATGGCATCCTGCTGGACTCGACAGTGAACCGTGACCTCGCCGAGTCACTGGCCGACAACGGCTAGAGCGTGACTTTGCTCGACGTGCTCGGCCATGGCA
>JAAFAL010000105.1 GCA_018222345.1 bacterium
CACTATCGTCGGCAGCGTAAGATGTGTATAAGCCACAGGGTCACGGGCCATTGCAATGCACTGCCTGGCTGCGCCGGCTATCCAGCGCGCGGTGCAAATCGCCAGCTACATCGCGCTGCCCGGCGAAGTCCAAACCACCGAGCTGAACACCGCGCTCGCCGATAGCGGCGCGACTGTCCATGCCCCGGTAGTGCGTGGCAAGCGCATGTACTTTGCGCCGCTGCGCGACCCCCTGCGGCGCGCGCCTACCGGCAACTGGCAGCCGCGCTTGCAACACGCCGTGTGGCTGCAGCAACTTGATGTTGTGCTGTTGCCGTTACTAGCCTTCGACGCCGCTGGCAATCGCCTGGGCATGGGCGGCGGTTATTACGACCGCTGCCTCGCCGCCCAGCAAAACCGCAGTGCGCGCCGGCCGCTACGGGTTGGGTTGGCCTACGATTGCCAGCGCGCAGACACCCTGCCCGTACAACCGTGGGATGTGCCGCTGCACGCCGTCGTCACTGAAAGTG
The DNA here is from genome assembly GCA_018222345.1 of bacterium. Lineage (GTDB taxonomy): Bacteria > Pseudomonadota > Gammaproteobacteria > Nevskiales > OUC007 > JAAFAL01. The sequence continues at coordinate 510 of JAAFAL010000105.1, forward strand.
GCTGGATGAATTTACCAGCCTCGGTTGCTTAGAACGCCGCCCGGTTCTCGGCCAGAAACTGCTCCATCGATTTAGGCGACCTCCCGGTGATGGCATCGATGCTGTCGGTCGGCGTCTGTGCGCGGCCGTCGCGGGTCCACTGGGTCAACTCGCATAGCATCTCGACCAGGAATTTCGGCATGCCGAAATCCAGCAGCTGCTGCCGAAGCGCCTCAACCGATTGAGTCACACACTGCACCGGGCTTGCCAACAAATCGCCGAGTAGTGTGGCGACATCAGGCATGCTCAATTGCTCGGGGCCAGTGAGGTCGTGCCGGCCGGCGCAGGGCGCATCGCCGCACAACATGGCGGCCGCGCAGGCGGCAATGTCGGCAACGTCAACAAATGCCATGCGCCCGGCCTCGGTTGCATTGGGCAGCTGCCCGCTGCGCACCGCCGGCGCCATCGGCAACAGGTTTTGCATGAAGCTGTCGGGGCACAGCGATGCCGCCTGCAAGTCATAGCTGTGCAAATCGTCATCCAAGTCCCGGTGCAAACGGCCCAAGGCCAAGCCGTCATGCGCCAATTGCTGCAATACAGACAAGCGCACGACGCGGTCAAGCTCTGCCGCCGCTGCGGCGGCATGGCAAGCGCGCCCCAATTCAGGCGCTTGCTCCACCAAGGGGACCATCAGGAACGCACCGCTACAGCCATCGAACGCCCGCTTCAGCATGGCTTCAGACCAGTCGGCGACAACGGTGTCACCGGCTATGCTTGGTTGTAGTGGACGCCGGAGTATGCGCCGGCATGCGGCACCGCGAACGCGCAAGGCACTGACCACAGCGCGGCCCACTTGGCCGTTGGCGCCCAATACGGCAATCGGGCGGCCAATGCCGCCCGATGCCATGCTGGTTTTGCTCATTGCGCTGCCTTCAGCGCGTGCGCATCAGAACTGCGGATACCACTCCACGCCGCCGGTCAACGCATAGGTGCCGTCAGAATTCAGGTTATAGATATCGAAGTCGGCACCGACAGCAAACTGCCCACGCTTGAACCACAAGCCGACGCCGGCCATGCCGTCAAATCCGTCGTCTTCCAGGCGGAACGTGCCTGACGAGGTGACGATGTCGGCCTCGTAGTCCCAGATCGCGAAACCGACCCGCATGCGGCCTTCGAAACTGCGCGTAAAGTTGGTGGCGATGCGGGTGCTGAGCAAGATGCCATCGCCGGTGCGCGGCTGCACATTGGCAATGCGTTGCGCCAAGGCGTTGGGGTTGCTCGATGTGCCAGTGACCGTGGTGTCGTGATCACCCAGTGTGAAACCGCCGATCTCCAGCGCCATGCCGTTGCCGAGGTCGTAACCGACGAACAGCGTGCCCGCCGTGTCGGTGCTGTCGATATCCAAGGTGACGTTGTTTTCACCTTGGTCTTGCAACTGCCGCGTCAGTGTCCCGCCGGTGTCTTCAACAATGGACAGGCCGCCTTTGGCACCGATGTACCAATCAGCGAGTGCGGTACCAGGCAAGGCGAGCGCGCCTACCGCGGCTGCCATTGCAATCAGAGATTTTTTCATAGCTAGTATTCCTTGCTGCGTTGCGGATTAAGTCTTGACCCCCACGGCGCCAGAGCATACTGAATCTGCGTAGGCTTGGCATGCCCTCGTTTGGGGGTGGGCGCGCGCCGCCACCGTGCTTGGTAGCATCAGCGCATGGCAGCGCCCTCTCGATTCGTCCCGCTCGTGCTTGCAGCGGCTGTCGTTGTAGCGGTCAGCGTTGCGCTGTCCAGCGTGCTGGGCTTAGTCGATCGTGTGGTTTCGTTGTGGGAGCGCGCACGCGCACTGTCGCCGGTGGCTGAGTGGGCGTTGCTGATCAGCCTGGTCGGCGTTGCCTTGCTACTCGTTTGGCTGCTGGCTTGGCTGCTCTGGCCACGTAAAAAAACACCCAAGCTAGCTAGCCGCTCAATCCATGCGCGGGTCGAATCGGCCGCCTCGCAAGGCATTGATGTCAGCGCCGCGCAAAATGAGTTGGCGAGCCTGGAGGCACGCAAGGCCTCGGGCCAGCTCTATATCGCCGTGTTTGGACACATCAGCAGTGGCAAAAGCAGCCTGATTAATGCCTTGGCGCCGGGCTGCAGCGCGCAGACTGCAGCAACCGGCGGCACGACAACCGAGGTCACGCATTACGACTGGGTCACAGCCGGCGGCGACAATGCCGTTTTGGCCGATGTGCCGGGCAGTCAGGACAGCGCTGCGCGCAGCGACGTGGCGCTGGCCGAGGCCCGCCGCGCGCACGTCGTCATCTATGTTTGCGACGGCGACCTGTCGGCCAGCCAATGGGCCGACGTACAAATGCTGGCCGCGTCGGCCAAGCCGCTGATCCTCGCGCTCAACAAGCAAGACCGCTACGCCGACGACGAACTCGACAGCCTGCGCACACACATCGCCGAGCGCTTTCCCCGCGACGCCCGCCCACCTGTTGTGCCGTGCAGTGCAGCGAGACAGGAGGTCGTCGAAGTCACCGACGCTGACGGCAATAGCCACGAAACCGTGCGCGACCGTCCCGCTGCAGTCGATGAACTGCGCGCGGCGATCAACCGCATCATCCACAGCGACCCCGCCGCATTGACCAGCTTGCGCGATCACGCCGTGTTCGAACTGGCCGACCAAGCATTGAATCAGGCCCAGCGCAGTCACCGCCGCGCCAAGGCCGATCAAATCGTCGCGCGCCACACCCGCGCTGCCGTCGTTGGCGCGCTGGCAGCCATCTCGCCGGGCTCCGACCTGGTCATTCAGGGCGTCATTGGCGCTAAATTGGTGCGCGATTTGTGCAGCCTGTTCGACGTGCGCGTGCGAGACGTCGATTCTGACGCGCTACTCAAAGCCGCCGGCTCGCGGGCACGCAATTCATCGGCCTTGGTGTTGGCGGTGGCTGGCAACGGGCTCAAGGCCTTCCCAGGCATCGGCACCGTGAGCGGCGGCCTGACTCACGCTGTCGCCTACGGGCTGTTGTTCGACGCCTTTGGCCGTGCGCTGGTGCGCACGCTGGTCGAACAAGGCGACCTCAACCAAAAACAGGCTTTGGCCAACCTCGACGAAGCACTGGGCGAGCCCCTGCCCGCCCGCGCGCGGCGCATTGCCGCCATGGCCATCGACATGGCCCGCAAGCCGAGCAGTTGATATGGCGCATCCGAATGCCACCGACAGTGTGCGCGATAGTCTGCAGGGTCTGATCGATGACCCCAAGACACCAGACAGCGTGCGTCAGACACTGCGCGGCGAACTGGACGCCGTCCGCGCGCTGATCGACAAGCTGGACAGTGGGCAGATTCACGTGTCGGTCTTCGGGCGGGTCAGCGTTGGCAAGTCATCGCTGCTAAATGCCTTGCTTGGCGACACCGGTCGATTTGCAGCTGGCCCCTTGCACGGTGTCACGCAGCAAGCCGAAACGGCCCGGTGGCAACATGCGCCCGGTGGTGGGGTCAGCGTGTTCGACACCCCCGGCATTGACGAGATCGACGGCGACACCCGGGCCAAAGTTGCCCGTGATGTCACCGCCCGTAGCGACCTCGTGCTGTTTGTCTGCGACGGTGACCTCACCGCACTTGAACGCCAAGCCGTGGCCGAACTCGCCGCACAGCAGCGACCGCTGTTGGTGGTCTTGAACAAGGCCGATCGCTACACCACAGCGGAGCGCGAAAGCCTGCTTGCGCGCATTCGCGAACATGTCGCCGACTGGGTGCCACCCCAGCGTGTGCTGGCCGCCCAAGCCAACCCCACGCCGCAAACGGTCATCCAACAAGCCGCCGATGGCAGCGAAACCGAGACGCAGCGCCCGCGCAGTCCCGACGTCGAGCAACTGCGTACCACCTTGTGGGCCATCCTCGAACAGGAAGGCCAAACGCTGGCAGCAGTTGGCGCGGGCTTGTTCGCTGGCCGGGTCAGCGACGACATCGCCCAGCGCATGGCCGAACTCAAGCGCGACGCCGCCGACCGCATCGTCCGCGGCTACTGCCTGGCCAAGGGCGTGGCGGTGGCACTCAACCCCGTGCCCGTGGCTGATCTTGCTGCCGCCGCCGCGCTAGATGTCAGTTTGCTTGTGCATCTGTCTCGGGTTTATGGCCTGCCCATCACCCGGCATGAGGCCGGCAAACTCGTCGGCGTCATCTTCGGCCAATTGGCACTACTGATGGGCGCCGTGTGGGCCATGCACGCCGTTTCGAGCGTGCTAAAGGGCTTGTCCGCCGGGCTCTCGACGGCAGTAACAGCTATCGCACAGGGCTCAGTCGCGTGGTACGCCACCTACGTCGTCGGGCAAGTCGCAAAACATTATTTTGTTGCGGGCAAAAGCTGGGGCCCCGGTGGGCCGAAACGCGCAGTAAAAGCGGTGCTCGACACCATCGATAAGGACTCAGTGCTGCGCGATGCCAGGCAGGTGTTGCAAAGCCGCGTCGGCAAGAAGGCTGGCAAGGCTTAGCGCCGAGCCAACCACACCGCACCCGTCAACAAGCCAAACGCCAGCAACACCCCGCTCCGGGCCTCCTTGTTAGGGCACAAAACGCGCCTTGATGACCGGGTTCTGCATGTGTGTGTTGACAACACCTTCGACGAGCGTTTCGATGCCGGCGGCGCCTAGGAGAAGTCCGTAGCGGCTGACGGTCCTGAGTTTTTTGCGGCGGAAATGTTCATCTCTCCTGCCTCCGTGCTGTCGATCAGCGTGCTTACTCCGGCGCGCCCGCCATCGCGTCGATGGGATCGACAAATGCGATAAAGAGCGTGCAGGGCTCCGACGACAGGCAGGTGGCGGAATGCGGCTTGCGTGCGGGGCCGTAGGCATAGGCGCCGGTGTTCAGCACCGCGGGATCCTGCCCGTCATAGGTAACCTGCAATTCGCCGGTGACGAGCACCATGCGCTCGGGCGATTCGTGCCAGTGCCGGGCGATCTTCGCGCCGCCAGGCACTTGGTAGAAGATGTCCGCGTTTGGCTCGGTCGGATCGCCATGCAGCACCGCGATCCGGCAGCCCTCTGGCATGAATGCCGGACAATCACCCCATTGCAGGGAGTCGTCATTCGTAGTGTGGGTGATGGCCTGCTCCTGCGCCCCGACGGGGGCAGCGAGGGTTGCCGCGAAGAGCGCGGCAGCAGTAAGCGTGGTTGATGTGCGTGCGTGTCGTAGCATCACCTTTCCTCCATTCGGTTCGTGATTCGGCCGCAATGCGGCCTCGCCCGAAGGTTTGCAAACAAGCGCTGCGGCTCTCCAGTCCACGAACTGTACCGGGGGGCCTTTTTCGAAACGGGTCGCTTGGGCTAATGTTTGCTCAGTGTCATGACAGAGCATCGCTACAATCAGTTCTGCCCGGTCGCGATGGCTGCGGAAATCCTGGGGACCCGCTGGACGCTGGTCCTGCTGCGCGAACTCGTCGCCGGTTCTACTCGCTTCAACGACCTGCGTCGTGGGGTGCCGCGGATGTCGCCGACCCTCCTGTCGAAGCGGCTACGCGAGTTGGAAGAGGCAGGGATCGTGGAGCGCAAACCCGTGCCCGGCGAACCGGAGCACATGGCCTACGCGTTGACCGAGGCAGGGCAGGATCTGAAGCCGGTGGTCGAGGCGGTTGGCATGTGGGGCCAGAAATGGGTCGAGTCCGAACCCAGCCTCGACAATGTCGATCCGGGCCTTTTGATGTGGGACATGCGCCGCAACCTCGACCCGACACCGATGCCGGACGACAAGGCGGTGATCGCGTTCTGCTACACCGATCAACCGGACGGGTGCCGTGACTGGTGGCTGATCGTCGAACCCGGCAAGGACGTGGACCTGTGTTCGATCGATCCGGGATTCGAGGTCGATCTGTATGTCGAGACTGATCTGCGCTGCATGACCGCAATCTGGATGGGACTGACCACGGTGCCCCGAACCGCAGCCAAAGGACAACTGGACCTGACCGGAGACCGCGCCCTGGCGGACCGGATGCAGGATTGGCTGGGTCTCAGCCCCTTCGCGCGTCAGGAGAAACGTGTGAACTGAGCCTGGCTCCGCACTAACGCCGCGCCAACCACACCGCACCCGTCAACAAGCCAAACGCCAACAATAAGGCCGCCACCGATACCTGCAGCAGTGGCACGTAGCTGCCCAACTGCGCGTAGGCCGCGGCCATGGCCGATGAGCTACCCGCCTGCCCGATCGAAAACCCCAGCGTGGCGATGGCCCACCAGCGTGCATGCACGGCCGGCGCCACCAGCAACGCCAGGGTGGCCGAAGTCAGTGCCACGGTGATCGGCACCAGGCCACCCACCAATAGCGACGACGCCGAGATCAAACCCAAGCTGCTGCCCAGCAACGGCAAAGCGATTGCTCCCGCCATCGCTGCATAGGCACAGGCTGTGGAACGTGCCGCACCAAACGCAGCTGCCATACGTCCCGCGAGTAGCGGCCCCAGCGTGGAACCCACGCCAAACAACCACCATTGCATCGCACCCGCCGGCTCGCTGTAGCCAACCTCACGCACCAGATAGTCCACCCAATACGCCGAATGCGGGATGAAGCCCACGGCGTCCAGTGCATAAGCGGCGACAACCAGCGCTGGCACCCAGCGCGTCAGGCGCGGCGGGCTGGCCTCCTCCTCCGCAGCATCGGGTTGCAATTTGGCCCAGGCCTGCTGCGCCACAGCCGCTGCCAACACGCCTGCCAGCCCCATGCACAGCCATGCGCCGGCCACCCCAAGCGCGGCGGCCAGCCAGCCAATGCCGGCGGACGCAATGATGCCCACACCAATGCCGGAGAAAATGCGCCCACTCAATCGCGGCCGCAGCGTTGGCGCCACCCGCGTTAAACAGGTGCTCACGGCAACAATCATCAACCAGGCACCGCCAACACCGGCCACCAAACGCCAGCCTGAAAACCACAGCATGTGGCCAAACCAGCTACAGGCCAGCAGGCTGATGGCCGTCGCCCATGCCATCGGCATGACGAGGCGACGCGCCGCCGCCAAGGGGCATAGCAGCGCGCCGACGGCGCCGATGAGATAGCCGACGAAATTGGCCGCCGCAGCCACTGCGGCCTCCGCCGGGCTCATCCAGCCGGCGGCGACCATGCCCGGCACCAGGGGCGCGTAGGCGAAGCGGCCAAGGCCAATGCCCAGTAGCGTGGTTGCAAAACCGACGCGCCAAGCCGCGGCGCTGGCGGTCAAAGAAACAACCGGAATGCGGGATTGTCGGTTTCGTCCCACATGGGATAGCCGATCTGCGCCAGGCTGTCGTGGAATTCCGCGCGCTCTGCTGGCGGCACTTGAATGCCCGCCAGCACGCGTCCGGAGGCTGCGCCATGGTTGCGGTAGTGAAACAGCGAAATATTCCAGCGCCCACCCACGCGGTCGAGAAACTGCATCAGCGCACCGGGCCGTTCGGGGAACTCGAACCGCAGCAGCAATTCGTCCTCCAACCCCGGCACGCGGCCGCCGACCAAATGCCGCAAATGCACCTTGGCCATTTCGTTGTCGCTGAGGTCAATCACGCCATAACCGCCCTGCTCCAGCGCGGCGAGCACCTCGGCCTTTTCCTGCGCGCCGCCTTGCAGGGCAATGCCAACAAACACATGTGCCTCGTCGGCATCGGCATAGCGGTAATTAAACTCGGTGACATTGCGCTTGCCGACCAAGCGGCAGAACTGCGGGAAGCTGCCGGCCACCTCGGGCATGGTCACGGCCAGCAAGGCTTCCTGATGCGCTCCAAGCGCGGTGCGCTCGGCCACGAAGCGCAGGCGATCAAAATTGATATTGCTGCCCGATTCGATGGCCACCAGCGTCTTGCCCCGCAAGCCGCGCGCCTCGACATCGGCGCGCAAACCCGCCAGCGCCAACGCACCGGCTGGCTCGGCCACCGAGCGGTTGGCTTCGTAAATGTCGCGGATGGCCGCACAAATGGCGTCGGAGCCCACATTGACGCAGCGCGCCACATGATTACGCGCGATCTCAAACGGCAAAGTACCCACCTGCCGCACAGCGACACCATCGGCAAAAATGCCTACTTGCTCCAGGCGCACAGGCACGCCAACTTCCAGCGCGCGGGTCAGGCAGGCCGCGTCGTTGGGTTCGACAGCGACAATTTCGGTCTCGGGGCTGTGCGCCTGCACCCAGGCAGCCACGCCGGCCATCAAGCCGCCGCCGCCAACTGGCACATAAATCGCGTCGATATGGCCATCGGCTTGCTCGAGAATTTCCTTGCCGACCGTGCCCTGCCCGGCGATGACGTCGAAGTCGTCGTATGGCGGCACAAAGGTCTGCCCGCGCTCAGCTGCCAGCGCCATGCCAGCCTGCGCCGCGTCGTCATAGCTGTCGCCGGTGAGTTCCACAGCCGCGCCGCGGCTGCGCACGGCATTGATCTTGATCGGCGGCGTCGTGGTGGGCATGACGATGGTCGTAGCAACACCCAGCGCCTGCCCGGCCAGCGCCACGCCCTGCGCATGGTTGCCGGCCGATGCCGCCACCAAGCCTTTCGCGCGCAGCTCCTGCGGCAAGCGCATCAATTTGTTGTATGCACCGCGCAGCTTGAATGAGTGCACCACCTGCAAATCTTCGCGCTTGATCAGCACCGTGTTGCCCAGCGCCTCACTCAGTGCCGGCGCCTGCTCCAGCGGCGAGACCGTGGCGACGTCATACACCGGCGCCGTGTCGATGGCTTGCACCAGCTTGGCGAGATCGATTGTCGGAGGCATGGCAGGCATTTGACTGTGGTTTTTCGCGCCGCCGGTAGTACCGGAGGCGCCGGGTGGCTCGAAAAGGTCGGCTATCATACGGATTCGCTCCCCAGATCGAAGGTACCCCGTGTCAGCCCGGATTGGATTCGTTGGTGCAGGCAATATGGCCAGCAGCCTCATCGGCGGCTTGTTGGCAAGCGGCTGGTCGGCCGATTCCATCCTCGCTGCCGACCCCGAAGCCGCAACGCGCGCTGCCGTCGAGGACCGTTTTGGCATCCTCACTTCATCGGCCAATGCCGATGTCGCCAAGCATGCCGACATCGTTGTCCTGAGCGTCAAACCACAGATCATGCGAATAGTTGCGCAAGACTTGGCGCCCTGCCTGCAATCCGAGCAAACGGCAGTCTCCATCGCTGCCGGCATTCCGGCGGCTGCATTGAAACGCTGGTTGGGCGGCGACACGTCACCGGGTATTGTCCGCGCAATGCCCAACACGCCCGCACTGCTTGGCGAGGGTGCGACAGGGCTGTATGCCCATGGCGCTGTATCTGACGCAGGGCGTCAAGCCACCACCGACATGTTTGATGCCGTTGGCATCACCACCTGGGTCGAGCAAGAAGTGGCGCTGGACTGGATCATTGCCGTTGCAGGCAGCGCCCCGGCCTACTACTTCGCATTTATGGAAGCCATCGCCGCTGCCGGCGCCAAACTGGGTTTGCCGGCCGATGAAGCACAGCGCCTGACAATTTCCACTGCCCTGGGCGCCGCGCGCATGGCCGCCGAAGCGGGCGAAGCGCCGGCTGAGTTGCGGCGCCGCGTCACATCGCCCGGCGGCACCACCGCCGAGGCGATCAAGCACTTTGAACAATATGGCCTGCCTGATCTGGTTGCCGGTGCTATGGACGCCGCCGTGGCGCGCGCCGGTGAAATGGCAAAAGAATTCGATGAGGGCGCGTAATGGGTAACGTCAACAACGCCGGGCTTTTTTTGCTCGACACGCTGATCACGCTGTATCTGGCCGTGCTTATGCTGCGCATCATCCTGCGC
>JAAFAL010000106.1 GCA_018222345.1 bacterium
CTGAATTACTGGTAGTAAAGCATGCAGAGTGCGACTTGTTTTTTTTTCTTCAAGCAGAAGACGGCATAAGATATTCGTATACGTCTCGTTGGCTCGTAGCTGTCTATCAGAGACCGGCACTGGACTGACAATCGCGCCGCTATTCACCCAGCGCTGGCGGCGCATGATCGAGCACTTGCGCATCAATCAGGGCATTGCGGTTTTTGACCGCGCGGCCTTCCAACCATGCCTTGATCGCCAGTTCTGGAATCTTTCCCGTCCGGGTTTTCGGGATCGCGTCAACCGCGACAATGTGCGCTGGCACGTGCCGCGGCGAAGCGTCTTTTCGAATGCGCGACTTTAGGTCGCCACGTAGCGCATCGCTCATGCCGCCTGGCGCGACGACCAGCAGCACGACTTGAACATCATCGCCGTTCTGCACACCAACGACCGCTGCATCACTGACCGCGCCGACACGTTCGACGACACGGTAAATCTCGGCTGTGCCGATGCGCACGCCGCCAGGGTTCAGGGTCGCATCAGATCGGCCGTGAATGATGAAGCCACCGGCCGGTGTGTTCTCGGCAAAATCGCCGTGATGCCACGTGTTTTCAAAGTGTTCGAAATACGCGCTGCGGTAGCGCGTGCCGTCGGGGTCGGCCCAAAACGCCACCGGCATGGATGGAAACGGCGCGCAGCAAACCAGTTCGCCTTTCTCGCCGGCCGCTAGCGGCTCGCCTGCTTCGCCAACGACATCGACGGCCATGCCCAAGCCCGCAGATTGAATCTCGCCGCTGTGCACCGGCAACGTAGGGTTGCCCAGCACAAAGCACGACACGATATCGGTGCCGCCCGAAATCGACGCCAAATGCACATCGGGCTTGATCGCCTCGTAAACGTACGCGAAGCCCTCATGGGATAGCGGCGATCCGGTGGACGCAATGCTACGCAGCGCATCCAAGTTATGGGTATGACGCGGGCAGTCGCCGGCTTGCCGCAATGCATTGATCAAGCCCGCTGAAACGCCCAGAAAGCTCAAACCTTCGGCGTCGCAGAGGTCAAACAGCGCGGTGCGCAGCGGCCACGCGGGGTTGCCGTCGTATAGCACCAGCGTGGCTTGCGCCTGCAGTGCAGTGACCAGCCAATTCCACATCATCCACCCGCAAGTGGTGAAGTAGCACACGCGATCACCTGCTCGAATATCGCAGTGCAGACGATGTTCTTTTGCATGCTGCAGCAGCGTGCCGCCGGCGCCATGAACAATACATTTGGGCTGGCCTGTCGTGCCGCTGGAAAACAGGATGTACAAGGGATGATCAAACGGTAGCTGCGCGAATTCGGTTTGCGCATCACTGGCGCAGTCGCGCCAATCTGTCCAGCCGTCCGCAGCGGCCACGCCAGCACCCGCAAACATTGCCGCCGCGCGCACGCTGGGCAGTGCCGCGCGCACCTCGGCCAGTTTTTCCCGCACATCAAACGCCTTGCCGCCGTAACGATAGCCGCTGACGCCAATCAGCACCGCGGGCTCGATCTGCACAAACCGGTCCAGGATGCCAGCGACACCGAAATCGGGAGAGCATGATGACCACACCGCACCAAGCTTTGCGCTTGCCAGCGCGCCAATGACGGCAGCCGGCACATTGGGCAGCACGGCGGCCACACGGTCGCCTGCTTGGACACCTTGGGCTGCCAGCCACGACGCAATGCGATCAACCTCTGCGCGCAGCGCAGCGCGGGTCATTTTTTCGCGCTGGTCAGATTCATCGGCAGCGATGATCGCCAGGTCGTCAGCCGCGCCGGGCGCCAATAAATTCTCGGCAAAATTGAGTGTGCCGTCAGGGAAAAAGCGCGTGCCCGGCATGGCGTCGCCGGGCTCGGTGTGCGTGCGTGTGCCGCGCTGGCCGATGATGCCTGCATCGTCCCAGATGGCCGACCAGAATGCGCCACGGTCGTTAACCGACCAAGTGTGTAGCGCATCGTAGCCGGCAGCCGGATCAGCGCTTAGGTCAATGCCAGCGTATTCGTGGGCGAATCGCGTCAGTTGTGCCTGCGCAATTTGATCTGGGCTGGGCGACCAAAGCGCCGGCATCACCGTGCCCGAGCTTCTCGCGCCAAACGCCCCTCACCCGACCCCGCGGGCCATCCTCTCCCACTGGGAGAGGGACTCGGAGTAAGGCGATCGCAGATATTCATTGTGCGTCGGGTTGTTGGTCGGGGTGCGCGGCAATAAATGGCGCCAGCCCGCGGCAGTGCTCGGTGACCCGCGTCAAATTCGGGTAAGGCGCTAGATCGAGTGCAAAGCGCTCAGCGTTATACATCTGCGGTATCAGCACCACATCGGCCAGCGACGGCGCATCGCCAAAACAGCAGGCGGTTTGCTGCCGAGCTGCCAGGATCGCCTCGAGCGCCGCAAACCCTTTGGCCATCCAGTACCGCGACCAGTCAGCCCGCGCTGAGTCAGGCTCGGCCGACTCACGCGTGACATGCTTGAGCACGCTAACATTTTGCAGTGGCTGGATATCGCATGCGACGACTTGCGCAAAGCTGAGCACCGCCCCGCGTTCACTGAAATCTTCGGGAATCAGTTGCGGCTCGGGGTATTTGCGATCCAGATAGTCGATGATGCTCAGCGACTGAAACAGCGTCAGGTCGCCATCGACCAGGCATGGCACGTAGCCTTGTGGGTTGCGTGCCTTGTAGTCCGGCGTGTTTTGCGCGCCCTGCACCAAGTGCACCGGCAGGTTCTCGTAGTCCAGCCCTTTCAGTGCCAGCGCGATGCGTACGCGGTAACTGGAACTGCTGCGCCAGTAGCCGTAAAGCTGCACGTCAGACAAGCTGCAATGCGGTGATGCCCATCATCACGATGAGCACGATCACGCTGAATGCAAAGGCCGCCAGGCGCCACATCACCACATTGACCGTGCACTGGATCAAGCTGTGGACGATACGCAAGCCGACAAACACCCAAGCCAGCGCCACCATCAGCGCGCTGGTTGCGCCAACCAGGGTCGCAATCATGCTGACCACGTAAAACAGCACCGGCACTTCAAACAAATGTTTGAAATTATTGGCCATGTTGTTGATGGATTCGGTGCAGATGGCGTAGGCCATATCCGGATTGCGCATCTCCTGCGGGGCCACCTTGGCATCACCTGCATGACGAACGCGCCGGCCAATCAACACAACCAGAATCAGCAGCGTCCATGCCGTAAGGGCCAGGACGGGGAAAAACAGCGCTGGATCGAATTCGCTCATTGGTCTGCGCCCTGATACTCAACGACGGTCTGCTCGATACTGCCAAAAATTGACCCGCCCGCATCGTCGAGCATGTCAATCTTCACGCGGTCGCCAAAGCGCATGAAATTGGTGCTTGGCTTGCCGTTGGCAATGGTTTCGACCATGCGTACTTCGGCCACACAGGAATAGCCCAAGCCGCCCTCTGCAACTGGTTTACCTGCCCCCCCATCAGCGTCCTTGTTGGACACCGTGCCGCTACCAATCAAGGTGCCCGCACCCAATGGCCGCGTACGCGCAGCGTGCGCCACAAGCTGGCCAAAATCGAAGGTCATATCGACGCCGGCCTCTGGCTTGCCAAAAGGCTGGTCGTTCAAAAAACTCAGCAGCGGCAGATTCAGCTTGCGGCCATCCCAAGCGTCGCCCAAGGTATCCGGCGTCACCGCAACAGGTGTGAACGCGCTTGAAGGTTTGCTTTGGAAAAAGCCGAAACCCTTGGCCAGTTCGCCGGGGATCAAACCGCGCAATGACACATCATTGACCAGCATAATCAGCCGAATGCAGTTTGCAGCTTCGTCGGCGCTTACACCCATTGGCACGTCGTCGGTGACAACGACAATTTCGGCTTCGAAGTCGATGCCGAAGTCTTCGCTGGCCACCGGGATGTCGTCGCGCGGGCCCAGGAAAGCATCGGAGCCGCCCTGGTACATCAGCGGGTCGGAATAAAAGCTCTCCGGCACCTCGGCGCCGCGCGCCTTGCGCACGAGCTCTACATGGTTGATGTAGGCGCTGCCGTCAGCCCATTGGTAGGCGCGCGGCAAGGGTGACTCGCATTCAGCGGGGTCGAAGTCGAATGCATCGTCGTCACCACCGGCCAGCCGTTCGGCCACCGCACGCAACTGCGGCTCGGCCTCGGCCCAGTCGTCCAGGGCGCGTTGCAGTGTGGTGATGGGTGCCAGCACGGCTAGTTTCAGGTCATCGGTAACAACCGCCAACCGGCCGTCACGGGTGCCATCGCGCAGTGTCGCTAACTTCATGCTGACTCCTCGATCACACCTCGGCGCACTTGATCTTCTTCAATCGATTCGAAAAGCGCCTTGAAGTTGCCCTCGCCAAAGCCCTCGTTGCCCTTGCGCTGGATGATCTCGAAGAAGATCGGGCCAATGACCGTCTGGGTGAAGATCTGCAGCAAAATGCCGTCGTCTTCGGTCGGCGCGCCGTCAATCAAAATGCGCAAGCGCTTGAGCCGCTCAACATCTTCACCGTGGCCGGCCACGCGCTCGTCAATCTTTTCGTAGTACGTGTCCGGCGTGTCCATGAACTCGGTGCCCATGCCGCGCAACGCTTCCACCGTGGCGTAGATGTCTTCGGTGGCCAGCGCGATGTGCTGAATGCCTTCGCCGTTGTACTCGCGCAGGAATTCCTCGATCTGACTCTTGTCGTCCGACGACTCGTTGATCGGGATGCGAATCTTGCCGCAAGGTGCGGTCATGGCACGGCTGAACAGGCCTGTCAGCTTGCCTTCGATGTCGAAATAGCGAATCTCTTTGAAGTTGCCGATGCGCTCGTAGAACCCCGACCAAACGTCCATATTGCCGCGGTTCACGTTGTGCGTCAGATGGTCGAGAGTCTTCAGCCCCACGCCGCTGGGCTGGAAGTCAGTCACGCCCTCGATCGGGCGAAAATCGACGTCGTAAATCGACTCTTTGCCATAGCGATCGACGAAATACAGAATGCTGTCGCCAATGCCGTACACCGCCGGGATGTTCAGCTCCATAAAGCCCGACTTGCTCTCGAAGGGCTTGGCGCCATTGGCCACTGCGTGCTCAAAGGCCTTGCCGGCGTCTGCGACGCGGAACGCCATGGCACAGGCGCAGGGGCCATGCTCCATGGCAAATTCGGCGAAGTGGGTATAGGGCTCGGCATTGACCAAAAAGTTGATGTCGCCCTGGCGGTAGTGGGTTACATCTTTGCTGCGGTGCTTACCGATGGCCTTGAAGCCCAGGCTGGCAAACAACGCGTGTAGTTGCGTGATGCCCTCGGGCGTTGGTGCCGTGTACTCGACGAACTCGAAGCCGTCGGTGCCAAGCGGATTAAAATCGTCGTTCATTGCAAAGTCCTTGTTGCAAGCGCGGCCAGCCCGAATGTTTCACGTGACCGCTTATTATATTTTGTAAGCCTATGAATATATTTAACAATCTTGGATTCATTGAAAAACCAGTTCGTACCGACGCATCGCTTGCACAGCATCTGACTTGTCTCGGCCGCCCTTGGCTTGCTCTTCACTCCAAACGTAGCTATTGCTACCCAAGAACGATGTTTCTGGGTCGCTCCAGAGCGGCGCCCAGAACGACTGATCCTGCGCCAGCTGCTGCGTATCACGTGAAACATCCGGGCTAAGCCGCAGCAGTGTCTTTTGGCGGGTAAGCCGGCGGGAACAGGCCCAGCGCCTTTGCTTCCTCCACCCGCGCCATGATGTCGGTGTGCGCCAGGTCGAACAGGCGCTTCATGTCATCGATCACGTAATAGATTGGCTGCATGATGTCGATGCGATACGGCGTACGCAGC
This sequence comes from bacterium, assembly GCA_018222345.1. Taxonomy (GTDB): domain Bacteria; phylum Pseudomonadota; class Gammaproteobacteria; order Nevskiales; family OUC007; genus JAAFAL01. The sequence continues at coordinate 5,782 of JAAFAL010000106.1, forward strand.
ACATCGACAATATCGAAGGGTTTGCGCTGCGGTTTGTCCGACAGGCAGTAGTCGGTCTCGCCAATGCTCGACAGAATGCCGCCGCCGTAAATGCGCAATCCGTCCGGCGTCTGGATCAGGCCGAACTCGACGGTGAACCAGTACATGCGTGCGAGGAATATGCGGTCTTCCTTGCTGGCTGCCAGCCCGAGTTTGCCGTAGGTGTGTGTGAACTCGGCGAAGTACGGGTTGGTCAGCAGTGGCGTATGGCCAAACAGTTCGTGGAAGATGTCTGGCTCTTGCAGGTAGTCCAGTTCTTCACGTTTGCGGATGAACGTAGCCGCTGGGAAACGCTTGTTGGCCAGCAGGTCGAAAAACTGCGAGAACGGAATCAGTGATGGCACATGCGCCACCTCCCAGCCCGTTGCCTTGCGCAACTTGGCTGACACCTCCGGCAATTGCGGAATGTGATCGTGGCTGAATGCGAGTTGATCCAGCCCTTGCATGTACTCGTCGCATGCCTTGCCTTGGATGAGCGACATCTGGCGATCCATGAGGATCGACCAAGTCTCGTGCTCAGCGTCGGAATATTCGACGTGGCCGCGCTCATCGGGCTGGTGCGACACATAATCGGTGCCCTTGCCCATGGTGTCTCCGCAGTCAGCGTCGGGACAGCGCCCCGCTTAACTGCTTTTTGATTTGTGATTGAGACTGATTATACGGCATGAGGTTTCAAAGCCGAGACAGCGCTGAGGTGGCCCAATGCGCGACTGCATTAGATGACGCCGTACGCGCTCGTAGCTCAGCTAGCCTAGAAAGTTATCTGGACATCGGCCTTCTCAGCCGACCGTCCCGGGTTACAGGGGCCATCCATGGCCCCTGCTCTACGGGCTCGCTGCACTCGTTTCGATTCGCTACCGGCGAATCGGTCGAATCCTGGTGGGCGCGACTGTTTTAGAATGGCACGATGTGCGCTCATAGCTCAGCTGGATAGAGCATCGGCCTTCTAAGCCAATGCTATGGCCTCTTCGCTGACCGCAATCTGACGCAATCAATTGTTTTAATTGAATAAACCAAACCATTTGATTGCGCAACATTGCGCTGAGTTGCGTGCATTTGCGCTCGCTGTGCAGATAGAGTGCAGATGAAATGGGCGACGCCAACCCGGTCAATCACCGCCCCAATCGCGCCGCTCCCAACCAAAATCAAATAGGTTGAAATCGTCGCGCGCAGCGGCAGCTAGCAATTCGCATTCTATTTCTTTGCCTTCTGAAAGAGATTTTGTGTACGACTGCACCGCAATCAGCTCGATGTAGTCTGTAGCCGTCACCGGTAAATCGGTTGCTTCGAGAACGCGAATCCGGTGCTCGATCTTTCGACAGCTGAAAACGACCTTGCCTTCGACCACTTCAAATTCGCTGTAGTCCTTCCAGTTTGTGACCAGAATGTCGGGCGCGGTTGTCCGGTATCGGAGCGCCACGATTACCGCTTGTTCAAGATCATCGAAACGGATGCCGTAGTGATATTTTCCGGATCGAGTTCTGAAGTAAACGCGATTCATAGCAGCGACAGCATCAAGCTCGCAAGCGGCGTCGCAATCAGGCTCACCACTTGTTTCCTTGGGTTCCATCACGGTCTCCCCATACGTTCATTGCCCACCGAATCCATTTGCATTCGCTAGTGGGACGCCATGGAAGTGTGTCGCCCATAAGCCTGCTCACTTCGGCCGCGACATTCTCCGCCGCGTCTTGAGTGAACGGGTCGGATACGTAGATGTATCGATCTGCTGATGAGACGTTGCGATGGCGAAGAAGTGACGTGACTTGGGCGTCTGTCAGACCGATCATCACGCCCTGCGACGCGAACGTATGACGCATATCGTAGAGACGCCGATGCTTGCCCAATCTGGCGACTTGTTTGATCCGCCGCCAGTAGTTGCTCATCATCGAGCCCGAGACTGCAACGTCACCACTAGTACTACGGCGGCCTGGAAACACAAATTCATCATCCGAGCGCGCAGCTTTGCGGCGTCGACAAATGATCTCGCGCGCCGCCTCATTTAAGTCTACTTCGCACCGCCCTCGTTTGGCTTCAGCCAAAACTAAGCGGTCGTTGTGCACCGAGGACCATCGAAGGTCTCTGACTTCGCCTGTCCTGCAACCGGTATAGCCCATGAACCAGATGATGTGAGCCAGCACCAAATCGTCGCCGTCTGCCTTGTTCAGTACTGCGCCGATGGAGAGCAGTTCCTCCAACGAGAACGGCTGCGCGACGTACTTGCGCGAGTGGCGCTTGATCCCGTCCGCGGGATTGACATGATCGGGCGGCAACCAACCTGACTCGCCTGCGTATCGGAACATTGACCGCAAGACAGCGGTATCGGTGTCCGCCGTACCGGGAGCGCGGGTAGCCAACTCAAATGACCAGTGAGCAATCTCATGCGGCTCGATGGAACAAATCTCTCGCTCGCCAAACACCTTGAGGGTTCTTCTCAAGCTCCCCGCATAGTAATAACCGGTGATCGGCTTCAGCGTTGAAACATGTTCGTCAAGAAAACATTGCGCTAAACGCCTAACCGGCTCATGTTGCAGTCGATCGGTATCTGGTCGACGACTTACTGATTCAGGCTGGGTGGCACGACGAGCTAAAGCACGTGCGTGTCCGACCTGCGTCCGCCGAAATGACCCGATGTCTTTCAAAGACAATTCGCCAGCTGAGTCTTGGGACAGGATGGAGAGCCGCTTCGAGCCGTTGGGGTTCACAACTACGGCCAACGAACTAACTTTCGCGTCATGGATTCGGTAGGGATTGGATTCAGTTGGTAGCGCGTCAATTGTTGGCTTACTTAGCCGACGGCTGCCACGGTTCACCGGCAGAGGATCAGGCATGGTGGCCACCTGTAACGTGACCGAGGTGCTGACGCATGTGCTCACCGATCTTTTCCGAAGCATCGCGCTTGGTCGGGCTGGACAGGTGTGCGTAGGCAAGCGTGGTTTGCGGATCGCGGTGACCGAGCAACTTGCCTATCGTCCGCAGGCTTTGATTGCGGTTGACTGCAACAGACGCATATCCATGGCGAAAATCATGTAATCGCATCTTCCCTAGACGGTTCGCGGCTCTGACGCGGCTCCACCAGCTGGTTAGCGTGCTTGGACTGATCCTGCCACCGTCGCGATCGCAAAATACGTACTTGACGCCCTTCACACGCGGGTACTCTTCGAGCAGACGACGAAGCGGTTGAGTGACCCAGACAGTCCGCGGCCCGTGCTTAGCGTCGAGCAACATAATCCGGTCGCCCTGTATGTGCTTCCAACGTAGCGAACACACCTCCCCGCGACGCATCCCTGTCAACAACATGCACCACGCAGCGCGCGCGTATTGTGGGTAACGGTGGTACTCGCTTTTCAGTACCTCGGCGACGACACCGTAGTCGCTTTCGGAGGGATAGTGAGCCTCGAAAGTTGATTGCTTACGCCTGAGTCCTTTACACGGATTCGTGCCCTGCGAACGCACGCCAAGTTTTATCGCGTGGTTCATGATCTGCGAGAGCACCGACAACGTTCGCGGACACCCGTATTGCCGGTACCAGACGCAGACTTGAGGCCGATCAATGACGCGAACAGGCTGCCCGGCAAACGCTTCCGTCAACGGAACTTCGATCGCAAACCTGTGGGCGACGTACGTGTTCTCGTGCAATGATTTTCGGCGATGCCGCAAAAACAATCTCGCAAACTTCACGAACTCGATGTCGGTATCGATCGCTCGCTTCGTATCTACGCGGAGGGTCATGCTGCACCCGAATGTTCGTGCCAGGTCGACTGACAGGCCCGGCTAGGGATAGACGGGTTCGTCAATAAGCTGTCGCGAATCTTGCGCTCGCTGCGCAACAAATTTGTCGAACAAAGTGCGACACGACGTCGACAGTTTCGATGACGTTGCATCACGTTTCGTGTCGACGCCGGCTCGACAGCAGGAGGATATGACAGGAACCCGTAGCCGAGCGCTTGAGGGGTTAGACGCCGAGAGCCCACCCGCCGCGAGCGGGTGGTAAAGTACTTACACACCTGATGCACATGCCGTGCTGGCTGGGACGAGCCGGAGAGAATGCGCTCCTCGTGCGCTAGAGCTTGTTTCAGCTCGTTTTTTTCTCGCTCGTCAATCCATTTCTGGACTGTCTGCGTACGCCACCGCAAGGGGCGTGTCAGAAACGGCGGCGGCAGCTTAGTCGGATACCTACTGCGAATCGATGGGATCGATTTGGGGGATATGCCCAAGAGCTCGGCGAGCTGATCTGCATCCAAGACGCTCAGTGAGAGTGGGCATTGAGCGCAACGGCTAAAGGTTTCCATGAACTGCTCCAAGT
>JAAFAL010000107.1 GCA_018222345.1 bacterium
ATGTTTCAGGACACTCAGTCGGCCCGCACAGTGTGCGCTGTATTCATCCGTCCAACGCTCGTGTATCTGCGCAATAGGCACGGCATTCATCCACAGCCTGCGGCTGCGGCCATCGCGCTTGGAGATGACCAAGTTTGCGTGTTCCAACACAGTCAGATGTTTCATCACCGCGATGCGGCTGACATCGAAGTGCTTTGCCAACTGGCCAACTGCACAACCGGGCTGCTGGCGCAGGATGTCCAGCATACGGCGGCGCGGCTGGCTGGCCAGAGCGTGAAACACGGCATCTTGGTCGTCATCATTTAACATGTAACTTAATGGTTACTATTTATTGCGTATCTGTCAAGCCTTGCGTGGCGGGCAGCGGCGCAGCGCCTGTTTTACAATCCGTTCAAGTTTCGCCTAACGGGCACACTACACATGCAAACTGGGGACAACGGCGGCCGCGAGCAGTGGGGCAGCCGATTCGGGTTCATCATGGCGGCGGCGGGGTCTGCCGTGGGTTTGGGGAACATCTGGGGCTTCCCATTCCAGGCAGGGTCGAACGGCGGTGGCGCCTTTTTGATCCTGTACTTGATCTTCATCGCCGTGTTTGGGCTGTCAGTGGTCATGGCCGAAATGACCATGGGCCGCATGACACGCCTGAACCCGGCGGGCGCGTTCCGCAAACTGGGTGGCGGCGGCTGGCCGCTGGTGGGCTACATGGGCGTGTTCACAGGCTTTGTGATCCTGTCCTTCTACATCGTCATCGCTGGTTGGACCATTGCCTACATGTGGTTCATGTTGAGCGGCGTATTGGCCACGCCCGACGCTGAAGCGCTGACCAGCACATTCACCGGGCTGATCGGCAGCGGTGCCAACCCGATCGTGCTGGCGGCGATCTTCATGACACTGACCGCCGGTGTCGTCATCGGTGGTATCGGCCGCGGCATCGAACGCGCCTCCAAGGTGTTGATGCCGCTACTGTTCCTGCTGCTGATCGTTATGGCGCTGCGCGCGGTCACACTCGACGGCGCGGCTGAAGGCATCCGCTTCTTCTTGGTGCCGGACTGGTCGAAAGTGACCGGCGCCACGGTCACTGCAGCGCTGGGCCAGGCATTCTTTTCGCTCAGCTTGGGCATGGGCGCGCTGATCACCTACGGCTCGTACCTGAACAAGCAGGTTTCGATTCCCAGTTCCGCGGCCATCGTTGTTGGCCTTGATACATCGGTGGCTGTGCTCGCGGGCTTTATGGTGCTACCAGCGGTGTTCGCCTACGGCTTGAACCCCGGCGAAGGCCCGGGCTTGAGCTTCATCACGCTACCCGCCGTGTTTGCCGAAATGCCAGCCGGAACACTGTTTGGCTTCATGTTTTTTGCGCTGTTGTTTGTCGCGGCGCTCACCTCGGCGGTGTCACTGCTGGAGGTCGTCGTTACGTTCCTGGTGGACGAGACCAAGTTTGGCCGTAAAGCCGCGACGATCGGTGCCTCGCTGGTGTGCTTCTTGCTGGGGATTCCATCATCGTTGTCGCAAGGTGCGGCTGCCATCAACGTGTTCGGCATGAGCTTTCTCGACGCCATGGTGTGGTTGTCGTTCAACCTGCTGCTGCCGCTGGGCGGGCTGTTCACGGCCTTGTTTGTGGGTTGGAAACTGGCACAGCGCGCGGTTGAAGCCGCCGCTGCCGAGGGCCGCACTTTCGCGCTCGGCGGTGCTTGGCTGTTCGTATTGCGATTCATTGCGCCCATTGGCATTGCCTGGGTGCTTATCAAAGGTTTGGGGATACTCTGATGCAGGGATTTTTTGATTTCATCAACGCGCTCAACGCCGTCATGCTCGGCGTGCCCATGCTGCTGTTTCTGCTCACCGTGGGCGTGCTGTTCACGCTGTGGAGCGGCTTTTGTCAGTTCCGCTCGCTCACGCATGGCGTGGGCCTGCTAACCGGCAAATGGACGGGCAGCGAGGGCGAAGGTGCCATCTCGCACTTTCAGGCGCTATCCGCTGCCCTGTCAGCCACCGTTGGGCTGGGCAATATTGCCGGCGTGGCCATTGCTGTCGAACTGGGCGGGCCGGGCGCGGTGTTCTGGATGATCCTCATCGGCTTGGTGGGCATGGCGCTCAAGACCGTTGAGGTGACGCTGGCGATGCTCTACCGCGACACGTCTGACCCCGACAACCCGCACGGCGGCACCATGTGGGTGGCCAAGCGCGGCCTGCCCGAGTTGTGGGGTGGCTTCGCCAAGGCCGGGCCGCTGATCGGCGCGGCGTTCACGCTGCCGCTGATTCTGTTCGCGCTCACGGGCGGCAACATGTTTCAGGCGTGGAGCGTGTCGGACACCACCCGCGAATACTTTGGCGTGGCGCCCTACATCACTGGCGGCATCCTCGCCGTGGTCGTTGGCCTGGTCATCATCGGTGGTATCAAGCGCATCGGCATGATTGCCGGCACCTTTGTGCCGATCATGTGCGTGATCTACATCATCGCCGGCCTGTTTGTGCTCTACACCAATGCAGCCGAACTGCCCGGCGTCATCAGCCTGATCTTCACCAGCGCGTTTTCACCGACCGAGGGTGTGGGCGCCTTCACCGGTGCCTCATTCGGCGTGGCCTTCATCTTTGGCATGAAACGGGCGCTGTTCTCCTCCGAAGCTGGCCTGGGCAGTGCGCCGATTGCGCACTCGGCAGTAAAAACCAAAGAGCCGATCACCGAGGGCGTCGTGGCGGGTCTCGAGCCGTTCATTGACACCGTCGTGGTTTGCAGCATCACCGCGCTGGTCATTCTGTCCAGCGGCGTCTGGCAGCGCGACGCCGCAGGCCAATGGGATACGGCCCCGGCCTTCACGCAAAGCGCCGCAGGCTGGACAGTCGGCACCACCGCCCTGCCCTCGGGCGAGTGGAACGACGGCGACCAAGTGTTTGTCGTGGCCGAGGCCGACGGCGTGCGCCAACGCATCTACGGCAATGTTGATGGCGACGAGATCGAGTGGCGCAACGTTGCCGCAACGGCCGCGCCGACGTTCAGCGAACCTGGCCTGTACGCCGACTACACCGGCGCGACACTGACTGCCAAGGCGTTCGATTCCGGCGCCGATGGCTTGGGCAAATGGATGGTCACGCTAGCAGTCTGGTTGTTCGCCATCTCGACGATGATTACCTGGAGCTACTACGGCGAGCAGGGGGTGATCTATCTACTAGGTCAACGCTGGGTGATGCCCTATCGCATTGCCTGGTGCGTGCTGATCTTCGTCACTTGCCTGGGCTTTATCCGCACCTCGGGCGAACTGGACTCGATCAGCACCGTCGCGCTCGGCTTCATGCTCATCATCAACCTGCCGGTGATGTTGATCCTGGGTAGCAAAGCGATGAAGCAGTACAAAGATTACTTCCGACGCATCAAGGAAGGCGACATCACGCCTGCCAAATGACCAGGGAGCACACCAGCACGCCGGCTGTTGGCGTGCTGCTAGTCAATTTGGGCAGCCCACAAGCGCCGACGCCGGGTGCGATCCGGCGCTACTTGCGGCAGTTCTTGTCAGACAGGCGGGTGATTGAACTGCCACGTCTGCTGTGGCTGACGATCCTGTATTGCTTCGTACTGCCATTCAGGCCGCGGCGGATTGCCGAAAACTACAAGCGTATCTGGACCGAACGCGGCTCACCCCTGGCCGTACACACAGCCGACTTGGCTGCCGGCGTAGCGGCCAGCTTGCGCGAGCAGTGCCCTGGCCCTGTACTGACGAAATGGGCGATGTGCTACGGCCAGCCAAGCATTGACCGCGCACTCGAGAGCCTGCGCGACCAGGGTGTGAAGCGCCTGCTCGTGCTGCCGCTTTATCCACAGTATTCGGCGACCACGACCGGCGCCGTGTATGACGCGGTGATGAACACGCTCAAGCGTTGGCGCTGGGTGCCTGAATTGCGCTGGGTCGGGCAGTATCACGACGACGCGCAGTACATCGAAGCGCTTGCTTCGAGCGTGCAGGCACACTGGCAGCAACGTGAGCGCGGCGAAACGCTATTGATGTCGTTTCATGGCTTGCCCGCGCGTTACGTGGAACAAGGCGACCCCTACTTCTGCCATTGTCAGAAAACCGCGCGGCTACTGGCCGAGGCACTGCAGCTTGGCGACGATGACTGGAAAATCAGTTTCCAGAGCCAGTTCGGCAAAGCGCAATGGGTGGGACCATCAACCACCAGCACGCTGGAACGGATGGCAGACAGTGGCGCGCGTAGCGTGGATGTCATTTGCCCGGGCTTCTCCGCAGACTGCATCGAAACGCTGGACGAGATCGAAGTGGAAAATGCGCACGCTTTCTGCAGCGCTGGCGGCGAGCGCCTCAGTTACATCCCGGCGCTGAACGCCAGTGCTGCGCACATGGACGTCATCAGCCAGCTCGCACGCCAGCACGGCAGCGGATGGTGGCAAGTTGACGCTACCGCGCCAAGACCAGCCGCAAACGAAGCAGCGACGCGCGCCGCAGGGATGACATTGACCGGCTAACCCCCGCCGGCAGCGCTCAATTCCTTACTGCGCTGCTTGTGGCGCCAAGCCCAGCAAGGCTGTTGCAACCGCCTGCGCCATTGGCGAGAACGCTTTCGGGTCGGCTTCGCGTGCTTGTTGTGGCACAACGACTGGTGGCTGCTTTGCAGGTTTTACGGCCGGCTGGCGCACCGCCGCTTGGGGTTCTGACACAGGCTGAGCCGGCGCAGCCGCTACCGCGGCCGGCGCGGTGATGACTGCAGCGGGTGGCGTGGTGGGCACGGGTTTCAGCGCTGGCGTGCTTACGCCGATGTCTGGGCTGCTTGGCTTTGAATTGGCAGCGACAGGCGGCGACGCAAAACGCGCGGATTCTGCCAGCTCGGAAACAGACTGCGACGCGGCGGCCGTTGTAACCGTCTGGCCGGTCGGCGAGCCAAGGTTTAACGTCGCTGTCGCGGCAGCAAAACCCAGGCTGGCGAACGGCACGAAATCCACGCTGCGGCCGCTAGCCGAGAACACCGCGGCTGGCCGGGTTTCGACAACAGGCGGCGCCAATGCCTCCACCGGCAGGGGCGCAGGTTCGATCACTGGTCGTTGCGCGTCTGCTGCAGGCCGTGGCCGTTCGATGACAACCTCGGATTGTCCGCTACTGGGCCGCGGCAGGCCGACGACAACATTGGGCTCGGCAGCAGCACTGCGCCGGCGCGCAAGCTGCACGGCCGAGCAGCCGGCCTGGTCTGGCGGCTGTGTGCTTGGTGTGCCAGCGCACTGGTCCAAACCATCAGCAACGCCGTCCTTGTCAGTATCAATGGCACAACCGTCTGGGCCAATGACGGCACCAATGTCTGTCAATGGGCAATCATCAAACTCATCGGCGATGCCGTCTTCATCAGAATCCCGCAGCGTCGTGCAACCACGCGCGTCCACGAACTCGCCCGGCCGCGAGTACGGGCATTCGTCGATAGCAAACGGCACACCATCGGCATCGCCATCGACGATACCTTGTGCGCTGGCTCCGCTCCAAAGCGCCGGCGCAAACAGCGCGGCGGCGCACAACAGTAAAAACCAGCGGGCCACGGCCTGAGGATCGGCGGGGTTAGTGAACATCGTGCCGATCAATTTAACCTGTCTGCACTAGCGGGTCTATGCAACACGCACAAAAAACCCCGGCCTAGACCGGGGTTTTTTGCTGCGGCAGCACAAGCTGCCTATTCAGACTGCCAATTCAGAGCACGCTACTCAGCGCGTGCGCGAATCTCAGCACGACGGTTCAGCAAGCGACCCTGCGGAGTCTTGTTGCTGGCAATCGGCTGCGTTTCGCCAAAGCCCAAGGTGACAATGCTGCCAGCCTTGACGCCGCGGCTCACGAGGTAGTCACGAACGGCAATGGCACGACGGGTTGAGAGACCTGAGTTGTAGTTCTCGGTACCAATCGAGTCAGCATGGCCAGCAACCTGCACCTTGACGCTGTTGAACTTCTTCTGCAGCGAGCGAATCTCGGCAGCAGCGTTGTCCAGCAATACGGCAGCGTACTCGCTGATGGCCGAACTATCGAAGGCGAAGTTGACGTCTTCAAAGCGACGCTCGGCAGCAGCAGGTGCTTGCTTGATCGGGCAGCCACGGCTGTCAACTGCAACACCAGCCGGTGTGCGCGGGCAGCGGTCGAGGTCATCGGGTACGCCGTCACCGTCGGAATCCAACGGGCAGCCCACCGAGTCAACGCCGACACCGCCGGGCGTACCGGGGCAGCGGTCGTACTTGTCGGCAACGCCGTCACCATCAGCATCGGCAACGCCTGTGGCAACCGGCACGGCAGGCGCCAACGGCTCGGCACGCTTGCCAATCGGGAAGGCCATACCCAGGCTGACGATGAACTCACCGAAGCTAGAGCTGTTGTACAGGTCGTCTTCGATGAACATGTGGCGATAACGGGAATCAACTCGCAGCGAGTTGCGGTTCTCGGATTCGCGATCAATCAGGAAAAAGCCCAGGCCAATATCGGCAAAGGGCTCATCGCTCTCGAAGCTGGCTCCGGCAGGCTCCAAATGCGCCAAACCAACACCCAGCGATGCATAAGGCTGCGACGCTTTGTATTGGTTGAAGAACAACATGTTGTTGATGCGGTAACCGAATTCGTCCCAGTCAATTTGGCCTGGAACGTTGTTTTCGGCGTCGAACGAACGATAGAAAGCGCCCAACTCAATGCCGTAGCGTTGGGTGATGGCCTTACCGAAGTCCACTTGAAAGCCGATGCCCTGACCCGTGTTCCGGTCTTCGTCATCAGCAACCAACTGCACCTGCGGTGAGACGTAAGAGCGCATGTCGCGCGTACCGTCTGCGGCCATTGCCACAGTTGCCGGCACAAGCGCAGCCAGTACAAAACCTTTCCGAACTATATCGAACATTGCCTTAATTACTCCCTTGCCGCAGGAGGGGTCCCGCGTAAAACTCTCGTTATTATAACGCACGCTGCAATGCCTATTGCAATGCATGAACAAAATTTATTTTATACGTTCGGGCTTGGCGAATCGCAATGCCCCGAGATTGCTACACTGCCGCGCACTACAGCCTCGACACGAGCATAAACGATGGAATTTGTTGGCGAATATCTGGTTTTTCTGGCCAAGGCCGTTACCTTTGTTGCTGCCGTGGTGGCAATTGTCTCGGTCATTGCCACGGCCATACAACGCCAGCGCGGCAGCGGCGCCGAGCGCCTGGAGGTCGAGTCGCTGAACCAACGCTTCGAGCAAATCGCCGATTCCTTGGGCCATGAAATCCTCGACAAGTCGGCTCGCAAGGCGCTTGAGGCAGACCGCAAACGCCGCGCCAAAGCCGAATCAAAAGCTGCAGAGTTGGGCGACGGCCCGCGCAAAAAACGCCTGTTCGTGTTGGATTTTGATGGCGACATCAAGGCCACAGCCGTCGAGGCGCTGCGCGACGAAATCAGCGCCATCTTGCAAACCGCCGACACCGGCGATTCGGCCTTGCTACGGCTGGAATCCAGCGGCGGCATGGTGCACAGCTATGGCCTAGCATCGTCGCAACTGGTGCGGCTACGCGACAAGGGCATCCATTTGACGGTTGCGATCGACAAAGTCGCTGCCAGTGGCGGCTACATGATGGCCTGCGTCGCCGACGAGATCATCGCTGCGCCGTTTGCCATCGTTGGCTCCATCGGTGTGGTCGCGCAGTTGCCCAACTTTCATCGCCTGCTCGAGCAGCACAACATCGACTTCGAACTGCACACCGCCGGCGACTACAAGCGCACGCTGACCATGTTCGGCGAAAACACCGAGGGCGGCCGGGAGAAATTCCGCGAAGAGCTGGAAGAAGCGCATCAATTGTTCAAGCAATTCATCAGCACCTATCGCAGCAAACTGGATGTGGAGGCCGTGGCCACGGGCGAGCACTGGTTCGGCAGCCGCGCGCTGGAGTTGGGCTTGATCGACGCCATCCGCACTAGCGATGATTTGCTGCTGGATGCCGCTAAAACGCAAAACGTCTATCGGCTGGAGTTCAAACCCAAGCTCAGCCTGCAAGATCGCATCGCCAGCGCGGTTGATTCGGCGATTGCCGGCGCCGGCCGCGCCTTGTCGCGGCGCCGGCTGGGCGCTTGAACCGCACACTTTAGATAGGAGGTCTTATGCAACTCACCAGCACTAGTTTCGCAGCCGAGGGCAAGATCCCTGGCCGCTGCGCATTTGGCGTGATCGACCCCGACACGCACGTCGCCTTGTCCGACAACCTCAGCCCGCAGTTGGCATGGCCCGGCGCACCGGCTGCCACGCAAAGCTTTGCCCTGGTCTGTATCGACCCAGACGCGCCAAGCGTTGGTGACGATGTCAACCAAGAAGGCCGCATCGTGCCTGCCGACCTGCCACGTACCGACTTCGCCCATTGGGCCATGATTAATGTCCCTGCGGCAGTGACAGAACTCGCCGAGGGTGCCTGCAGCGAAGGCGTCACCGCGCGCGGCAAACAGCAGCCTCCCGGCCCAGACGGCTGCCGCCAAGGCCAGAACGACTACACCGGCTGGTTCGCCGGCGACGACGACATGGCCGGCACCTATCTGGGCTACGACGGGCCGTGCCCGCCGTGGAATGACGCACGTGTTCACCGCTATGTGTTTACGGTGATGGCGCTGTCGGTGCCGCGCTTGGATTTGGCTGATACCTTCACCGCCCAACAAGTGCTGGACGCCGCATCTCACGTAACCTTGGCCGCTGCATCGCTCACCGGCACCTACACGCTGAACCCGGCGCTCTGAGCAAGAGCTTGCGCGTACGCGGCGTTGCGGCGCTATACTCTGGCGTCCGACTGTGGGGCGTCGAAAGTCCAGCGAAATCCGCCAGATGCAAGCAACTGATCTGACAAGACTTGAATCACGTGTAAATGCGGTGCTCGCCGAGTACCGCCGCACCTGTGATGAGTTGCGCGCGCTCGAAGCCGAGCACGCCGCCGTGCTCGAGGCCAACCGCGAGCTCAAAGCCCGCGTCAAGGGTGTTTTGGATCGCGTCCGAGCCCTGGAACTGGAGACCGCGTGATGGACACACCTGAAGACGTTCGCTCGGTTAGCGTTCACATCATGGGCCGCGAATACAACATCGCCTGCCCACCGGAAGAGCAAGAGCACCTGATTGCGTCGGCTGAATATCTGCACGAACGCATGAGCGCCATCCGCCGCCGTGGCAAGTCGATGGGTGTCGAGCGCATCGCGATCATGGCAGCGCTGAATATGGCGCGTGAGATTCTCGACAATGGCAAAGACAGCGCGCCGGCGCATAAACCCAAAGCCTCAGCGCCGGGTACAGACAGTGATGCCGATGACAAAGTGCGCGAACGTTTGCGGCAAATGGAATTGTCGATCGACCAGGCCTTGGCCGACCACGGTTGAAACCACGCCGATAACTGCCGGGCTTGCCATTGCATCGCTCAATTGGCTGGAACTCGTACGCTCCATTGTTTAAGCTAACGCCTGCGTCTCCTGCAGTGTTCGAGCGCTGTCCGGAACCTTCTGAGCCAATGCACCACACCGGGGTTGGTTTGGCCGCTGGCGGTGCGCATGTCCACCACCGCGTGGAAAGCCTAAACCAGCGGCACGATACCCCACCTGAGACGCCATCTCAGGGGCAACGTCAGTGCACGGCACAGGCGGGAGATGCATTCAAATTCTCCGCGATCACGGCTCAATGAGCATGGCCTCAACCAGCCAGTTACGGCGCCACTACGCACAGCAGCGGCGTACGCTGGCACCTTCCGACGCTGCCGAGCGGTCACGGGCCATTGCAATGCACTGCCTGGCTGCGCCGGCTATCCAGCGCGCGG
>JAAFAL010000212.1 GCA_018222345.1 bacterium
AAACTTTCTCGCCGAGTGGCGAGTGATCCCACAGCGCGCCGAAGTAGATAATCAGTGCCAAGGCCACCCACGGTTGGGCAACCCAGCCGGCGACGGTCAGATAGTCAGCACTGGCCATGGTAGCGATGGACACCGCAAACCATAGCGAGAGTGGCACGAGGATCACCGCCGACAGGCGCTGCATCCACCAATGATGCGCACCATCGTGCGCCGAACCGAGCCCGCGGGCCCGTGCGATTGGAGACTGTAAAGACATGTCCGATTTCTCCTACGTCAGCGCAATGAACCACGTGGCCACGGTCAACACTACCGAAGCGGCGATGACCATGTAGCCCGAGGTGTAGGCGGCATCGATATCCAGGCCCCAGCCTGCGTCCCACAACAAGTGCCGGATGCCGTTGGCCAGGTGATAGAACAGCGAGAAGGTCCAGCCCAGCAGCAGGAATTGGCCGAATGGGCTGCCGGCGAATCCGGCGAATTCATCGTACGCAGAAGGGCCGGAAGCAAGGCTCAAGATCCAGCAAGCCAGCATCAGTGTGCCCACGGCCAGCGCAATGCCGGTACCGCGGTGGAAGATGCTGAGCATCGATGTGAGCTGCGGCTTGTAAACCTGCAGGTGGGGCGAGAGGGGGCGGGTTTGGTCTGTCATATTTCGGTGCTCACTGGGTGCTTTCATCGCGTCGCGAGCGCAGTAGCGATGAGAGCATCCTGCCTAGAAGTCGATGCAGCGGCCGTTCTTCTCCCAGTCGCCATATCGTGTGGGTTCCGGCCCCTTGGGGCCACCGTATTCTGCTTCGCGGGTTGTGTCGCCACCCGCTGGCTCAGCCTGCGCTTGGTCGGCAGGCCGCGCGTCGTCGCCGTGCGTTGCGTTGGCATCGCCCGGGTCGTTTGCGAGGGAATTCATGCCTATGATTATACGGCCCAAATCGCCCGCCGCAAACGAACATGCCCGCACAAAACCGTTACATCACCCTGCCCTGGCGCGCCGTCCACATACGTGGCGCTGATGCCGAGACCTTCCTCAATGGCCAACTGACAGCCCGCGTACCCGAGACAAATTCAAAGCATTGCGCGTTAGCGGCCTATTGCTTGCCCAATGGCCGCATGCTGGGGCTGCTGTGGCTGTGGCGCGAGCACGGCAATTTATTGATGGCCACACCGGCCGATAACCTCGACGCTGTGCTACAGCGCCTGCGCCTGTTTGTGCTGCGCAGCGATGTGCAGTTTGAAACCGTCGATTCCGATGTAGTCGGACTGATCGACCACGACGCCGCCGCGCTGACACCCGGGAGTTCGGGCTTGCGGCTTGCGTTGGCCGATGGCCAGCAGCCGCTTGAAGACTCCGGGGTCTGGACGCAGGCCTGTATCGACGCCGGCATTGCAACCATCGTTGCCGCAACCCGCGACACCGTCATCCCACAGATGATCGGCCTGGAGCAGCTCGGCGGACTCGATTTCCGCAAGGGTTGCTACCCCGGCCAGGAGATCGTGGCGCGGCTGCAGTACAAGGGCACACTCAAACAGCGGATGTATCGCGTGGCAGTGGACGGCGCTGCAATAAACCCCGGCGACCCACTGCAACGCGATGGTTCAAACAGTGGGCTGGTGCTGGCAGCTTCCAACACCAGCGCGCTGGTGCTGGCCCGCGTGCAGGACGCGGGCCAGCTGGTTGTCATTGGCGGTGACGCACACGAGGTGCAGTTACCAGAATCCGCTGTCTTTCCCGAAGCGCGCTAGCAGCCTGTCGGGCTTTCGGGATCGTCGCGAGAATTCGTCGTGTGAGTCGTATTCTGTGCGCATTTCGACGCTGCATAGTCATTCTATGCGAGGAGGAAGCGTG
>JAAFAL010000108.1 GCA_018222345.1 bacterium
ATGTGGATAGGAGACGGCGGTGCGTGTGTTTGGCGTTGTTGGCACGTAGGCGTCACCGCGCGGGTGCGGCCGTATGGTGATCTCATTGGGTGCGGGGTTGGCGTTTGCGCTGCTCGGGCTGGCCCATTGGCTGGGCTTTGATCGCGACCGCAGCTTCTTCCCGACCGTGCTCATGGTGATCGCCGGCTACTACGTTTTGTTTGCCGTCATGGCCCAGCAGGCCATTGCGTTCGAGTTGCTGGCCGCAACGGTGTTTTGCGCGGTGGCGGTGATCGGGTATCTACGCAGTCAGCTTTGGGTGGCCGCCGGCGTGTTGGTGCATGGCGTGTTTGATGTCGTTCACCCGCATACGGTTGCCAATGCAGGCGTGCCTGATTGGTGGCCTGCATTATGTTTGGGTTTCGATGCAGTGCTGGGTATTTGGATCGTTGCGCTGCATTGGCAGCGCCGGTCACATCCACATGACAGCAGCAAACACCATGAAACCGAAATAGATCGCGCCTAGCGCCACAAGTGCCGCGCGGTTGCGGCGTTGCGGATATCGCTGCCAGCCCTTCACTATGGCCAGGCAAGACACGCCGATCTCGATCGGTAGCACCACCCAACCATAGTGCGCCGGGTCCCAGTACGACACCGGGCTGGCAAAGCGAAAATCGGACACCGGCCAGAAATGCCGATGGCCGTCGTCGTGGTGGAGCAGCAGGTCGGCGACGCCGTGTAGCGCCATGCTTGCGAACAGCAACAGCCAGATCGGCGCGCGCCGCCATGCGGCGATTGCCGCACCTGCAGCAATCAACACCAGCGAATTGGGCGCATCGAAAAACGCCTGCCACTGCGGCGCAAAGTAGGCGGTTGACCAGATGTCGGCCTCGGCCATGCCTTGCAGTTTTTGCACCGCGTAAAACACCAGCATCGGCACGTCGGGTAGCAGGCCGCCGGCGAGCACCGCAAGCACCGCAGCCGGTGGCGTCACGCGGCCAAGCACGGCCAGGTTGATCAGCGCATGAGCGGGCGTGTTCATCCGGGGTGCCTAGTGAATGGCCCATAGCGGGCGCATGGTATTGTGCGTCGCAGCATTTTCAGGGTGCAATGCCCCGAGTTCGGATTCAACAGTTATGCAAATGCAGTCAATAAGCAACTGGCGGCGGCGGGTCGTGATCGCGCTGCTTGCCTGCCTACCCGGCACAGGTTGGGCTTCGGGTGGCTTTGCGCTGAGTTTTGACGACGTCGCAGCACTGGGCCGTGCGAATGCAGGCGGGGCGGCCGAGTCCCGCTGGGCATCACACAGAAACCCCGCGGCACATGCACGGTTGGCCAAGAGCAATCTGGTGTTTGGTGGCACCCTGGTGCATTTCCAGACTGGTTTCTCGGGTACTGCGGAGCGTGCGGCAACCGATGGCAGCAACATTGCCGGTGGCGATGGCGGTAATCCCGGGCGGCTGGATCTGCCGCTGCCCGACATGGCCTGGGGGCGGCCACTCGGCGAGCGCTTTGCCGTCGGTGTCAGTCTGTCGGCACCCTTTGGCATTACGCTCAATTTTGACGACGACTGGACGGGCCGCTACCACGCCATCGATACCGTGATCCGCGGCCCGGAACTCACGCCGTCACTGGCCTGGCGTGCGAATGACAGCTTTTCGGTTGGGCTGGGGCTGCGCATGCAGTTGCTGCACACTGAATTTTCCAACGATGTTGACCTGGGTGCGGTGGTGCAGCGGCGCGCTGAGCAACAGGCCGGGGGCGACGTGATCACGCCAGCTTGCGTCGTTGCCAACGAGCCGACCTTGCCAGGCAAGTACGATTTTCGAAACAGGTTCGTAGCGACCGAATTCGGACTGGGCTGGCTTGCAGGCATGCATTGGACGCCGTTGGACTCACTGCAGGTTGGCCTCACCTACCGCTCCGGCATCCGGCACACGCTGGGCGGTGATGCCGAGCGTCGCCGTGATGGCTGGACGCCGGAAGAGTTCCGAAATGACCCCTGCTTTACCGGCGTCGAAGCTGGCCTGGCACTGATGGGTCAATCCTTCGAAGAGGAAGTGGTCCAACCGGCAGTCAACGCCAGTGCTGACACCGCATTCAGCGCGCGCCTGCGCCTGCCGCCGTCCTGGGCGCTTGCCGTGAGCTACACCACGGGCCGGTGGCTGCTGGCGGCAAGTGCACGCAACACGGCGTGGTCGGATTTCGGCAGCCTGCGTTTTGACTTCGCCAATGGCGCCGCGCCGGTTACCGAGCCGATCCGGTTCTCCGACAGTCAGCTCTATGCACTTGGTGCAGATTATCTGGTCCATGACCGAGTGACGCTGCGATTCGGCCTGGCTGAAGAGACATCCACGGTCAGCGACGACACCCGCACCGCGCGTGCTCCGGATGCCGACCGGCGCCACATCACGCTTGGCCTGGGCTGGGAAATCACGCCGCGTTGGAGCGTGGACGTCGCTGCTGGCTACCTGCGGGGCGAGGCCCGTCCGGTGCAGGACCTGGCCGAGGCCAGTGGCAGCGGCAATCGTCTGAATGGCATCTTTGAGCCGCTGGAAGTCATCTTTGGCGCTTCGCGCTTGCGCTGGGTGTTCGGCTGATTTCTTTCCATCCACACCTTCAGGTTTTAAGACTATGTTTTCAGTGATTCGGCAGGCCGCGCTTGTGGCGACGCTACTGTGCTGTGTTCTGGCAGTTGAGCACGCGCGCGCCGACGACACGCAGGCGCTGCAGGAACTCGGGCACGGCTATGCGATGTTCCACCAGGCTGCCCGGCAACTGTCGCTGATCGACAAGGCGCTGTGGGTGAAGCGCGAGTCGGATGCCGTTGAGCGTGTGGTGACCGAATTGGCGGTCAGCATGGGCAAGCTGGCACGGTCACTTGAGCAGGCTGCTGACGCCTCTCCGCCGATCAATCTCAGCGACACAGGCTTACCCCGATTCGAGGTGGCCAAGCGCCAGTCGGTGTATCTGGAACGTGGCCTGGACCTTGGTACGCCGATACTCGGCCGCACGGGTCATGATTTCGAGCGAACCTTGTTGCTGTCGCTGACTGCGGCCATCAATCAGCAGCGGCACCTGGCGCGGGTCATGATCGACCACGAGCCAAGCGCCGTTCGAAAGCAGTGGTTGCGTGATGCCAACGCGGTGCTCAATGCCCGTTATGACGCCATGGTCGCCGTGCTGGAGCGACACTACTTCTGTTCGTCGCCGGAGTAAGCCGGCCGGTGACTGGGGCCAGTTTCGCAACGTAGAAGTCGGCAAGCTAGACTCCGGCGCATGAAAACGTTCTATCCGGCCATCGAGCCCAATGTGCAAGACACCTTGCCCGAGCAAGATGGGCATACGGTGTATTACGAGACCAGTGGCAACCCCGCCGGCAAGCCCGTGCTGTTTGTTCATGGTGGGCCGGGCGGCGCAACGCAGCCGATGTATCGGCGCTTCTTCGATCCGGCGAAATATTACATCGTCTTGTTTGACCAACGCGGCTGCGGCCGCAGCACGCCGCACGCCGGCCTGGAGGCCAACACGACGTGGCACTTGGTGGCCGACATGGAGCGCTTGCGCGAAAAACTTGGCATCGACCAATGGATGCTGTTTGGTGGCTCCTGGGGCAGCACGCTGTCGCTGGCCTACGCGCAAAAACATCCCGGCCGCGTCACCGAGTTGGTGCTGCGCGGTATCTTCATGCTGCGCCAACGGGAGTTGGACTGGTTCTACGAAGGCGGCGCCGCGCGAATTTTCCCTGATGCCTGGGAGGAGTACCTGGCGCCGATTCCCGAGCCTGAGCGCGACAATCTCATCCAGGCTTACCATCAGCGCCTGACTGGTGACGACGCCCAAGCGCAGCTAGAGGCCGCACGCGCCTGGAGCGGTTTCGAGGGTGCGCTGAGCAAACTCATTCCCAGCGAAAACCTCAAAGCCCATTACACCGACGACATGCAGGCCCTGGCGATGGCGCGGGTGGAATGCCACTACTTCGTCAACAAGGGGTTTCTGGGCTGCGAATCGCAACTGCTGGACGACGTTGACAAGATTCGCCACATCCCCGGCGTGATCGTGCAGGGCCGCTACGATGTGGTCTGCCCCGCCGAAACTGCGTGGGCGCTGCACAAACGCTGGCCCGAAGCCGACTTGAAGATCGTGCCGGACGCCGGCCATTCGGCGACCGAGCCGGGGATTATTTCGGAGCTTGTAGCGGCGACCGATCAGTTTGCCGGATAGCGTGACCCTTAACGCGAACGAATCATCTGCTGCACAAACTGCGCGACCTGCGCCACCCGATCAACCGGTGCGTTGAGCTCCAGCAGCGCGGCTTTGACATCGATCGGGATCGGCAACAATTCAGCCAGGCGGTTGCCCACCCAGCGGGCGCTGTGCGGCTCGGGTGTTCCGGTGTCGAACGGTGGGCCAAGTTCGGCGAGTAGCTCAGTTGCCAGTTCGGCAAGATGCGCATATTGCTCCGGCAACTCCACATCGGGTTCGCTGGCCATGCGGTCGATGCTGCCCAGCCACAGCCCGTCGCGGGCTTCGTACGGCGTGCTGATGCGCACGCGCATTTCAGCCGCCGCGGTAATGCCCAGCATGCCATCGTCGAGCGCGTCGAAATCGCAAATGGTCACGTAAGTGCCCACTTCGTGCGGTGGCACGTGGCGCTGCCCAGCCTGCTTGCGCGCGGGTGGGCACACTACAAAGCCGCGGCTTTCCCGCAGGCAGGTGCGCACCATGTCGTGATAGCGCGGCTCGAAGATGCGCAGCGGCAAAAAGCCCCCCGGGAACACCAGGTTGCCCAAAGGGAACAACGGCACATCGTCAGTTTGCATGGCGTGCGAGTGGGTCAACGCAATGGTGTGACGCAGTGTACCGTGGCTGGGCTATATTGACGCTTATGGCAGACATGCAAGCAAAAAACCCTGCACGGGCTGTGCTGGCCGCGGTGGCAATCAGTGTGTTGGCCGCATGTGGCGGCAACACGGAACCCGACGCGCCCCCCATCTTCCCGGGCCAGCCGGACCTGCTGGCGGTGAGCGGCGATTTTGACTTGGCCAAGGTGCTGGGCCCGGTGCCGCCACCACGCTTTGCCAAGCTGGAATACCTGCAGGAGATCGAGACCACCGCCCGTCCGGCGCCTGAGGCGCAGTACGAACAATTCATTACCTTGGTCGAGAGCCGCGACAGCCTGTCGGTGGTGGATATCAGCTTTGAGTTTGCCGATGCCAGAATGAACGCCAGCGAGCGCCGCTTGGGCGTTGGCGACATGCTGGCGTTGATGCAGCTAACGCGTCAGCCGCGCACGGGCCAGCCCGACTTGGTCACACGGCGCTACGTTGAACTGATTGACGAATCGACTGGCCGCCTGTTCCCGCTGCGGCGTGGCAACAGGCTGACCTACAACTTGGTGCGCAAAGTACAAGTGGCCGACAGCGCCCCGCAAACCTTGGATTTTGCCTACGAGTTGGAGGTGATGCGCGAACTACCGCCAGCGGTTTACAACAGCGTTTCGATTGACGGCCCGGTGTGGGTGATCCGCCAGATCGAAACCGATCCGCAAGGTGCGCGCACCGAGCGTGAGCTACATTTTTCTGAGCAATTGGGCATGCCGGTTTACGACGAACAGACGCGTGGCAGCGTCACTACCCGTCGTTATCTCGTGGCCTGGGAGCGCGCCGATGGCCAGCGCATCAAGCAGCGCACGCAATAACCTCGCAAAGTCGGTTTTCATCACCAGCTACAGCGCCGTGGTTAGCGTGCTGGCGGTTTGGGCTGCTTTGCAGGTGTTGGACAATAGGGCCGGCGGCGCCCAAGCCTGGCTGCCTTGGTTGGGGCTGGTGCTGGCGGCTGCGCCGATGGCGGGCTTTTTTGCCTGGCTTCTGGCGTTGCGACCCGTCGCGCGCACCAGCGCCAACCTGTTTGGCGTGCAGCTCGCAACGCTCGGCGGCGCCATGCTTTGCGTGTTTGCCAGCGCGTGGGCCGGACACGCCCAAGCCGTACCCGGCGCGGTGATCACAGTCGCGGGCGTGTACGCCTACTTGCTGTGGTACTCGCGTTTTCAGGGCCGTGATGCCACGCCGCTCCAGGTCGGCGAACCGTTGCCGGCGTTCAGCATGCAGCGCACTGATGGCACGGTGGTGAGCCATAGCGATTTGCGTGGTGCGCCGCATCTGCTGGTGTTTTATCGCGGCAACTGGTGCCCGTTGTGCCAGGCGCAAATCCGCGAAATCGCTGCGCAATACCGCGAGTTGGCGCAGCGTGGCGTCAAGGTCATGTTGGTGTCGCCGCAGCCTGCAGGCCATTCAGCCAAACTGGCGCAGAAGTTCGATGCGCCAATGGACTTTTTAGTCGATGCCGGCAATGCCGCAGCCAAAGCCTTGGGCATTTTTGCGCCGCACGGCTTGCCGGCCACATTTCAGGCGCTGGGGTACGACTCCGATGTGCCGATGCCCACAGTGATCATCAGCGATGCCGACGGCGTCGTGCGTTGGCTTGACCTCACCGACAACTATCGCGTGCGGCCCGAGCCGGAAACCTTTTTGCGCGTGCTCGACAGCTTGCCTGCCACTGCTTGAGCGCTCACAGCGCGCGTGCAAACCAGCAGTCGCAACCACCGTGGCCGGTACTGCCCAGCGGCGCGTCCAGTGGTTCAAAACCTTCACTGCGATACAACGCCTGCGCCGCCGTCATGCTGCGCAGCGTTTCCAGATACATGCGCGTGTAGCCAGTGGCGGCTGCGGCGCTGACGCACTGGCGGATCAGCGCGCGGCCGGCGCCCAAGCCGCGTGCGGCGGGTAGCAGATACATTTTCTGCAGCTCGCACAGCCCGGGCTCGCCACCGGCTAATTTTGCAAAGCCGCCACCGCCAGCTACACCGATGCCGGGCACATCAACAACCCAGTAGCCCGCCGGCGGCTCAGCCGCGGGGTGATACACGCTGGACAGTCGCCCCAACTCGGGATCGGCCCAGGCGAAACCGGGGCGGTTGGCGCCAAATTCGGTCAGCACAGTACGGATGGCCTGTTCCGCCGCCGCGTCGTCGGCAGCCGTAATCGGGCGCAAGTTGTAGGCGTGGGGCGGCATAGGTGGATAATAGCGCTCAGATTCTCGCAGGTACTGCTATGGCCACGCCGGTTGTCGCCGATTCCATGTTGCTCGATGCGGTCATTTATTTGGGTGCGGCGGTTGTGGCCGTGCCTGTGGCGCGCTTTCTCGGCCTGGGTGCGGTGATCGGCTACCTCGCTGCCGGCGTGGTGATCGGCCCGTGGGGCTTGGGCCTGATCAGCGAGGTGGAATCAACGCTGCATTTTGCCGAGATCGGCGTTGTGCTGCTGCTGTTCATCATCGGCCTGGAATTGCAGCCCAGCCGGCTGTGGGCGTTGCGCAAACCCATCTTTGGTTTGGGCAGCGCGCAAATCTTGTTGAGCGCCATACCCATTGGTGGCGTCGCCTTTGCCTTGGGTCAACCACTTGCGACAGCAGTGTTGATTGGCTTGGTGCTGGCCTTGTCATCGACAGCCTTCGCGCTGCAAACATTAGCCGAAAAAGGCCAGCTCACGGCGCATCACGGCCGTGCGGCCTTTGCAATCTTGCTGATGCAGGATCTGGCTGTGATCCCATTGCTGGCGATGATTCCGCTGCTGGCGCCGGGTGCCGGCAACGGCTTCGAACCGATGGCGCTGGCCAAAACCTTGGGCGTAATCGCGCTGGTCATTATCGGTGGCCGCACGCTGCTGCGGCCGGTGATGCGCGCCGTGGCCTCGGCGCATACCAATGAAATATTTACTGCCATGGCGCTGCTGGTGGTAGTGGGTACCGCGCTGCTCATGCAGTGGGTTGGCTTGTCGATGGCGCTGGGCGCGTTTCTCGCCGGGGTGCTGTTGGCCGACTCCGAATACCGCCACGCGCTGGAAGCCGACATCGAACCGTTCAAGGGCTTGTTGCTGGGCTTGTTCTTCATCGCCGTGGGCATGGGCGTGAACCTGGGCTTGCTGGCCAGCGCGCCGCTGCAAGTGGCCGGCATTGTGGTTGGCCTGATGGCCGTCAAGTTTGCGGTGTTGTGGGTGCTGGGCCGGTGGCACGGCTTGCCGGGCACTGCGCCACGCGGCTTGGCCGTGGCCTTGTCGCAAGGCGGCGAGTTTGCGTTCGTGTTGTTTGGCGTTGCAGTCGGTGACGGCTTGATGCCGGCCGATGTATCGGAGTTGCTGATTGTTGCGGTGACCGTCTCCATGGCCATCACGCCTTTGCTGTTTTTGCTGCACGAGCGGCTGCCCACAATCGACACACCCGCGCCGCAAGCGTTTGATACGCCAGAGCACCACCGCGTCATCATCGCCGGCTTCGGCCGCTTCGGGCAGATCGTCGCCCGTGTTTTGCAGGCGCGCAAAGAGCCGTTCACAGCGCTGGAACTTGATCCGCAGCAAGTCGATTTTGTCCGCCGTTTTGGCAACAAGACATTTTTTGGTGACGCGTCGCGGCCCGAACTATTGCGCGCTGCGCAGATCGAGCATGCCGACTTGTTTGTGCTTGCGATCCAGGAGGACGCGCAATCGCTGGCAGTGGCGCGCGCTGTGCGCGAGTTGGCGCCCGACCTGCGCATCATCGCCCGTGCGCGCAACCGTGCGCATGCCTACAAGTTGATGGAGTTGGGCATCCGCGATGTGGTGCGCGACACCTTGTGGTCGAGTGCGCATGCCGCTGAGACGGCACTGGCCGGCTTGGGTTACACCGCGGCGCAGGCGCGGGACACGGTGGAGCGCTTTGTCGAGCTGGACGAAACACGCTTGTTCGACAGCTTTGGCAAGCACGACAATCTGGAGGCGATGATTGATATGGCGCGCGCGTCGGCCAGCGAGCTGGAAGCGATGTTCGAGCAGGACAATGCGGAGACTAGCCGGGAGCGCAAATCGTGAAGCTGGGCTCAGTTGATACAGCACGCGGCACGTTTGCGGTTCGCCAGCAGGGCACTGGCAAGGCGCTGGTATTGCTGCATGGCTGGCCCGAGAGCAGCTATTGCTGGGCCGCCGTCGCGGAGCATTTGCCGGCCGACTTGCACCTTATCGCGCCTGACCTGCGCGGCCTGGGCGACAGCCCGCGCACGCTGGATGTTGCGGCCTACGCCAAGGACGAACTGGCCGCCGACGTGCTGGCTGTGCTCGATGCGCTGGGGGTCGAATCGGCCGCCGTGGTCGGCCACGATTGGGGCGGCATTGTCGCGCAGGAGCTTGCGCTGGCCGCGCCCCAACGCGTCACCCAGCTTGGTATCTCCAACATCGCGGTGATCAACAACATCGCCACTAACCGGCGCATTGCCGCGGCCGGGCCCAGCCGGTTCCTGTGGTACCAGTTCTTTTTGCAGTCCGAACTGCCCGAGGCGCTGCTGGGCGGCAATGCCGAGCCGTGGGTGCGTCACTTCTTGCGCGCCTTTCGCCCCGGCGGCTTTCCGCAAGACGTGCTGGACGAATGCGTGCGCTGCCATGCTGTCGCCGGCACCGAGACCACCGCCGCCAACTATTATCGCCAGTTCGGCGCTGATGCCAAACGCTGGCAGGCCTTGGATGGTCACCGCTTTGCCATGCCTGCCGCTTACATCTATGGCAACCGTGATGTGGTTATTACGCCCGATCATCTAGAGGGT
>JAAFAL010000109.1:0-3633 GCA_018222345.1 bacterium
CGTTGCGCTAGACGGCGCCAGCATTCGTGCAGCCGATGACAACGGCTTGCGACTAGTGCTGGGCGAAACGGGCCAAGTGCTCAACTATGGCGCACCCATCGCGTGGGATGCCAACAACCGTAATGTGCCGGTCAGGCTGCAAAAACACGACCAAAATGCTTTTGTCGTGATTGCTGAAGCGGCCGATGCCGTCTACCCCCTGACCATCGACCCCTTGATTCAAACAACACAAGTGTTGCCAGACCCCGAGGGACCTAATGCAGAGGCAGATTTTGCAACCAGCCTTTCAATCTCCGAGGACGAATCCACGCTAATCGTTGGTGACCCAGACAACCGTGGCCGCGGCGCAGCGTTTATCTATGCCAGCGATGGTGGTGGGGGCTGGTTGCGCCAAGCGGTTGTTCGCGCCAGCGATGGCGAAGGAAACGATGAATTTGGCATTTCGGTGGCCTTGTCGGGGGATACGGCGCTCATTGGAGCGTTTCGTGATGATGATGCTGGATCCGACAGTGGCTCGGCATACGTGTTCACGCGCAGCGGCGCGGTGTGGAGCCAGCAGCAAAAGCTGACAGCCAACGACGGCGCAGCGTCCGATTTGTTTGGCAGTTCGGTGGCCTTGTCCAGCGATACGGCGCTCGTTGGCGCGACTTTTGACGATGATGCTGGATCCAGCAGCGGGTCGGCGTATGTATTCACGCGCAGCGGCGCGGTGTGGAGCCAGCAAGCAAAGCTGACAGCCAGCGATGGCGCAGTAAGCGATCAGTTTGGCAGTTCGGTGGCCTTGTCCGGCGATACGGCGCTCGTTGGAGCATCTCGTAATGATGATGCTGGATCCGACAGTGGCTCGGCATACGTGTTCACGCGCAGCGGCTCGGTGTGGAGCGAGCAGCAAAAGCTGACAGCCAACGATGGCGCAGCAGGCGATCGATTTGGCACTTCGGTGGCCTTGTCGGCGGATTCGGCGCTCATTGGCGCGCCTTTTGACGATGATGCTGGAGCCAACAGCGGGTCGGCGTATGTGTTCACACGCAGCGGCTCGGTGTGGAGCCCGCAGCAAAAGCTGACAGCCAACGACGGCGCACAGTTCGATTTGTTTGGCAGTTCGGTGGCCTTGTCGGGCGAGACAGCGCTCATAGGAGCGCCTTTTAACGATGATGCTGGATCCAACAGCGGGTCGGCGTACGTATTCACGCGCAGCGGCGCGGTGTGGAGCCAGCAGCAAAAGCTGACAGCCAGCGATGGCGCAGCAGACGATCGGTTTGGCAGTCCGGTGGCCTTGTCCGGCGATACGGCGCTCATTGGCGCGCCTTTTGACGATGATGCTGGAAACAACAGCGGGTCGGCGTATGTGTTTACGCGCAGCGGCGCGGTGTGGAGCCAGCAGACAAATCTGACAGCCAACGATGGCGCAGCGGGCGATCGGTTTGGCACTTCGGTCGCCTTGTCGGCGGATACGGCGCTCATTGGAGCGAGTCTGGACGATGAACCTGGATCCGGCAGCGGCTCGGTGTACGTGTTTACGCGCAGCGGCACGGTGTGGAGCCAGCAGCAAAAGCTGACAGCCAACGATGGCGCAGCAAGCGATCAGTTTGGCACTTCGGTGGCCTTATTGGGCGATACGGCGCTCATTGGGGCGCCTTTTGACGATGATTCTGGGCCCAGCAGCGGGTCGGCGTATGTGTTCACGCGCAGCGGCGTGGTGTGGAGCCAACAGCAAAAGCTGACAGCCAACGACGGCGTAGCAAGCGATGAGTTTGGCACTTCGGTGGCCTTGTCGGGCGATACGGCGCTCATTGGAGCGATTGATGACGATGATGCTGGATCCGACAGCGGCTCGGCTTATGTGTTCACGCGCAGCGACGCGGTGTGGAGCCAGCAGCAAAAGCTGACCGCCAGCGATGGCGCAGCAGACGATCAGTTTGGCTTTTCGGTGGCCTTGTCGGGCGATACGGCGCTCATTGGCGCGTTTGGTGACGATGATGCTGGATCCAACAGTGGCTCAGCGTACGTATTCACGCTCAGCGGCGCGGTGTGGAGCCCACAAGCAAAGCTGACAGCCAGCGATGGCACCACGTTCGATCAGTTTGGCTTTTCGGTGGCCTTGTCCGGCGATACGGCGCTCATTGGCGCGTTTGGTGACGATGATGCTGGATCCAGCAGCGGGTCGGCGTATGTGTTCACGCGCAGCGGCGCGGTGTGGAGCCAGCAGCAAAAGCTGACAGCCATCGATGGCGCAGGAGCCGATCAGTTTGGCACTGTGGTGGCCTTGTCGGGCGATACGGCGCTCATTGGAGCATTTGCTGATGATGATGCTGGATCCTTCAGCGGGTCGGCGTACGTGTTCACGCGCAGCGGCGCGGTGTGGAGCCAGCAGCAAAAGCTGACAGCCAACGACGGCGCAGCGTCCGATTTGTTTGGCAGTTCGGTGGCCTTGTCGGGCGATGCGGCGCTCATTGGAGCGGTTGACGACGACACCGAGTTTGGCAATACCTCTGGCTCTGCCTACTTTTTCGACCCTGCACCCCGTGATTTTGGAGACGCGCCAGATGGCCCTTACAACACCCTGCGGGCAAACGATGGTGCGCGCCACACCGTTGGTGCGCTGTTTTTAGGCACTGCCATCGACAGTGATGACGATGGCCAGCCCAATGCCACCGCAACCGGTGACGACATTGATGCCGCGACAAACGACGAAGACGGCGTGACCTTCGACAACCTGGTGATTGGTTCCGATAATGCCAGCCTGTCGGTGGTCGTGTCTCAAGCCAATGTGGGCCAAGTGAATGCCTTTGTCGATTTTGATCAAAGCAATGGTTTCGGAGTGCCGAGCGAACAGGTCGTCACTAACGAACTCATCGACACCTTGGCTGAAACGATTACCTTTGCGATCCCGCAAACCGCCGCCACCGGTGACACCTTTGCACGCGTGCGCCTTAGCACTGTCGGTGGCGACACCGCCACAGGCCAAGCCGCCGACGGCGAGGTGGAGGACTACCAAATCACATTGGCCTTGCCAACCCTATCGATTGGCGATGTAACGGTCACAGAAGGTAATACCGGCACCGTAACCGCAACTGCAACCATCACGCTGTCGCACGCCGTCAATCAAGATGTGCAGTTCACGGTGAGCACGGCCGATGGTACCGCCACCGTTGCCGATGGCGACTATGTGGCAGTGATCAGCCAAGCTGGCACCATCACCGGTGGCGCTGGAACCACAACGGCGCAAGTCCAAGTTACTGTCAACGGCGACACCGTCTTTGAGGCGGATGAAACCTTTACCGTAAATCTGAGCTCACCCAGCGGCGCGACGATTGCCGATGGTGAGGCTATCGGCACCATCACCAATGACGATGACCAGCACAGCGTCACCCTGAGCCAGTCTGGCAGCCCACTGGCAGAGAATGGCGGCGTGGCCACAGTCACCGCCACCTTGAGCAACGCCAGCAGCGAGACAGTCACAGTCGCACTGACAAACTCAGGCACCGCCACCAGCGGCACTGACTACACTCCAAGTGCCAGCCAGATCGTGATTGCCGCCGGCGCCACCACAGGCAGCATCACGCTCACGGGCATTAACGACGCCATCTTTGAAGGTGATGAGAGCATCGTCACCGACATCGCCAGCGTGAC
>JAAFAL010000109.1:3733-9587 GCA_018222345.1 bacterium
ACGACGCCATCTTTGAAGGTGATGAGAGCATCGTCACCGACATCGCCAGCGTGACCAATGGCACCGAGTCTGGCGAGCAAAGCGTCACTGCCACCATCACTGATGATGAAGCGCAACCGACCCTGTCGATTGCTGATGCCAGCCTTGCCGAAGGCAATGCCGGCACCAGCAACATGGTCTTTACCGTCACTTTATCGGGCGCATCGGCCACGCAAGTGACTGTCGATGGTGGCACCACCAACGGCACCGCTGAAATTGCCGATGGCGACTACCAAGACACTGGCCTGAGCTTTGTCTTTGCCCCTGGCACCACCACCCAAACAGACACAGTAGCCATCTTTGGTGACACCGTCTTTGAGGCGGATGAGACCTTTACGGTCAACCTGAGCTCACCCAGCGGCGCAAGCATTGCAGACGGCCAAGCCACTGGCACCATCACCAATGATGATGCCCAGCCCAGCGTGACCTTGAGCCAAGTGGGTAGCCCACTGGCAGAAGCTGGCGGCGTGGCCACGGTGACTGCGACCTTAAGCAATGTCAGCAGCGAGGCTGTCACGGTGACGCTGACAAACAGCGGCACCGCCACCAGCGGCACTGACTACACTCCAAGTGCCAGTCAGATTGTCATTGCAGCGGGTGCCACCACTGGCAGCATCACGCTCACGGGTATCAATGACGCCATCTTTGAAGGTGACGAGAGCATCATCACCGACATCGCCAGCGTGACCAATGGCACCGAGAACGGCACCCAGCAAGTCACTGCCACCATCACCGATGACGATGCCCAGCCCAGCGTCACGCTGAGCCAGGCTGGCAGCCCGCTGGCAGAAGACGGTGGCGTCGCCACGGTGACTGCGACCTTAAGCAATGCCAGCAGCGAGACCGTCACAGTCGCACTGACAAACACCGGCACTGCCACCAGCGGCACCGACTACACCCCCAGTGCCAGCCAAATCGTGATTGCAGCGGGTGCCACCACAGGCAGCATCACGCTCACGGGCATTGACGACGCCATCTTTGAAGGTGATGAGAGCATCGTCACCGACATCGCCAGCGTGACCAATGGCACCGAGTCTGGCGAGCAAAGCGTCACTGCCACCATCACTGATGATGAAGCGCAACCGACCCTGTCGATTGCTGATGCCAGCCTTGCCGAAGGCAATGCCGGCACCAGCAACATGGTCTTTACCGTCACTTTATCGGGCGCATCGGCCACGCAAGTGACTGTCGATGGTGGCACCACCAACGGCACCGCTGAAATTGCCGATGGCGACTACCAAGACACTGGCCTGAGCTTTGTCTTTGCCCCTGGCACCACCACCCAAACAGACACAGTAGCCATCTTTGGTGACACCGTCTTTGAGGCGGATGAGACCTTTACGGTCAACCTGAGCTCACCCAGCGGCGCAAGCATTGCAGACGGCCAAGCCACTGGCACCATCACCAATGACGATGACGCTCCCACGGTGACTATTGGCGATTTCCAAGTGGCTGAGGGCGATAATGGCTCAACCAATGCCCTCGTGCCCGTCACAGTCACCGGCGACACGGCGCAAGTGATCACCATTGATGCGGCCACTGCTGATGGCACGGCCACTGCCGGGAGTGACTACACAGCCGTCAACACCACGGTCACCATCACACCAAACAGCGGCCCGACCAGTATCGCCGTACCGGTTAGTGGAGATTTTGACTTTGAAGCTGATGAAACGCTCACGCTGACGCTGTCAAACCCGAGCAACGCGACGATTGGCGACGCCGCCGCAACGATCATTATCACGAACGACGATACTGATTCGGTGCCCGCCGTGAGTGTGCAAGCCAGCAACTCTCAAATCAGTGAATCTGGCGCTCCCGAAACCATCACGGTGAGCCTGTCTGAGCCGTTCCGCTCTGGCACGGTTACTGCGCAATTGCGTTTTGGGGGCGGTGCCACGCTGGATGCTGACTACAGCGTGTCGGCGCAGTCGGTGAGCTTCCAGCCCGGCGAAACGACTCAAACGATCGCCCTTACTCCAATCGATGACGCCGTAGATGAGCCCACCGAGGTCATCCTGGTGTCCTTGGGTAGCCTGCAGAATGGCACACGCGGCACTATGCCGAGCCTGGAGATCGGCCTGCTCGACAATGACGAGCCTGAAGCGGGCGCAAACGCCGAAGATCAAAGCGAGCCACTGGCGGACCGCTCGGTCGCAGCGAATGCGCGCCGCGTCGCCCTGCTGTCTTTTGGCCTGCGCAACCCGCGCCCCGCCGCCGCGGATTTGGTGCGAATCAACTTTGCAGCACTGGCCTTGCAAGGCGAGTTGCCGCAGATCGAGCGCTTATCGCTGTTCATTGACACCAATGAAAACCAGCAGCTAGACGCAACGGACGTCCTGATATCAACACTTCTGGCGGCCGACATACCGGCTAGCGGGGTGTTGCGCTTTGCGCTCGACTCGCCGTTGCCAGTAGATGCCAACACGACAAGGCGCTTTGTTGTCCTTGCGGACTTTGCCAATGGAGCAAACCAATGAAACAGCTTGTAAGACTGATCACAATCTCCGCAGCACTGTCAGCACTGGCCGCGTGCGGCGATACCACAGTCAACAGTGACGCGGGGCTTCCGCCTGACGTCGTAGCGCTGAGTTTCGTTGAATTGGAGGCGCAAGACAGCCAATCCGGCGAACCAGTCAGCCTGGAAATTGTTGATCTGGAAGTGGCAGAGATTACTGTCAGTCAATAACTGCAACAGCAGCTCTTCGACCATCTGACTCGCGACAGCAGCTGAAGCGCAGTCGCTTCAGCTGCTGATGGTTCGTTGACTAGCTGGCCTTTTTCTTCAACCGCCAAGCATGCAGCAATGGCTCGGTGTAACCACTGGGTTGCTCTTTGCCTTCGAAAACCAAAGCACAGGCGGCGGCGAACGCAATGCCATCGAAGTCTGGCGCCATGGGCTCATAGGCCGGGTCGCCGCTGTTCTGGCGGTCAACCACCTCGGCCATGCGCTTGAAGGTGTCTAGCACCTGATCCTTGGTGCAAATGCCGTGGTGCAACCAGTTGGCAATGTGCTGGCTGGAAATGCGCAGCGTGGCGCGGTCTTCCATCAGGCCTATATCGTGAATGTCCGGCACTTTCGAGCAGCCCACGCCGTGGTCAATCCAACGCACAACGTAGCCCAGAATGCCTTGGGCATTGTTGTCCAGGTCTTGCTGAATGTCATCGGCCGACAAGCTCGATGGATCATCCAGCAACGGAATAGTCAGGATGTCATCCAGCGATGCGTGCTCACGCGACTTCAATTCGTCGATGCGATCAAACACATTGCACTGGTGGTAATGAATGCTGTGCAGCGTGGCGCCATTGGGCGACGGCACCCAGGCCGTCGTGGCACCCGCTTTGGGATGGCCGATCTTCTGTTCCAGCATCGCGGCCATTTCGTCTGGCATGGCCCACATGCCTTTGCCGATTTGCGCCTTGCCGGCCAAACCGCAGCGGATACCCACATCGACATTCCAGGCCTCGTAAGCCTTGATCCACGGCTGCGCTTTCATGTCGCCCTTGGGCACGAACGGCCCGGCGAGCATGCTGGTATGAATTTCGTCGCCCGTGCGATCCAGGAATCCTGTGTTGATGAACACCACGCGCTCTTTGGCTGCATGGATGCATGCGGCGAGGTTCACCGTCGTGCGGCGCTCCTCGTCCATGATGCCGACCTTTAGGGTGTTGCGGGTCAGGCCAAAGGCATCTTCGACAGCCGCGAACAGCTCGTTGGTGAACGCAACCTCTTCCGGCCCGTGCATCTTCGGCTTGACGATATACACCGAACCCGTGCGGCTGTTGCCCTTGTGCTCGGGGTCGGATTTGTCGGCCTGCAAGTCGTGCATGGCACAAGCCGAGGTCACCAAGGCGTCGAGAATACCCTCGGGGATTTCATTGCCGTCGCCCAGTGTGATCGCCGGATTGGTCATCAAGTGGCCGACGTTGCGCACGAACAGCAGGCTGCGGCCTGGCAGGCGCAGTCCGCCCCCATCAACGCTGGTGTAGAAGCGGTCGGCATTCAGGCGGCGGGTCATGGTCTTGCCGCCCTTGTCAAAGCTTTCTTCGAGGTTGCCCTGCATCAGGCCCAGCCAGTTGGAATACACCTCGCATTTGTCTTCGGCATCAACGGCGGCAACCGAATCTTCGCAATCCATGATGGTGGTCACAGCGGCTTCGACCAGCAAATCCTTGACGCCGGCCTTATCGGTTTTACCAATGGGGCTGTCGGGGTCAATCTGCACTTCGATGTGCAGCCCATTGTTGCGCAGCAGGATGGCTTTAGGCGATGCAGCATCGCCCTGCCAACCGCGCAATTGGGCCGTATCGGCCAGCCCGGTGGTCGCGCCGCCGTCCAGGCTTGCCTGCAGCGCACCGTCAACAATGGCGTATGCCGTCACGTCGGCGTGGCTGCCCTGTGCAAGCGGCGTCGCCTGGTCGAGATGCTTGCGCGCAAAAGCAATGACCTTGTCGCCGCGCACCGGGTTGTAGCCCTGGCCTTTTTCCGCACCACCGTCTTCGGGGATGGCGTCGGTGCCATACAGCGCGTCATAAAGGCTGCCCCAGCGGGCGTTGGAGGCATTCAGCGCAAAGCGTGCGTTCTTCACCGGAACTACTAACTGCGGGCCGGCCTGCTCGGCAATTTCTGTATCGACGTTTTCGGTCGTGATTTTGAATGCCGCCGGCTCGTCAACCAGATAGCCAATTTGCGTCAGGAATCCCTTGTAAGCGGCAGCATCATGCGGCTGGCCAGCGCGCTCGTTGTGCCAAGCATCGATCTTGGCTTGCAAGTCTTCGCGCTTGGCCAGCAATTCGCGATTGCGCGGGGCAAAATCATCGGTGATTTTTTCCAGCGCGGCCCAAAAGCTGTCTGTGCTGACACCAGTGCCGGGCAGAATTTTGGTATCGATCAGGGCCTTGAGGGCCGTGTCAACGCGCATGGCGCCAACTTGCGTGTGCTCGCTCATGGAAGCATGTCCTGAGAATGGGTGATTCGGGTGCGAAGCAGCGGTGCAAAAGCACGAAAAACTGCTCGCGCAGGCCGCTTATAGTCCCATCCTAGACAAGTGCGCTTCAAGCCACTTGTCGGCCGGCCGCAGAAATCATCGCTTGAGTCACATTTTACTAACATGTTCGGTGCTATAAATCTCACGTCGTCGTGTTGCATCAACGAACAACCCAGGTCGCCATGCACAACATCAAGCAAATCCCCAAGCTCCGTCGCTCGCTAGATCCGGTGCCTGCACTCGAGACGTTCCATCCTGTCACAGGCTTGGCCAGCCGAGATTTATTTGATGCGCGGATTGAGCGTCAGTGGAATTGGTGCAGCGAAACCCAACGACCGATGACCATGATCATCGTCGAGATCGAAGGCGGTGGAGACGATATCGATGAGGAAGAACTGCTAAGCGTCGCGCTTATCGTCGCCGAAACCTGCCGCAGGCGCGCCGACTTCGCCGGCCACATCCGCCCGCGCGAATTCGGCCTGCTACTCAACGATGTCGATAAGGACGGCGCTATCAAAGTCGCCGAGACGCTGCGCGACCGCATTTCTGGTGGCGGCGACCGTTATCCCAAGGTCTCCATCGGCGTCGGCCGCTGCACGCCTACCGCCAACCGTTTTCCCAAGTGCATCAAAATCGCCGTCGATGGCGCACTACAAGAAGCCAAAATGGCTGGCGGCGGTACATATAAAGTGCAGGAGCTCACGCACTAAGAAATTTGCCAATCCGCACACCTTGGGGATTGGCAGCGTCGTCAGGTTGCGTATAATCCCGCGGCTGAACCAGACCCTAGGCTCCGAGCTCAGTTGGTTAGAGCACTCACTTGACATGTT
>JAAFAL010000110.1 GCA_018222345.1 bacterium
CCCAAGGATGCACCGGGCAAAAAAGACTGTAAGAAGTTGCTGGCCAAGCGGGTCGAGCAGCTCTACGACCTGCAGCGCGCGCTGTACGCTGACCGGCGCTATTCCATCTTGTGCGTGTTTCAGGCCATGGATGCGGCGGGCAAGGACTCGACCATCCGCCATGTGTTCTCGGGTGTGAATCCGGCAGGCTTTCAGGAATTCAGCTTCAAGCGGCCGTCATCGGAAGAACTGGACCACGACTTTTTGTGGCGCACGGCCAAGCGCCTGCCCGAGCGCGGCCACATCGGCATTTTCAATCGCAGCTATTACGAAGAAGTGCTGGTAGTGCGTGTGCATCCCGAGTTGCTGCAATACCAGCGCTTGCCGGGCCTCAAGCTGCCACCGCCCAAGGGTTTTTGGGCCAAGCGCTATCAAGCGATCAAAAGCCACGAGGCGCACCTGGCGCACAACGGCACCGTCGTGCTCAAGTTTTGGCTGAACGTGAGCAAGGGCGAGCAAAAGCAGCGTTTCCTCGACCGCCTGGATACGCCGCGTAAGAACTGGAAGTTCGAGCCCGGCGACGTGCGCGAACGCGGCCACTGGGACGAATACATGGTGGCGTATCAGGACGCCATCAACGCCACCGCGAGCAAGGCCGCGCCGTGGTTTGCCATACCCGCTGACGACAAGCCCTACATGCGCCTGGTTGTTGCTGACATCATGGTCAAGACACTGCAAGGGCTGGACATCGATTACCCGGATGTGCCCGATGCCGACCGCACCGAATTTGCCGAGCTACGCCAACAGTTGTTGGACGAAAACTAGCCTTGTCATTGCGAGTGGCGCAGCCGCGCGGCAATCTCGTCACGCAGGCGCCACCCAATGAGATTGCCGCGGCCCTTCGGGCCTCGCAACGTTCGGCCGCAAGGGCCTCACTGATCTGCTGCGCAGATCAACATGTATTGCTCCCACAACCCCCGACCGGCTTCGCCGGCCACCCCCTTCACTGAAGAGGGCTGTTACCACCAAGCTGTCATTGCGAAGGAGCGCAGCGACTGCAGCAATCTCATAAACGAAGCCGCCACCCGAACGGGATTGCCGCGGCCCTGCGGGCCTCGCAATGACAAGTCTCCAACAGCCCGATTCAGTCGTTGATCCGCTCACAAAACAGCTTTGCGCTGAGCCGCCAACCGCTTTCGGCGGCCACGTCTGTGCCTGGCGCCGCGGCCTCGTAGTGCCAGTCGAATGTGTCGTCGGTGATATTGAAAAAGGTGATGCGCGCCGTGTGCGCATTAAACGTGCCTTTGGGGCGCTCCATGTGCATGACGATGCGCCCATCTGCTTGCCACTTGGCGGTGATGTTCTCCCAATACGATTGCGCGGCCGTGCCCCAGATGATGTTCCAGTGCTGCGCCTTGGCGTCGTACAGGCGCACATTGGTGCCCACGCGCAGCGGCGCATTGGGCGCGCTGGTGCCTGGCTGCCACACGTCTTGCACGGCGTAGCCGTCCAGCACCCAATACCAGTTCCAGCGCGCCGGCGCCGGGTTGGGCGTCCAACTGCCGTCCTGGGCGCGGTTTTCGCCAGCGCACGACCATTGGCCCACCAGTTGCCCGAACTGTTGCACCGCCGCTGGCGCATCGGGGTTGGGGCCAATGGTATTGATGTTCGATGGTGGCGAATGGGCTGCCTGGTGGGCACAGGCGCTGGCCAACGCCGTGGCCGCTATTAGAGCGAGTATTCGGAGCATGACTATCCCCAGTCAATGTTGTTGTGCTTTTCGGCAGCTTAACCGCAATGCGATTGCCGAGGCGCCGCCCACGCTTGTGTAAAATCGCGCGCCATGACCACCCCCACGCTCAAAACACTCGACGATTTTGTCGGCAATACGCCGCTAGTGCGCATGCAGCGCCTGGCCGACGGCGTTGCCGGGCCAGGCACGCAGGTGCTGGGCAAACTCGAAGGCAATAACCCGGCCGGCTCGGTGAAAGACCGGCCCGTGCACAGCATGTTCAAGTACGCCGAGCAGCGCGGCGAGATTGCGCCCGGCGACACGCTCATCGAGGCCACCAGCGGCAACACCGGCATTGCCCTGGCCATGGTCGCCGCCATGCGCGGCTACAAGATGACATTGATCATGCCCGACAACGCCAGCGCCGAGCGCGCGGCCACCATGCGGGCGTTTGGCGCCGAGATCGTCAATGTGACGCAGGAACAAGGCATGGAGGGCGCGCGTGACCTAGCCGAGCAGATGGAAGCTGAGGGCAAGGGCCGGGTGCTGGATCAGTTTGGCAACCTCGACAACCCGCGCGCCCACTACGAGGGCACCGGCCCGGAAATCTGGCGCGACACCGGCGGGCGCATTACACATTTCGTCTCGTCCATGGGCACCACCGGCACCATCATGGGGGTGTCGCAATTCCTGAAAGAGCAAAACCCGGATATCGAGATCATCGGCGTACAGCCCGAGGGCGAGTCGTCCATCCCGGGCATTCGCCGCTGGTCGCCGGACTATTTGCCGAAAATTTTTGACCGCAGCCGCGTCGATCGCGTGATTGATGTGGATGCGCGTGCAGCAGAGGTGATGACGCGCCGCCTGGCCCGCGAGGAGGGCATCTTCGCCGGTATTTCCTCCGGCGGCGCCATGCATGTGGCCCTGCAGGTCGCGGCCGAGCTTGAAGATGCTGTGGTCGTGAGCATTGTTTGCGACCGGGGCGATCGATATTTGTCCACCGGCGTTTACGACGCAGCGTGATGTTACGAAAACGTCTGTCATTGCGAGGCCGCGTAGCGGCCGCGGCAATCTCGTCACGTTCCGCCATCGTCACGAGGTTGCCGCGCGCCGATGGCTCTCGCAATGACAAATTTAGGAGCCGCTAATGGGCCGCCGCCGTAGCCGCGCCAAAATCGCCGGCCCTTTCGAGGCCACCATCGATGCGCTTGCTCATGACGGCCGCGGCATCGGCCGCCTGGAGGCCGACGCCGGCACCGAGGCCGATGTGGGCAAGGCCGTATTTATTGCCGACACCTTGCCCGGCGAGCGCGTGCGCTACCTGCGCACACGACTGCGCGCCGATTTTGCCGAGGGCCGGCTGGAGGAGGTGCTGCAGCCAGCACCAAGCCGGGTCGAACCACCCTGCCAATACGCTGGTTATTGCGCCGGCTGCTCCCTGCAGCACATGGATCACGCCGCGCAGGTGGCAGCCAAGCAGCAGCAGTTGGCGACAGCCTTGCAGCGCCAAGCCAAGACTGAGCCTGAGTCTTGGCTGGAGCCGATCGTCGGCCCTGCGCTGGGCTATCGCCGCAAGGCGCGGCTGAGCTGCAAGCATGTGCCTGCCAAGGGCGGTGTGCTGGTTGGGTTTCGCGAGCGCGACAAGCCTTATGTGGCCGACATCGCTAGCTGCAAAGTCCTGATCCCCGAGGTTGGTGAGCGCCTGCCTGAAATTGGCTCCATGCTCAGCAAACTGAGCGTGCGCGCCGCAGTGCCGCAGGTTGAAGTGGGCGCGGGCGATGATGAGATCGCGCTGGTATTGCGCGTACTACAGCCCGCGACCGACGAAGACCGGACAATAATGGCGCAGTTCGAGCAGGACACGGGCTTTGTGCTGTATCTACAGCCCGGCAATGCCGACAGCGTCGAGCCGCTGACGCGACCAGCGCAGTTGCACTACACGCTGCCCGCGTTCGACGTGCGTATCGACTTCAAGCCGCTGGATTTCGTGCAGGTCAACGCGGCAGCGAACGAAGAAATTGTTGCTCGCGCCGTCGAATTGCTGCAGTTGGACAAGCACCCGCGCGTGCTGGAATTGTTTGCCGGCTTGGGCAATTTCTCGCTGCCCATTGCCCGCAGCGGTGGGCAGGTGACGACGGTGGAGGGCGAGGCCAGCCTGGTAGCCCGCGCGCAGGCCAATGCCACAAGCAACGGCTTGGCCGATCGCGTCTCGGCGCATGTGGCTGACTTGTTCGAGCCCGGCGACAAGCAGGCCAACTGGCCGTGGGCGCAGGGCCAGTACGACGCAGCCTTGCTGGACCCGCCGCGTGCCGGTGCCAAAGAATGCCTGCCGGCCCTGGTCGCCACCGGTGTGCAGCGCATTGTTTATGTGAGCTGCCACCCGGCCACATTGGCGCGTGATGTTGCGACCTTAGTGCACGACCACGGATTCGTCCTGGAAGCCGCCAGCGTGGCCGACATGTTCCCGATGACCGGGCATGTGGAATCGGTGGTGGCCCTGCGCCGGAGTTCGGGCCATGGCTGAGCGCATGCGTATTGTTGTTTCCGCGGCTGAGCAAACGCTCACGCTGCATGCCAATGGCGCCGAGCGGTGCTATTCAATATCGACGGCAGCCAACGGGCTGGGTGAGCAGTCGGGCAGTGAATGCACGCCACGCGGCCAGCACATCGTCCGCGCAAAGATCGGCGCTGGTGCGCCGCTGGGCGCGGTGTTCGTCGGCCGCCGGCCAACTGGCGAGGTGTGGTCGCCTGAACTGGCTGCGCAGCACCCCGAGCGCGACTGGATACTCACCCGCATCCTGTGGTTGTCGGGCTGCGAGCACGGCCGCAACCGCCTGGGCGCAGTTGATAGCATGCGCCGCTACATCTACATCCACGGCACGCCGGACACCGAGCCCATGGGCGTGCCGGCCTCGCACGGCTGCATCCGTATGCGTAATACCGACATTGTCCAGTTGTTCGAGCGTGTGCCTGTGGGCTGCCCGGTGGACATTCGCCCATGACTCAACGGACTGTCATTGCGAGCGGCGCAGCCGCGCGGCAATCCCGTGCAGTGTGGCGGGACGTTGCCACGGCCACGAGATTGCCGCGGCCGCTTCGCGACCTCGCAATGACAGGGTTGGATCGAACCCCCTTGAATCAAGACAGTGGCTGGCCAAGCCAGCCGGAAAATGTGAGCGCGACACTCGTGGCTGATACTCAGCCCCCTAAGTTAGGGGGCGGCGAGCACAGCGAGCAGGGGTATGGGAGTCAGACCGGTAACGGATTGCATCGCAATCCGCTCACGCACGACTCCGAAGGAGTTGCTGCGTGAGCATCATGGTTGATATCGCCGGACTGGAACTCGACGGCGAAGACCGCGATATCCTCGCGCATCCGCTGGTTACCGGCTTCATCCTGTTCAGCCGCAACTACGCTGACCGCGCGCAGTTGGCGGCGCTGACCAAATCGGTTCGCAAGGCACGGCCGGACATGCTCATCGCCGTTGATTACGAAGGCGGCCGCGTGCAGCGTTTCCGCGACGGTTTCACCCGGCTGCCGCCGATGTTGGACGTTGGCCGCGGCGACAATGCCGAGCTTGTGGCGCACAGCGTTGGCCAGATCATCGGCGCCGAGTTGGCGGAGTTCGACATTGATTTGCCGTTCGCACCGGTGGTTGATTTGGATGGTGGTATTAGCACCGTGATCGGCGACCGCGCCTTTGCTGCAAATGTTGCCGATGTCGTGTCGTTGGCCGAGAAATTCATGTCTGGTTTGGCGGCGCAGGGCTTGGCCAGCACGCTCAAACACTACCCTGGCCACGGCCAGGTCGCAGCCGATTCGCATCTGGAGTTACCGGTGGACGAGCGGCCAGCGGCAGACATTCGTGGCAACGACATGCAGGCCTTCGCGCAACTGCTTCCGCAAGCGCCTTCGGTGATGATGGCGCACGTCGTGTATCCCGAGGTTGACCAGCGCCCTGCGAGTTTGTCGCCGGTGTGGATACGCGACATTTTGCGTGGCGAACTCGGTTACCAAGCCGCAGTTGTTTGCGATGACCTGAACATGGCTGGCGCCGATGTTGCCGGCGACTACCGCCAACGCGCCGTGGCCGCGGCCGAGGCGGGATGTGATTTGCTGCCGGTCTGCAACAACCGCCCAGCCGTGGTGCAGGTGCTGGACGGCGGCGGCCTACCGCATGACCGTGAAGCGCCGGCGCGGTTGGCAGCGCTACGCCGCAAACCACAAGAACTGGTGCGGCCCACCGCCGCTTATGCCGCGCTGGACGCGTTTAATGCGGTCAATACCGAAAAGGAACTGAACAGGGGCATGGCATGAGTGAAACCTGGCAAGACTTTCTGACCATCTACAACGACGCCGGCTGGATGGCGCAGGTGCTGACCATCGTCGCCATCGTCGTCGCTATCAACTTTGCGCTCCGGCTAGTGCTCAATGCCATCCAGCGACGCGTCGAAGGTAGCAACAACACCTGGGACGACGCCGTTTTGTACGCCATTGGCCCGCCGCTGCGGGTGCTGGTGTGGGTGGTTGGCCTGGGATTTGCTGCCGAATTGCTCGGTGGCGGCGACGAGCCCAGCGTGCTGCTGGAGTATGTGCCCACCGCGCGGCTGGCCGGCATCATTGTTTTGCTGGGCTGGTTCCTGCTGCGCATCGTCACCGGCGTCGAGCAAAGCATCATCGCGTCGCGCGGCGACGATGTTGACCACACCACCGTCGATGCGCTGAGCAAGTTGGCGCGCATCTCCATTGCCGTCACCGTCGGCTTGGTGTTGCTGCAAACCTTGGGCGTGTCGGTGTCCGGCGTATTGGCATTCGGCGGCGTTGGCGGTTTGGCGGTGGGCTTCGCCGCCAAGGACATGCTGGCCAACTTTTTCGGTGGCCTGACGATTTATCTGGACCGGCCGTTCTCGGTCGGCGACTGGGTGCGCTCGCCCGACCGCGACATGGAAGGCGTCGTGGAGAAGATTGGTTGGCGCAGCACGGTGATCCGTAGTTTCGACAAGCGCCCCAATTACGTGCCCAACAGTGTGTTCACCAATGTCATCCTGCAAAACCCGTCGCGGATGACCAACCGGCGTATCCACGAAACCATCGGCGTGCGCTATGACGACGACGCGCGGCTGGATCGCATCCTCAAGGAAACCCGGCGCCTGCTGGAGAGTCACCCCGGCATCGATACCGACCAGACCATCATGGTCAACTTCAACGCCTTCGGTGCCAGCTCGCTGGACTTTTTCATCTATTGCCTCACGCGCACAACAAACTGGGCTGAGTACCACGCGTTGAAAGAAGAAATCCTGCTGCGCGTGCACGAAATCATCGTCGGCCACGGCGCCGAGGTGGCCTTCCCCAGCCGCACGCTGTACCTGCCAAACGGCATCGAACTTGCGCAGGATGTTGTCGATGACGACTGATTTGGC
The DNA here is from genome assembly GCA_018222345.1 of bacterium. GTDB lineage: Bacteria > Pseudomonadota > Gammaproteobacteria > Nevskiales > OUC007 > JAAFAL01. The sequence continues at coordinate 7,132 of JAAFAL010000110.1, forward strand.
AGCAGCACAAGCGGCAAGGGCCGGCGCCGAGGTCGTCGTCAGCGAGGCCGAGCTGTCGGCGGCTTACAATCGCATGGCTCGCGCGCTGTCAGCGCGCCTGGGCGATGACGACGTGCTTGTGCTGCCGGTGATGATCGGCGGCTTCATTCCTGCCACCGAACTACTGCAGCGCATGCCCGAGGCGGTCGAGGTCGATTACCTGCATGCCACCCGCTACCGCGGCGCGCAGACGGGCAGCAGCCTGGAATGGCGCGCACACCCCAAGGCGGCGATCGCCGGCCGCACGATTGTTGTAGTCGATGACATCCTCGACGAAGGTCATACGCTGTTGGCCATCCAACAATGGCTGGCCGAGCAGGGCGCCACGCGGGTGCTGACCGTGGTGCTGGCTGAAAAACTGCACGACCGCCGCGCGCCCGGCGCCAGTGCCGACATCATTGGTGTGCAAGTGCCCGACCGCTACGTGTTCGGCGCCGGCATGGACCTGCACGGCTATTATCGACAACTTCCGGCGATCTTCGCAGTCGCCGGATAACCAACGAGAGAACTTGCATGAGCACTTTGGCCCTGATTGGTGGCACTGGCTTGGATGATTTCGATGGCGCGCAGCGCGTGCGCAGCGCCGACGCCACCACGCCGTGGGGTGATGCGTCGGCGGCGCCAGTATTGCTGGATATTGCCGGCGCCCAAGCCTGGTTTTTACCGCGCCACGGCGCCGACCACAGCCTGGCGCCGCACGCCATCAACTACCGCGCCAACATTGCTGCGCTACAAGCTGCAGACGCGCAGCAAATTGTTGCCGTGGCAGCTGTGGGCGGCATCAGCGCCGAGATGCAGCCGGGCCGCATCGTGCTGGTTGATGATTTGATCGACTACACCACGGGCCGCGACCACACATACAGCGACGGCCCGGATGCGCCCTTGCAGCACATCGAATTTGCACCGCCGTACGATGCCGGCTTGCGCGAGCGCTTGTTGCTGGCCGCCGACGCTGCGGGTGTTGAATTGATCGATGGCGGCGTCATGGGCGTGACCAATGGCCCGCGGCTGGAAACTGCCGCGGAGATTCGCCGCATGGCGCGTGACGGCTGCGATGTGGTGGGCATGACCGGCATGCCCGAGGCCGCACTGGCCGTCGAGAAGCGCATGGCATACGCCGGCCTTGCAGTTGTCGTCAATCCGGCGGCGGGCACCGCAGACGGGCCGATCCATGCCGCCATCGAACAAACCCTGAGCGCGGCGATGCGCGATGTACGCGCCGTGCTGCGCGCCCTCATCGGCGCGCAGCAGGCTTAGCTGGTTTAGCGCTCGTCGCCGTCGCTATCTTGCGCTAGCCGCTGGGCAGCCGCTGCACCTGCCAGGCCAGCCAATGCGGCGGCGCCCATGCTGCCGCCGGTCGATGACCCCGTAGCCGGCGCATTTTCTGCAGCAGGCGGCGCAATACTTTGAGCAGCCCTGAATTCAGCCGGGATGAGCATCTCAAACGTCGTGCCTTGGTCGTTCGAGCCATCTGCGCCGCTGGGGCCACGCTGGCTGGAGAAATACAGCCGCGAGCCGTCGGGTGTGAACGCCGGGCCGGTAATCTCAGAGCCGCCTTTGGTGATTTGCATCAGCAGCTTTGCGGGCCGGTTCGGCACGATGACGACCAGGCGCATGGCATTGCCATCTTCGGCCACCAGCACATCGCCGGCCGGGCTGACGACGACGTTATCGACCTGATTGAAGCCTGTCTCGAGCTGCATGTTTTCGTTGTCGTAAATCAGTTCGATCAGTTCGTTATTGATGTCGTAGGCATACACACGGTTGTCGCCTTTTGTGGCGAAGAACATCACACCGCGGGTGGGTTGCATGCCCATCGGCGGCGTCATGGCAACGTCTGCGGGGATTTCGTAGTACCAGATGCCTTCGGCCTGGGCGAAGTGTGTGCCCTGATTGGTGGTTGTGGGTAGGTTCTGTGGCGCGCCGGGGATGGGCGGCGTCACAACCACGTCAACCCATTCACATTGCACCGGTTCGCGGATGTCGGCCTCGGCTGGCCCGGTGGCGGAATTCTCGAAGCCGACGATGTTCAGCACTTGCAGTTGGCCGTTTTCCAAACCCATGCGGGTGACGCCATTGGCGTCAGTCGTCAGGTCCGACTCGGCCGAGACGAAGCGCCAGAACTTGTTGCTGCCACCATCTTCGGTGAGGTAGCAGGCATGGTTGACCGGGTCGATGGCCGCGGCTTCATGTGGGAAGGCGCCCAGCGCGGGCTTCTTGACGGCGTCGTCCGGTGTGCCGAACGGGTCGCACTCCCACACTTCGCCATTGCCGGTTTCCTCGCACGACAACCATGGACCC
>JAAFAL010000111.1 GCA_018222345.1 bacterium
ACCTGGATGGGGTTGTTAACATCCGTGTTGTGGCTGGAATTGATAACGCCATGGCACATCTCGCCAAACACGGCTCGGGCCACCCCGAATCCATCGTCACCGTAACCTGGAGCACTGCGCAGCGCTTTTTGCGCGCCGTCGATTCCAGCTCGGTGATGGTCAATGCCTCGACGCGTTTTGCCGACGGCTTCGAGTATGGCCTGGGCGCCGAAATCGGCATCTCGACCGACAAGTTGCATGCCCGCGGCCCGGTTGGGCTGGAAGGCCTGACCAGCGAGAAGTATATTGTTTACGGAGATGGTCACATCCGCACGTAAATGATGCCGAGAAACGCTGTTTGAACATGCTCTTTGGGCGCCGCTTTTGAACGACACGCCGCGCAAGCCCCTTGCTGGGCCGGTAGGCATACTCGGGGGCACCTTCGACCCCGTGCATCTTGGTCACTTGCGGGTTTGCGTGGAGCTACGCGAGTTGCTGGGCCTGGATCACGTGCGGTTGATTCCCAACCGCGTGCCACCCCACCGGGATGCGCCGCGCGCTACCGAAACACAGCGCGCCGCCTGGGTCGAGCAAGCCATTGCCGACGAGCCTGGCTTGGTGCTTGACCGCCGCGAGCTAGACCGCGGTGGCGCGTCATACACTGCCGAAACACTAGCTGGATTGCGTAGTGAGCTGGGCGACACGCCAATCGTCTGCATCATGGGCCAGGATGCCTTCGACGGGCTGGTCACCTGGCACCGCTGGGACGAAATTCCGAATTACGCGCACATCGTGGTGGTGCCGCGGCCGGGCATGAGCACGGGCCGGCTGGACAAACTGCCTGGCGTGCGTATTACCGAGAGCATTGACGACCTGCACAAAACCCAGGCGGGTTGCCTGTACGCAGCGCAGGTCACCCCACTGGCGATATCATCAACTCAAGTCCGCCGCCTGCTGGTGCAGGGGCGCAGCGTTCGGTACCTGGTGCCCAACGTGGTCTGGCACGGCTTGGCGGAGCATCAAGAGGTTTATGACACTGAACGAACTCACTGATCTGGCCCTTGAGGCCATCGACGACCTCAAGGGCCGCGATACTCGCGTGCTCGAGGTCACCGAACTCACCAGCGTGACGGATCGCATGCTGATCACCACCGGCACGTCTGCCCGGCACGTCAAGTCCATTGCCAACAATGTCATTGTCAGCGCCAAAGAGGCCGGCAAGCGGCCGCTGGGCATTGAGGGACTAGACCAGGCCGAATGGGTGCTGGTTGATCTAGGCGATGTCGTCGTCCACGTGATGCAGGCGCAGAGCCGCGCGTTCTACCAGCTTGAAAAGCTGTGGGAAGCGCCCGTGATGCCTGAAGCCAGCGAAGCGACACATTAAATTCGCCGTCATTGCGAGGCGCGAAGTGCCCCCGCAATCTGGTTGGGCGGCAGCTTTATTGACGAGATTGCCGCTCGGCTACGCCGCTCGCAATGACAGCGAGTTTGAGACAACCCCCTTGAGTGAAGGGGGTGGGCGGCGAAGCCGGCCGGGGGATGTGGGAGCCATACCATTTGATCTGCGCAGCAGATCAGTGAGGCCCCTGCGGCCGAACGTTGCGAGGGAGCGAAGCGACTGCGGCAATCCTCGCGGGCAAGCCGCTCGGCGACTTGCTGCGCAAGTCGTTACCCGTTTCACTTCCACACCCCCTGCTCGCTACGCTCGCCGTCCCCCTCACTCAGGGGGACTGTCATTGCGAGGCCCGAAGGGCCGCGGCAATCTCGTTGGGTGGCGGTTTCGTTGGGGAAATTGCAGCGCGCCTTCGGGCATCGCACTGACAGGACTTGATGAATGCGTATCAGATTGATCGCGGTCGGGCGCAAGATGCCAGCCTGGGTACAGGATGGCTACGCGGATTATGCCAAACGCCTGCCACGTGAGTGTGCGTTGGAGTTGGTCGAATTAGCGCCGGGCATGCGCAGCAAAAAAGACGACCCGGCCCGTGCCAAAGCCGACGAGGGCCAGCGTATGCTGGCCAAGCTGGCCGACGACGATTGGGTGGTGGCGCTGGACGAGCGCGGCCGCAATTGGTCTAGCCCGCAATTGGCGAAAAAACTCGGCGTGTGGATGGATAGCGGCCGCAATGTCGCGCTGCTGATCGGAGGCGCCGACGGCTTGCACAGTGATGTGCTGGCCCGCGCCGACCAAAGCTGGAGCATGTCGGCGGCTGTTTACCCGCATGCGCTGGTGCGGGTGATGGTGGCCGAGCAGCTCTACCGCGCCTGGGCACTGCGCAGCGGCCATCCCTATCATCGTGAGTAGGCCCGCAACCTGCGAAAACACAGCAAAAACAAGGTAAAAGCCGCGAAGATGGCGAATTCGCCATGCAATAATGTCTGGCTACGAAAAAATCCCCACGCCGCTTCGTGAATAAAACCACTGACCCCGCCGATTTCTGCCTTGGTTCCGCCTCGCCGCGGCGGCGCGAGTTGTTGGCTGCGCTGGGTTATCGCTTTTGCGTGCAGGCGTCGGATATTGACGAGGCTTTGGCACCCTGTGCGCCCGAGCAGTTTGTAACCGATCTGGCGCTGCAAAAAGCCCGCGCCGTATTTGCTACGCGCGCCGACAGCCTGCCCGTGTTGGGCGCCGATACCATTGTGGCCTGCAACGGCGAGCTGCTGGGCAAGCCTGGCAACTTGGCCGAAACGCGGCGCATGTTGCGGTTGTTGTCTGGCGGGGCGCACCAGGTGTTGTCCGGCGTCGCGCTGGTGTCCGCCCATGGCGAGGCAACAATTGTGACCAGCACCCGAGTGGAAATGGCGCCCTGGAGCGATGCCGATATTGCGGCCTACTGGGCCAGCGGCGAGCCAGCCGACAAAGCTGGCGCCTATGCCATTCAGGGCATGGGCGGTGGCTGGGTGACGCGTATTGACGGCAGCTATTCTGGCGTTGTCGGTTTGCCACTCGTGGAAACCCGAGCATTGCTGGCAGATGCCGACATCACGCCACACGCGCAGGCACCAGCCCGCATGTGTCATGCGACCGCTTTTCAGGGCGGTGTCATCGCATGACTGGATTCAAAATTTCAGGCTTGAATAAACATCCTGTTTGCACTGAAACATCGCTTGCACAACACCTGGCTAGTCTCGGCCGCCCTGGGCTTGCTCTTCACTCCAAATGTAGCTACGGCTACATTTCTCGCTCCAGAGCAGCGCCCAGAGCAACCCATCCTGCGCCAGTTGCTGCGCATCACATGAAACATCCGGGCTAGCCGCATGAGCACCGAAATTCTCGTCAATGTGTCGGCGCAGGAAACCCGCGTAGCGCTGGTCGAGGGCGGGGCGCTGCAAGAGGTTTTCGTTCAGCGTGAGTCGCGCCATGGCTTGGTGGGCAACCTGTACAAGGGCCGGGTGCAGCGTGTGCTGCCCGGCATGCAGGCCGCATTTGTGGAGATCGGCCTGGACCGCACGGCCTTTTTGCACGCGCGCGATATCCAACCGCTCGATCATGACGCCGGCGAGGACGCCGGTAGCGAAGCCAAGCCAAAGGCCACGCCGCCGTCACCGGAGCCCAAGATCAGCGAGCTGCTGACCGAGGGCCAAGACGTGCTGGTGCAGATCGTCAAGGACCCGATGGGCCAAAAGGGCGCGCGGCTGACCACGCAGATTTCGATTCCGTCGCGATATCTGGTGTTGTTGCCCCATGGCCAACAGTCCGGCGGCCAGCAGGTGGGTATTTCGGTCAAGATCGAGGACGAAGCCGAGCGCGCGCGATTGCGCGAGTTGGTCGAGGCCATCGTTGCCGAGGAGGGTGCCGACACCGGGTTCATCGTGCGCACCGCCGGCGAAGGCGCCAGCCGCGATGCGCTGCGCGCCGATGTGCTGTTTTTAACCAAGCTCTGGCGCAGCATCCGCCTGGCCGCGCACGAGGCCCGCACCGGCGCCATGGTCTATGGCGACTTGCCCATGGTCATGCGCATCTTGCGCGACTTGCTGGGCACCCAGGTTGACCGCGTGCGTATCGATTCGCAGGCCAGTTACGAGCAGGTGGTGCGTTTTGCGCGGCGCTTTTTGCCCGAGGTGTCCGACCGCATCGAGTACCACGACAGCGACGGGCCGATCTTCGATTTGTTCGGAGTTGAGGATGAACTGGCCCGCGCGCTGGAGCGCAAGGTGGTGCTCAAGTCCGGCGGTTATCTGGTCATCGACCAGACCGAGGCCATGACCACTGTTGACGTGAACACGGGCGGTTTTGTCGGCCGCAGCACGCTGGAAGAAACCGTGTTCAAGACCAACCTCGAGGCGGCCCAGGCGGTGGCGCGGCAACTGCGCCTGCGTAACCTCGGCGGCATCATCATCGTTGACTTCATCGACATGGAAGACACGGCCCACCGCGACGAAGTGCTGCGTGTGCTGGGCAAGGCCATGGACGCCGACCCCGCGCGCAGCGCCATCTCCGGCGTGTCGTCGCTCGGCTTGGTGGAAATGACGCGCAAGCGCACCCGCGAGTCGCTGGAACACATCCTCTGCGAGCCGTGTCCAAGTTGTCAGGGGCGGGGCTTTGTCAAAACCGCCGAAACCGTCTGCTTCGAGATATTCCGAGAAATCATGCGCAGTGCTCGCCAATTTGATGCCAAGGAAATGCTGGTGCTATGCGCGCCGGATGTGGCTGTGCGCCTGCTCGACGAGCAGTCGGCGCAATTGGCCGAGTTGGAAGGCGCTGTCGGTGTGCCTATCCGCCTGCAGGCCGAGTCGGAGTACGCCCAGGAAAGCTTCGACGTCGTCTTGTTGTAGTGCAACGCGGGCGCAGAAAACTCTGGACATTTGGCATCACGGTCGGCGCCAGTTTGCTGGTGGCCGCTGCCTTGGTCACCGGCCTGTTCCGGCTCGCCGTCCAGGTTGCTCCGGCCTACAAGGAAGATATTGCTGACTACGTGTCGGCGTTTCTCAACCGGCCGGTGGCCATCGAGGCCATGGACTTGAGTTGGCGCGGGGTGCGGCCGACGCTGGTGTTCTCTGGCGTTTCGCTGTTGTCCGAAAGCGCCGTGACCCCGGTGTTGGAGCTGGAAGAACTCGAGTTGGGGTTCTCGCCGCTGGACCTGGTGCGCGGCGAGCTCACGCCGCGTGCAATCAATTTGGTCGGCGCCGTGCTGGAATTGGAGCGGCGTAGCGATGGCCGTGTGTTTGTGCATGGCCTGGATGCGAACCCCGGGGGCGATGGCTCGGTGCTCACCGAGCGACTAGACGCGCTCTACCGTGTGCAGGTGAGCCGGTCCGATCTGATTTGGCGTGATCGCATGCGCGGCTTGCCTGACTACTGGTTTTCGGATGTTGACCTACGCATCCGCCGTGGCCGCGACGACAGCTTGCAGCTCAGGCTCGACGCGCAAATGCCCCGGCAATTGCAAGGCACGGGCAGCCTGGCGTTGACCGTGCGAGGTGATTTGTCGGCTGGCCAATGGGCCGCGCAGGGCGATGTTGAGGTCGATGGCCTGGTGCCGGGGCAATGGCTCGATGCTTGGGCACAACGCGAGCTGGCCATTGCCGGTGAGCCGGTCGATGCGCAGGCGCAGTTCACGCTCAACGCGGTGCCCGGCGCACCACTGGCGTTCAATGGCGACGGTCGTTTGCGCACTGGCAAGTTGTGGCACGGCGGCGACCAAACGCAAGGCATAGACCGCTTGCAGGCAGGCGCATCCCTACGGTCAGACGAAACCGGCGCGCAGATTGTCGTCACCGACCTGGCGGTACAGTCGGCCAATGCCGCTTTGCCAGCTGAACAGCGCAATTGGCAGGCCCAGCGTGTCGCCGCGCAATGGCAGCCACGCGCCGATGGTGGCTGGCTGTTCAGCGGCGATGCCAGCACCTTGGAACTGGCCGATTTGGCGCACTGGTCGCCGGTGTTCTGGCCGGATGCGCCAGCAGCTATGGCCGGCGCGCGCGGCCGCGTCAGTGCCCTGGATTGGTCGGCGCAGCGCGCAACTGCCGACGCCGCCTTGCAGCTATCTGTTGCAGGCCGGTTCGCCGGTTTGGCGTTGCCGTCGGATGGCCAGCGCAGCGGCTTTGCCGGCCTTGATGGTCGCTTTACGGCATCGGAGTCGGAAGGCCAGGCTGAACTGGAAGGCGACGCGTTGATGTTGATGGCACCGGAACACCTCCCGGTGCCGGTCGCGCTGGATACATTCACCGCGCAGGCGGACTGGCGCACCAGCGGCCAAGGCTGGCGCGTGGCCTTGGAACAACTGAACGCGACAACCTCAGGCGCACAGTTTCAGGGCCAAGTTGTGGTCTCGCAGGTGGGTAATACGGCGCGGCAACTGTTTGTGGACACGACCCTGCAAGCCGACGATGCGGCAGCCTTGAAGCCCCTGATGCCGGAGCGCTGGTCGGAAAAACTCAAGGTTTGGCTGCGCAGTGCCCTGGTCAAGGTGCCCGTCACCGCCGGCCGTTTGTTGATCGATGGGCCGCTGATCGGCGCGCCCTATCACCGCGTGCCGGGCACATTTGAACTCACGCTAGATTTGGCTGATGTGACGCTGGACTTTGCCCCCGACTGGCCGGCCGTCGAGGCCGCCAATGCCACGCTGCGCATGACCGGCCCCGAACTGGTCGTCGATGTCGTTGGTGGCAGTAGCGGCGGCGTCGCACTAGGCCGAACGCAGGCGAAGATCGCGCATCTGTTTGACGACCAACTGCTGAAACTCACCACCGAATCCCGCGCTGATGCAGCCGCCATGCTGGGCTATTTGCCGCAAACACCGCTGGCACGCCGTTTGGCTGGGGTGACGGACACGCTGTCCGTATCTGGCCCTGGCAATTTGCAAGTGGGTATTGATGTGCCGCTGCGCACGCCGAAGCAGACGCAGGTTGCCGGCAGCGTCACGCTCACCGGCGCGCGCGTGGTTTACGACGGCGCGCCGCATGCGTTTCGCGATGTGCTCGGCACGGTGTCGTTCGACAACCAGGGCGTCTCCGCCGAGCGGCTCAAAGGCTTGTATGACGGTCGCCCGCTACGCGTCAATATCGCGCCAGTAGGCGCACAACCCGGCCTGACAGACCTGGAGTTTTCCACCCGCGTAGCCTTGGGTGATGCGCAAAACCCATGGTTGGCGGGGCTGCCGGATTGGGCGCGCAGCCAGCTCGAAGGTGGCAGCGACTGGATATTGCGCACGCGGGTTGGTGGCAGCCAAGGCGCCGCTGACGAATTTGTCGGCGATCTGCGCTTGAGTACCGATTTGCGCGGTGTTAGCTCCAGCCTGCCCGAACCGCTGGACAAACCTGATCCGCAGGCGCCTCTGCAACTCAGTTTGCGGCTCAAGCCCACGCCGCAGCATTGGCGCGCCACCGGGTCGCTGGGCCAGCGCCTGGCATTCTCGGCGCTGGTGCCGCGCGATGCCGGTGGCGGCCTGCAGGCGCTGGATGCCGTGCATGTATCGCTGGGCTCCAGCACGCCGCCGCCCGTGCAACCGGGCATTTCGGCCAGCGGTGTACTGCCGCGCTTGGATGTGTCCGCGTGGCAAAGGGCGCTGCCACAAGCGGCGCCCGCTGCCGCTGGCGCCGCCAAGCCCAATATCTCGCTCAATGTGCAACTGGGCGAACTGCAATTTGGCAAGGCGCGCTTGCCGCAGCAACGCATCAGTGGTGGCCGCGATGGCAATGTCTGGTCGCTGGGCTTGCGTGGCAGCGCCGAGGGCCAGCTACGTTGGGATGGCGGCGCCGATGACCCCATCGTTGTCCGGCTTGCTGAACTGCGCTTGCTGGATATGGCAACCACGGCTGCGGCAGATGACACGCCGCGCGATGACGCCGCTGCGACCGACGCCAAGCCGGCGCTCAACCCTAGCGGCTGGCTGGCGCTCGATTTTGACGCACAGCGGGTGATGGTGGGCGCCGCAGATTTTGGTCATGTGATCGTCCGCACCGAGCGCCGCCGCAATGGCTCGACACTGCGGCAATTGTCGATCGACGGCCCCATGCTCAACGGCCAGGCCGACGGGTATTGGGTGCGGTCTGGCGGTGTCAGCCGCGGTGGCTTCGAAGGTGCCTTCAGCTCAACCGACATTGCGCGTGTGCAAGACGCCCTGGGCTTGGTGCGCACTGTCGATGCCGAGCAGACCCGTGCCAGCATTAAGCTGGGCTGGCCGGAAAGCCCCGCTGGGCTGAACTGGACACAGGCCACCGGCAACATCGAAATCAATATCGACGACGGCGTACTGGCCACAGTGGAGCCGGGCGCCGGGCGCATGGTCGGCTTGCTGTCATTCAATGCCTTGCCGCGGCGGCTGCTGCTCGATTTTCGCGATGTTGTTGATAGCGGTATGAAGTTCGATAGCATTGAGGGCCACTTCCGCGTGGGCGGTGGCCGCGCCGACACCGACGACTTGCGCGTGCGGGCGCCGTCGGCAGATATCCGCATCGAGGGCAGTGTCGGGCTCGTGCAGCGCACTTATGACCAGACCATCACCGTGCAGCCAGACCTGTCGTCTGGCGTCACCTTGGCCGGCACTGTGTTTGGTGGCCCGGCTATCGGCGCCATCTTGCTGGTCGCGCAAGAGTTGTTCGACAAGCCATTGAACCAGGCCGGGCAAGTGGCCTACCACTTGGGCGGCACCTGGGATGATCCCATCGTCACCCGCCCCAACCAGGCGCCGCCCGATTTGGAGTCGCCGGCAACGCCTCCGCCCGACCGAGGCCCGAGAAGCTGATGCGCGCCGCCGTCATCCAAATGAACAGTGGCGCCGAGGTTGCCGCGAACCTGGACGCCGCCGGCCAGTTGTTGGCGCAGGCTGCCGACGCTGGCGCCCAGTTGGCCGTGTTGCCGGAGAATTTCTGCATCATGCCGGCGCGCCGCGCACAACGGCTGGCGGCGGCTGAACCTGCCGGAGATGGGCTTGTGCAGCGCTGGCTGGCTGCCACGGCCAAGCGCCACGGCCTGTGGCTGGTGGGCGGCACGATGCCCATGATTGATCCGCGTGACACGCAGCGCGTGCGCGCCGCGTCGCTGCTGGTCGCGCCGGACGGTACGGTGGCAGCGCGCTACGACAAGCTGCATTTGTTTGACGTTGATGCTGGCGATGGCGAGCAGTACCGCGAATCCGACAGTTTCTCACCCGGCGAGCATGCCGTGTTGGCCAGTGCCGGCGCTGCCAAGCTGGGCCTGAGCGTTTGTTACGATGTGCGCTTTCCAGAGTTGTACCGCGCCTTGGATGAGGCAGGCGCGACGG
>JAAFAL010000213.1 GCA_018222345.1 bacterium
GACCGAGGCCCTGGCGCGCGACGGGTTAGGTCGCGTGGATTACGCTAACTTGCAAGGCCCTGCCACGCGCCAGAATGATGTTGCCGAAGCACAAGCCATCGGGAGTGTACTGGGTAATGGTCAACGGTGTAGTTCCACCAAGGCGTTCATGGGCCATACGCTGGGCGCCGCCGGCATCGTCGAAGCCGTGGTCGCCCTGCATGCGCTCAACCAGCAATTCGTCCCCGGCAACCTGAATCTGGAGGCGGTCGATCCCGACATTGCCCTGGCGCCCGTGGCCAGCACGCAGCCAGCAAAACTGACGACGGCTCTGACCAATTCCTTTGGCTTCGGCGGCTCGAATTGTTCGCTGATTTTCGGGGTGGCAGCATGACGCTGGCCGTGGATATTGCCGGTGTTGGCCTGATGTCGCCCGGCCTGCCTTCGTGGGCCGAGGCGCGCGCCATCTTGCGTGGCGATCAAGCCTGGCGAGCTGCCGACTTGCCGCCGCCCAAGCCGGCCAGCTTGAACCCCGGTGAAATGCGCCGCTTGCCTGCGCAGGTCAAGTTGGCTGTTGCAGTGGCCGAGGCGGCCTGTGCGAATGCCGGGCTTGCAGCCTCCGAACTGCCCACTGTATTTGCCTCTGGCCAAGGTGACTTGGCCACCACCGACTACATGTGCAAAACCCTGGCGCGGGCACCGGCAGCGCTGTCGCCAACCAAGTTTCACAATTCGGTGCACAACGCCGCGTCGGGGCATTGGTCGATTGCCAGCGCCTGCCGCGCAGCCAGTACCGCAGTGAGCAGCGAGCAATACAGCTTTGCCGCCGGCTTGTTCCAGGCCGCCGTACAAGCAGTGGCCGATGACACGCCGGTGCTTTTGGTGGCCTATGACAGCGCCAGTGCCGCGCATGGGTTGGTGGGCGAGTTGCGGCCAATGGCGCAGCCGTTTGCCTTGGCATTGGTGTTGACGCCCGGCGGGGCGCGCCTGCAGTTGAGCCAGCTGGCCGTCGAGGACGAGACTAGCTGCAATGCCGCCGAGTTGGAGACATTGCGGGGCCAGAATTTCATTGCCCGTAGCCTGCCACTGCTAGAGGCGCTGGAAGCTGACGCGCGGGCGGCAGTGAGCTTGCAATTGAGCCAAGGCCAGAGCCTGGACATTGCGGTCGCGCCGCAGTGAGCAAGCTGACCATCGTGATCCCGGCATTGAACGAGTCGGCAACCATCGCCAAGGTGGTGGCCGGCGCGCTTAAGCAATGCCAACAGGTTGTGGTGGTTGACGATGGCTCGACCGATGACACGGCCGCGCAAGTGCAGGGCTTGGACGGTGTGACGGTCGTTCAACATGCCAAACGCCGTGGCAAGGCCGCAGCACTGTCCGACGGCTTGCGCCGGGCGTTTGCCGATGGCGCCGATGTAGCGCTGACCATGGACGGCGATGACCAGCACGACCCCGCCGACGCCGCGCGGCTGCTGGCGGTGCATGCGCAGCATCCGGATGCCCTGGTCATGGGCGCGCGGCTGCGCAAGCGGGAATGCGCGCCGTCTGATCGCAAAAAATCGAACGACGTGGCTGATTTCTGGGTGAGTTGGGCCGCCGGCCGGGCGCTGGTTGATACCCAGTCCGGCTTTCGCTTGTTCCCGCGCAAGGTCTTCGAAAGCCTCAAGGTTTCGGAGCGCGCAGCGCGCAGCTTCGTGTTTGAAAGCGAGACTTTGATCGAGCTGGGCCGGGCTGGCGTGCCCATCATCAGCGTGCCGATTGATGCGCGCTACCCGGCCGGTGCGCGCGCCAGCCACTTTCGGCCCGTGCTCGATATTGCGCGCATCACGCTGATGATTGC
>JAAFAL010000112.1 GCA_018222345.1 bacterium
CCCCGCAGCAGGTCCCCGCATGAGCACAGCCCCGTTCGAATCCATCGCCCACTTTGATGGCTGCCGCCGCGCCGTTGGCCAAATGGCGCGCGTCGAAGACACCCGCAGCGCAGCGGGCGATTTTCGCGCCTGGATGCTCAAACAGCCCAAGGTGCGCTACTTCGAATCATTCGATCTGGTGAAGGTGCCCTACCCAACGCGTTACGGCCTGCGCAATGCATTTTCGCGCGAGAAACTGGTCGAGTTTTTGCACATCACCAACCGTTGTTTTGTGGTGCAGTTCGACACCGTTGAAGGTTTGAAGACCCTTCTGGTATCGCCCTCCGACCATGAGCGCAATGGCGAAACGCCGTTTTTTCGGCGCCTTGCCGACGGCGCACCCAAGCTGGTCGAACCGCTGATTGCAAAGCGCTACACCACCGCGCCGGAGATCGTGAAGGCTGCAGGCTTGCGGCCCGAGGACATTGACTACATCACCTACGATCACCTGCATACGCAGGACGTGCGCCGCTGGCTGGGCACCGACGACGAGCCGGCTGTGTTCCCCAATGCCAACCTGCTGGTGATGGGCCGCGAGTTGGACTGCGCGCGCGACCTCAACCCCTACCAAGCCGACTGGTATTGCCCCGATGGCACAACCGGCATTCCGGAGAGCAAAATCATCCGGCTGGAGGGCGACACCTATCTTGGCGGCGGCGTCGCGTTGGTGCATACGCCCGGGCACACCGAGGGCAACCATTCGATCGTCGTCCACACCGACGAAGGTCTGTGGGTGACCAGCGAAAACGGCATTGCCGCGGAAGCCTACGCGCCGCAGCACAGCACCGTGGCTGGCGTGGCCGACTATGCCAAGACCATCGGCACCGAGGTCATCATCAACGCCAATACGCTGGAGAACTCCATCGACCAATACATTTCCATGGTGCAGGAGCTGACGATTGCCGGCCCCAGCCAGAGAGATGAGCGCTTTCCGAATGTGTTTCCGTCGTCGGAATTGACGAGGTTCTGGGCGTTCCCAGGCACACGGCCGGCGTTTAGTGTTGGCCATGCGAGGCACGGCGCAGTAACCCGGTAACAGACTGCAACAACACCACCTGTCAGGGCTCAGCAATCCGCAACTGAATGGGCTCGCCGGCTGTATTGCGCCACATCAAGCAATAGGTCTGATCAAGCTCGGCACTGACGACGCCGGCTTTCATGTTCGTCGCCAGCGGCCCGACCGGATAAATCACGGCATCGCCGACATGGTAGTGGACGTTGAATTCCAGCTTGTCGTCGGCGCTGAAGTCGTAGCGCCACTGCTCGCCTGCAGCCATCAGCTTGCACGCTTCGTGCACGTGGCCGGGCGACATGCTGATGGACTCGGGATGCGCGGCAAACGCACTGCACGCCCACAGCGCTGCCGCGCCTGTGCAGCGCGCGGCCTGCTTCATTGTCAGCACCGAACTGAGGGCTGCGTTTAGCGGACTGGCACAGGTTGTGCCAAATGCAGCGCCACCGATTCACGCAGCAACTCACGCGCACGCAAGACGATGTCGTCAATGGCTGGGCTGCGGGCAAACATTTTTTGCGCCTTGGTGCGCAGCTCGTCGGCGCTAGGCAGGCCGGGCAGTTCCACATGCGGCAGTTGCTCACGGCCGCGCTCCAGATGCTCGGCCATGCGATGGCGCCATTCGTCGAAGGCCTCGCCCGTGCCTTCCCAGCGGGCGCGGGTGCGCTCGGAGAGTTTTTCGACATTGAAGGTGGCCGCCAGTTGGGCAGCCACGCGGTCCTTGATTTCGGACGACAGGCCGCGCTCACCAGCCAGCACGTGCTCGGGCGGCTCACGCAGATCCCAGACGATACCGAGCTTTTCCAAGCCTTTGAGCAGGTAGAAGGTGGGGTCCCACTCGTACCACTTGAAGCCCTGGCGGGCGCTGGCCATGAAGTAGTGGTGGTTGTTGTGCCAGCCCTCACCCATGGTCAGCACGGCCATGGCGGCGTTGTTGCGCGAGTCGTCGCCGGTCAGGTAACGCTGGCTGCCAAACACGTGGCACATGCTGTTGATGGTGAACGTGGCGTGATAGACCAACACGGTCGAGAAGAAAAAGCCAAAGAACAAACCTGGCAGGCCTGCAAGCGCCCAGCAGGCCAAGCCCAGCACAATGGCGGGCATGAAGCGGTTGTTGTCGAGCCACACCAACTCGGGATATTTGGTCAGGTCGGGCACGTTGTCGTAGTTAGCTTCTTGCGCCTGGTTGTTCCAGATCCAGCCCATGTGGCTGAACCAGAAGCCGTACTGCCGCGGGCTGTGCATGTCCTTGGGCGTGTCACTGTAGCGGTGGTGATCGCGGTGCTTGGACGCCCACCAGATCAAACCCGACTGCGCCGTGCTTTGCGCCATGAAGCCCAGGATGAACTGGAACACGCGGCCGGTTTTGTAAGCACGGTGGGCGAACAGGCGGTGATAGCCGGCGCCGATCGCGAAGATGCGAATCCAGTAAAGCGCTACACAAATGATGACGGCCTCGACCGTCACTCCGCTCCAAAAGCTGCCCAGCGCGGCGATGTGCACACCAAAAAAGCCCAGCATTGCGCCGACGCTGGCGGGGGTGAACTTGCGGTCGTAAGTCTCTTGCGAAGCGATCTCGGTCGCCATGTGTGTCTCCAAATCATCGGCGGCCGAGTGCCACCATCAGTGTCTTTACGCTTTCGCGCCGTGCTCGCGGGTGGATGCAAATTCCACATCCGGCCAGCGCTCCTGCGTCATCTGCAAATTGACGCGGCTGGTGGCCAGATAAACCCACGCCCCGGCGTGATCCTTGGCCAGTTTACCGTCATTCCTGTTAAGGAAATCTTTCAGCTTGACTGGGTCCTTGGCCGATACCCAGCGCGCGGTGGCCACCGTCGAGGTTTCGAAGATGGCTTTGACGTTGTATTCGTCGGCCAGGCGCTGCGCCACAACGTCGAACTGAAGCACGCCAACCGCACCCAAGATGATGTCGTTGTTGTGCGTGGGCCGGAACACCTGGGTGGCACCCTCCTCGCACAACTGGTCCAGGCCCTTGTTCAGCGCCTTGGCCTTGAGTGGGTCTTTGAGTATCACGCGGCGGAACAGTTCCGGCGCAAAGTTGGGAATGCCCGAAAACACCATCGGCGCGCCTTCGGTAAAGCTGTCGCCAATGGCGATGGTGCCGTGGTTGTGCAGGCCGAGGATGTCGCCAGGGTAGGCGCTCTCGGCCGAGCCGCGGTCGGAGGCCATGAAGGTCACGGCATCGGAAATGCGCACCGACTTGCCCGCACGCACGCTGTGCAGGCTCATGCCTTTTTTGTACTGCCCCGAGCACACGCGCAAGAACGCGATGCGGTCGCGGTGCTTGGGATCCATGTTCGCCTGAATCTTGAACACGAAGCCGGTGAGCTTGTCGTGGGTTGGCGCGATGGGCTGGGTTTCGTCATCCAGCGACACCGTGCGCGGCAGCGGCTCAGGCGCCCACTCCACAAAGCCGTTGAGCAACTCACGCACACCAAAATTGGAGATGGCGGCGCCAAAGAACACCGGCGTCAGGTCACCGGCGCGATAGGCGTCCAGGTCAAAGCCATGCCCGGCTTCCGACACCAACTCGATTTCTTCCAGCAGGGTGTCGTAGATGGCACCGAAGCGCTCGGCCATGCCGTCGGCGCGCAGGCCATCGACGGTTTCGATTTCCGACACGCGCTCTTTCGACCCCTCGTACAGATAAAAGCGGTCTTCCAGCAGGTGATACACGCCGGCGAACTCGCGGCCCATGCCTAGCGGCCAGGTGACGGGCGTGCACTTGATCTTGAGTACCTCCTCGACCTCATCCAGCAACTCCATGGGCTCGCGACCGTCGCGATCCAGCTTGTTGATGAAGGTAATGATAGGCGTGGTGCGCAGGCGGCACACTTCCATCAGCTTGACGGTGCGCGCCTCAACACCCTTGGCGCTGTCGATCACCATCAGCGCGCTATCCACCGCGGTGAGCGTGCGGTAGGTGTCTTCCGAAAAGTCTTCGTGGCCGGGCGTGTCCAGCAGGTTGACGATGCGGTCCTTGTACGGGAATTGCATCACCGAGGTGGTGATGGAAATGCCGCGCTCCTGCTCCATCTTCATCCAGTCGGACGTAGCATGGCGCGCCGCCTTGCGGCCCTTGACCGTGCCGGCCAACTGAATGGCGCCGCCGAACAGCAGCAGTTTTTCCGTCACCGTGGTCTTGCCGGCGTCGGGGTGCGAAATAATGGCGAAGGTGCGGCGCTTGGCGGCCTCTTCTGCGATGGAAGGCATGGTCGTGGTCTGGAATTGCGGGCGCGGAGTTTAACCGATGCTTGGATAGGCCTCGCGCAACGGCGCAAAGTTGAATCGTGGTTTGTCATTGCGAGCGCCGCAGGCGCGCGGCAATTTCATGGGGCACCGCCAACATCACGAGATTGCCGCGGCCCGTTGGGCCTCGCAATGACAGTACCTAGTGGGGGCTGACCTTGAGCACTGCGTTGACGTAAATCCTGCGCGTGGGTCGATACGGTTTTTACCTCGCGCAAAGACGCCAAGGGCGCAAAGGTCTTTTGGCTGTCATTGCGAAGGAGCGCAGCGACTGCGGCAATCCTCGCGGCGAAGCCGCTCGGGGCTTTGCCGTGCAAAGCCTTACCGGTTTTGCTCCCACACCCCTGACCGGGCTACGCCCGGCCCGTCCCCTAACTTAGGGGACTGTCATTGCGAAGGAGCGTAGCGACTGCGGCAATCTCATTGGGTGGCGCCAACATCACGAGATTGCTGCGCGCCTTCGGCGCTCGCAATGACAGCTTTATTTGGGGTGGCTCACCTTTAACACCGCACTAGCGGTCATGATGAGTTCGTCATCTGCTCTGATTTCTGCGCGCACAAAGCGCAGCTTGCGGCCGGTGCGCGTACGGATACCGACGCCGCGCAGCGCCTGCCCGGCCTCGGCGGGCGCAAGGAATTCGCTACTCAGCGACACGGTGGCACAACCTTGCTCGGTATTGTCCATGCCGGCCAAGCACAGGGTGTAGTCGGCCAGCGCCAGCAGTACGCCGCCATGAACCACACCAAACGTATTGCAGTGGTGCGCCTCAACCTTTAGCGCCGACTGCGCGCCGTCGCCAACCTGGCTGAAGAAGAACGGCCCGATGCGATCCTCGGCCGGGTCGGACGGCCAGTGTTGCCAACCGGCGGGCAGCCCGTAGTCAGCCGGGTTCAAGCGATTTCGCCGCTGCTGAGTTTGCTGGCAAAACGCTCGATGTCGGCGCGCGTGCGCTTGACGAACGCGCCTTTCATCAGCGGCGCAATCAAGCCGAACACACCACCAAATTTGAACTCGCACTCGATGTCCCAGCGCGTGCGGCCGTCACTGAGGTCTTCAAACCGATTGCACACGTGGTTCACCGTGCCGCCCACGGTGTAGGTGCCCTGGAAGCGGTGCGGGTAGTCGCGCTCGGTGACGGTCTCGGTGAGCACCATGTCGCGCTTGCCCTCGCGATAGGTGAGTTCGACCACCGAACCTGGCTGGCCGAGATCACCGGATTTGTGCTCGACGTTGGTCAATGTTGGCTGCCACTTTGGCAGGTTGTCGATGTTGTCGAACGCGGCCCAAACGGCATCGATGGGCTTATCCAAAATCACCGTCTCGGTAAAACGCATCAATCAACTCCTAATAGATCACCGGCATCCTGAATAGCACCGCATGGTAGTGCGCAATCACGCCGTACAGCACGATACCGCCCAAGACCGCTGCCGCGTCCCAGGCCGGCGACACCTTGTCCGTCGGCTTGGCCACCCCGCGCCGCTTGAGCGAGATCACGTCGATCACGGCCCAGGCCAAAAAGCCGCCGAATAGAATCACCGACGCCAGGTCGCCGTTGGCGAGCAGATGTAGCACGGCCCACAGCTTGACCCCGGTGAGCATGGGGTTGGGCACAAAGCGCTTGATATTGCCGGGCATTGAACCCGCCAGCACCAGTATCAATGCGACCGGCATCAGCAGCAGTGCCAAGTGGCGGGCACCGGGCACGGGTGGATACAGCGGCACAAAACCGGCCGTGCCTTTTCCGACAATGATGAGCCCGAGGCCGACAACTGCCGTGAGTGTGAACAAACCCTTGTAGGCGTTCTCGCCCAGTCGCTGCACCAGCCCATCACGCACGGCGCGGCGCATCGGCACGGTGTGAATACCCAGAAACACCAGCATGCCTACAATCAGCACCAACATATTTGCCCCAATGAGTTCCCAACAATGAGCCAATCATACGACCCCGCCGCGCTAAAGCGCATGCAACTGGTCGATCACAACATCAACGACACGCTAGGCATCGAATTCACCGAGATTCGCGATGGATACGTGCGCGGCACCATGCCGGTCAACGAACACACGGTGCAGCCCTACGGCATCCTGCACGGTGGTGCCAGCATCGTGCTGGCCGAAAGTTTGGGCTCTTTGGGCGCGGCCGTGTTGGTCATGGCCGAGGGCAAACAGGCAGTTGGCATCGAGGTGAACGCCAACCACTTGCGGCCTGTCGAGGCGGGCGACACCGTCACCGGCGAGGCAAAAATTGTGCACCAAAGCCGCACGCTGCAAGTTTGGCAGATCGACCTGAGCGACAGCCAAGGTCGCAAGACCTGCACCTGCCGCTTGACTTGTGCTGTGCGGGACGCCCGATAGCGGGGCATTTTTACCCTGTTCAACACGCGCTGCGCCTGCAAGAATTAGCGCATTACACACTGGGAATGAATCGCCATGAAGAGCGCTGTAGAACAACTTTCGACGTACAAGTCGCTGCACCTGAACCCCACCAATATCAAGACGCACTTGTTTGGTGTCACGGTGATTGTCTGGTCGGTGCTGGTATTGCTCAGCCTGGTGCGCTTGCCTATTGCCGGCGTCACGTTGGCGCAACTATTTTTTGTCGCCGGCATGGCCTACTACTGCGCCATGCACCTGAAGCTGGGGCTGGCGATGATCGTGGTCGAAGGCCTGCTACTGGTGACCGCGCATCATTTCGCCGCCACCGTGCCGTACGCGGGCTGGATTGCGGTGGGCGTTTTCGTCGTCGGCTGGACATTCCAGTTCATCGGCCACCATCACGAAAAAGCCAAGCCGGCGTTTATGGACGACCTCAATCAATTGATGATCGGGCCGTTCTTCCTGATGGCCGAGGTGTTCTGGATGCTGGGCTGGGAAAAGCCACTGGAAGACGAAGTAACGCCGATTGCTGTCGAGAAGCGCCGCGCCTTCGAGCGCGCGCAGGACACGCAGACCGCCTGATCCACGCTCAGGCCCGGCTAGCGCCAGGCCAATTCGACGCCCGACGCCTCTGCGATGGCTTTGACCCGGGCGTCGTGCGCCGCGCGCTCGGCATCGGAGACCGCCACGCGCGTCGGGCGCTGCTCGGCCTTGGCAAACAAGCGTGTCATTTCGCCATCGGCACCGGTTGCGCGCGCCACCGACAGCTCAAGGCCCGACTGGCCGCCCGTCATCAGCAGATACACATCCGCCAGCAATTGCGCGTCGAGCAGTGCGCCGTGCAACTCACGGCGTGAGTTGTCGATTTCGTAGCGTTTGCACAGCGCGTCCAGGCTCACGCGCTGGCCCGGGTGCTTTTTGCGCGCCATGGCCACGGTGTCGGTAATCTCGCAAATCTCCGCCAAACGTGGGTAGCTGTTGCCTGTGGCTTTGCCAAGGCGGGCGTACTCGGCGTCGAGAAAGCCAACGTCGAACGCGGCGTTGTGGATAACCAGCTCGGCACCGCGCAAATACTCCAGCAACTGGTCGGCAATGTCGGCAAAGCGTTGCTTGTCGGCCAAAAACTCGTTGGTAATGCCGTGCACCTCGATGGCGCCGGCGTCGATCTCGCGATCCGGATTGAGGTAATGCCAGAAGTTGTTTTGTGTTGGCCGGCGGCTTTTCAACTCCAGGCAACCAATCTCGATGATGCGGTGGCCCTGGCTGGGCTCCAGGCCGGTAGTTTCGGTATCCAGCACGATTTGGCGGTCAGACATTAGGCTGCGGTCTCGGTGTGTTCGTCCATGGCGGCGTTGGCCAGGCGGTCGGCCTCCTCATTGCCCGGGTCACCAGCATGACCTTTGACCCAGCGCCAATCGACATTGTGTGGTGCAGCGGCGGCCTGCAGCGCTTGCCACAAATCGGCGTTTTTCACCGGCTTGCCAGCGGCCGTGCGCCAATTGCGCCGCTGCCAGTTGGGCAACCATTCGGTAATGCCTTTTTGCACGTAGGTCGAGTCGGTGAACAGGGTCAACGTGCACGGCCGCTTCAGGGCGCTCAGCGCCTCGATGGCGGCAGTCAGTTCCATGCGGTTGTTGGTGGTGTGCGCGGCGCTGCCTTGCAGGCGCCGCTCGCGCTCGCCGCTGCGCAGCAGTACGCCCCAACCGCCGACACCCGGGTTGCCACGGCAACCGCCGTCGGTATAGGCCACAATTTGCGTCATCAGTTTGGCTCTGCCTTGTCCCAATTGTTGTCATTCCATGTGCCGCTATCGCGACGACGCGCAGCGGCTTCAAAACTCACCCGCACACCCGCAGTGGCAATGTCGGGCCGGCGGCGCGCCCAGCGCTCGCGCATGGGCGTGAGCGGGATGGTGCGCTTGCGCGCCAGAAGCATGAAGCCTTCGTGCAGCAAGCCCGGCGCGCGCCACAGCGTCCAGCCGTCGCGCCGCGACACCGGCCGTGTCCACGGAAAACCGACGCCGAAGCGGCGTAGATCGACGACTTCCAAATCGAGCAAGTGCAGCCAATCGGCCAAACGGCGCAGCGACAACAAGCGGCCCCCGGCCGGCAGTGCTGGATGGCGCAAGCCCACAGCCTGACGAATGCCCCAAAGCGACACCGGGTTGAAGCCCAGAATGATCAAATGCCCGCGCTGCGACAACAGCCGATCGGCCTCGCGCAGCAAGCGGTGCGGCGACGCCGCGTATTCCAGCGCGTGTGGCAGCAACACAGCATCGGCTTGGCCTTTGGCGATGGGCAGCGCAGCGGTGTCGGTACGCGCATCGGCGCCGTCCTGATGCGCAGTGCTCAACAATAATTGC
>JAAFAL010000113.1 GCA_018222345.1 bacterium
CAATCAGGTCCATCAGCACCATGTCCTCGGCGCCGTAGCTGTTGGCCACGGTGGCGGTGTGCTCGGCAGCGATCTTGCGCAGCGTGGCAACCGTGGCCTCGGCTTTGCTGGCCACATCGTCGGTGTATTCGGGGGCGCCGCCAAAGCGGCTTTGGATGCTCATCATGGCTAAAGTCCTAAGTTTGGATTTGGCGATTGAGTGACTGCTTGCAGTGTCAGCCCGCAGCGTGGGCCAAGCCGCTACCAAGCAAGCTGAAGCCGATCACGACCAACAAGCCCGCAAGCGCTGGGCGCAATAGTTTATCGGGCAAGCGCAAGCCAAGGCGCGTACCCAGGTAAATGCCGGGGATGGAGCCGAGCAGCAACCAGCCCAACATGGCGAAATTAATCGTGCCCAAGCCCCAATGGCCGAGGCCGGCAACAGCAGTCAATAGCACGGCATGCGCCAGGTCGGTGCCGACAACGCGAATTGCGGCGATGCGCGGATACAGCATCAACAGAGCAACTGCGCCGATGACACCAGCGCCGACCGATGACAAGGTAACTAAAACGCCGATCAACGCGCCGACCACCGTTGTCAATGCGGGGCGAATGCGCACCAATTGACGCTGCCAACCATTTCCGCGCTGCATCAACCGCAATATCGCGCCTTTGAACACCGATAGTGTCGCGGTGGCGATGATCGCTATTGCCAAAGTCATCAGCATGACGCGCTGCGCGCCCTCGCCCAAGCCAGTTTGCGCCAAGATCAGCGTTGTCACGATTGATGCCGGCACGCTGCCCAGCGCCATGCGCTTGACGATCTGCCAGTCCACCGTGCCGTGCTGGCCGTGGAACACCACGCCCACACTCTTGGTGATCGACGCAAAAAGCAGGTCGGTGCCCACGGCGACCGCGGCAGGCACACCGAAACCAAGAATCAAAATCGGTGTCATCAGCGCACCGCCGCCCACCCCCGTGGCACCCACCACGAAGCCGACCAACAAGCCTGCCAATGAATACTCGAACATCGCGTGCACGCGCTCGCTCAATTAAGGGACGCGAACGCTAACAGCCACCCATTAGAATAAGAAGGAATAATTGACTATATTTTTATAACCAACCTAAGCTGAGGCTGCCGAATGAAATTGCGCCAATTGCGCTACGTCCACGAAATCGCCCGGCATGACCTGAACATCACCGCGGCCGCCGAAGCGCTGTTCACCAGCCAGCCCGGCATTAGCAAGCAACTCAAGTTGCTTGAGGACGAGTTGGGCGCGCCGATCTTTGTTCGTAGTGGCAAGCACCTGACTGACATCACGCCCGCCGGCCACGAGGTACTGCGGCTGGCTGCGCGGATTTTGCAGGACGTCGATAACATCCAGCGTGCAGTTGAGGATTACTCGGTGGGCGACAGTGGCACGTTGTCCGTTGCCACCACACATACCCAGGCGCGCTACGCACTGCCAGACACCATCACCCGGTTTCGCCAGCGCTATCCCAAGGTTGCCCTGCACCTGCACCAGGGCTCACCGCCACAAATTGCGCGCACCGCCGCGCGCGGCGAGGCTGACTTTGCTATTGCCACCGAGGCTATCGACCAGTTCGAGGAGTTGGTGATGCTGCCCTGCTACCACTGGAACCGTTGCCTGTTGGTGCGGCCAGATCATCCATTGGCGGCTGCGGCCAAGCCTCCGCTACGCGCGGTGGCCGAGCACCCCATCGTCACCTACACGTTTGGTTTTACTGGCCGCTCAAAACTCGACCAAGCCTTTTCCGTGCAGGGCTTGAGCGCCGACGTCGTCCTCACCGCCGTCGATGCCGACGTCATCAAAACCTATGTTCGCCTGGGCCTGGGCGTGGGCATTGTTGCCAATATGGCCTATGACGCCGACGAGGACGATGACTTGGTGGCCATCGATGCCAGCCATTTGTTTGCACCCAGCACCACCCATGTTGGCTTCTTGCGTAATGCACAATTGCGCGGCTACATGTATGAATTTGTCGAACTGTTTGCGCCGCATCTACCAAAGGCGGTGCTCGACGAAGCCGCTGCGATGGCCGCGCCGGCCGACCGCAAACGCTTGGCCAGCGGGCTGATGGACGAACTGCCGAGTTATTAAATCAAGGCTGGATATTCTCTAGCGCAATAAAAAAAGTGCGTAACGGTCTTTGGGCGCACGCCGAGCAATTGCTATTCTTGCGCACCGCACAACGCTATTCTTGCGCGCCACCAGCCGGCGTGCGGCGCAACCCTAGGCAGCCATGTACCAGTACGACCAGTACGACCAAACCATCGTCGATGAGCGTGTCGCGCAGTTCCGCGACCAGACCCGCCGCTATCTGGCGGGCGAACTGGGCGAGGACGAATTTCGCCCCTTGCGACTGCAAAACGGCCTGTACATCCAGCGCTTCGCACCCATGCTGCGGGTGGCAGTGCCGTATGGGCTGCTGTCGGCCGAGCAATTGCGCAAATTGGCACACATTGCCGACACATACGACAAGGGCTACGGCCACTTCACCACGCGCCAGAATATTCAGTACAACTGGCCCAAGTTGGAGACTGTGCCGGACATTCTGGAAGAGTTGTCCAGCGTGCAGATGCACGCCATCCAGACCAGCGGCAACTGCATCCGCAACACCACTAGCGATCACCTGGCCGGCGTGGCCGCAGACGAACTGGAAGACCCCCGCCCCTACTGCGAAATCATCCGCCAGTGGTCAACGCTGCATCCCGAGTTCGCTTACCTGCCGCGCAAGTTCAAGATTGCCGTGTCGGCCGCACCGCAAGACCGCGCCGCGACGCGTGTGCACGACATTGGCCTGCATTTGATTGAGAACGACGCCGGCGAGCGCGGCTTCAAGGTCTTTGTTGGCGGTGGATTGGGCCGCACACCGGTGATTGGGCCGGTGATTCGCGAGTTCCTGCCCAAACAGCATTTGCTGAGCTACCTGGACGCGATCCTGCGGGTCTATAACCAATTGGGCCGCCGCGACAACAAGTACAAGGCACGGATCAAGATTCTGGTGCGCGAGACTGGCGTAGAACGCTTTGCCGAGTTGGTTGAAGCCGAGTGGGACCACTTGCGTGATGGTGAGTTGACGCTGCCTGACTCAGAGCTGCGGCGCTTCGAGGCCTACTTCGAGCCGCCCGCTTACAACGCGTCTGCAAGCGACAGCGCCGACACCGAGCGCCGCGCCGCCAACGACCCCAAGTTTGCGGCCTGGATGACGCACAATGTTGCCGATCACAAAGTTGCCGGCTACCGAGCCGTGTTCGTGTCGCTCAAAGCGCCCGGCGAAGCGCCTGGCGATGCCACCGGCGAGCAAATGCGCTGTGTCGCCGACCTAGCCGATGCGCACAGTTTCGGCGAATTGCGTGTCACCCACGACCAAAACCTGCTGCTGGCCGATGTGCCGCATGCCGACCTGCCCACCGTGTTCGACGCGCTAGCCGCGCAGCAACTGGCAACACCCAACATCGGCAGTATTTCCGACATGATTTGCTGCCCGGGGCTGGATTTTTGCTCCTTGGCCAACGCCGGTTCCATCGGCGTGGCCAACGAGCTCAACGCCGTGTTCGACGACCTGGACGAGCAATACAACTTGGGCGAGCTCAAGCTGAAGATGTCCGGCTGCATGAACGGTTGCGGCCACCACAGCGTCGGCCACATTGGCATCCTCGGCGTCGATAAAAAAGGCGAGGAGTGGTACCAACTCACACTCGGCGGTGCATCGACTCAGGATGCCGCCTTGGGCGACCGGCTCGGCGCCTCGGTGTCTCGCGCCGACGTTGCCGGCACCGTGCGCAAACTCGTTGATGTTTACGTGCGCGAGCGCGAGGGTGACGAGCGCTTTTTGGACACTTACCGCCGCATCGGTATGCAACCGTTCCGCGATGAGGTCTATGCATGAGCATCTTGCGCGCCGATGGCAGCCTGTTGGAGCGAGACTGCCCGCTGATTGACGATGAAGCGCCTCGCCCCGACGGCCCGCACGCCATCAGCCTGGCGCGTTGGCAAGCCGAGACTGGCGCGCCTGCGCCACACGCGATCACCGTCAGCAACGACGTGGATGTACAGGCCGTAGACATGCCCTGGAACGACCTGGCCGAAATTTGGCTGGACTTTCCGAGCTTTGTCGAAGGACAAGCGTATTCACAGGCACGCTTGCTGCGCTCGCGCCTGGGTTATGACGGCATGCTGCTGGCGCGCGGCGATGTCATGCTCGACCAGCTTTACTACATGCGCCGCTGCGGCATGGATGCGTTTGCGCTGCGTTCAGATCAATCACTCGACGCCTGCCGAGCGGCCTTGTCACAATTCTCCGATGCATATGTTTCAGCGGCCAATCAGCGTGACGGCATCCTGGCGCGAAGAATCGCTTGATTCCTTATCGCGCAGGCGGCGGTTGTATAGTTGCTGTTAACGAAAAATAATGCGACGCTACGCGCCTAGATTCTTTGTGCATAGTCATTTATGGCGGTGCACGGTTACAAAACTGTTTGCAACCCAAAATCAGGGGAACCCGACGATATGAACATACCGTTCCGTAAGGTCATGGCTGGTGCCGCACCAGCATTGCTCGCCGCAAGCCTGCTTGCACCGGTTGGCAGCGCTGTTGCACAGCCCTCCTTGGATTCGCTCGGCTTGTCGGGCGATGCTGAGCGTGCCATTCGCGCGCTGATAAATCGCCCCGCGTCCACGCCAGGCTCTGCCTTCGGCAGCCCTATTGCGTTTGGGTCAAATCTCGGCGACGTGTTTTTCGCAGTTGGTGGCACAGAAGCATTGCCCGGTGAGTCCGATAAAGACTACGACGGTGGTGCGGTTTTGGGGTTTGGTTTGGGTAATGCTAGTTCCGCCATCGGCGCGGAGATCACGGTCGGCCTGATCAGCATCGAAGACGATTTTGCCGAAGACGGAAATATCGGATTCAAAGTTCACACCAAAGTGACTGACACAACGTCTGTCGCCGTGGGAGTCGAGAATTTGGGCCGCTTCGGCCAAGCTGAAGGCACGAACTCCAGCCACTATGTGGCGCTCGCAACTGCCTGGCAATTGCGTCCCGGAGTGCCTGAGAACCCCCTGACTTTGATTACCAATATTGGCGTTGGCGACAACCGGTTCGACGACTTTGGTGAAGACGGAACAGGGGCGTTTGGCAGCGCCGCGCTGTTCTTCACGCCGCAGGTCGGCGCAATCGTCGATTGGACCGGTCGTCAATTAAACGCAGGCGTGTCCTTCGTTCCTTTCCGTAGCTTCCCAATGAACATCACAGTGGGCGCTGCGAATGTTACTGAGCGGAATCACGAAGATGTCCGCTTCAGCGGTTCGGTTGGATTCAGCTTTAATTTCCTCAACTAGGCCCACTGCTTCTGCACTGAGCACCTATTTTCAGAGGTTCAAATATGAAATTACGAAACACATGTATTGCCATCGCTGCTTTGACATTGTCGGGCACTGTTTTTGCCGGTAGTGCCCTGCCTTCCGTGGTCAGCGGTGACTCCGGAAGCGCGGGAACTAGTTCATTGAGTAGCGCTGTGAGCACATTCAGTGTCACACCATCGATGGCCAGTTCCATCACTGGCGCGCCCGGCGCTACGCAGCAGATCATCAACGGCCAAAATGCAACCGTCATCAGCTTCACAGAAGGCGGAGTCGCATACGTACTGGTGCTGATTGATGGCGAGGCGACGATTTACAAAGCTTAGCTTCACAACAAGCCAGAAAAAGCCGGGCGCTGCCCGGCTTTTTTGTGTCTGATGCATCGCGCTGAAGCTCAAGGCGTGATGCAGTCACCACCAAAGTATTTCGCCAACGCTTTAGGCAACTGCACACTGCCGTCGGCCTGCTGGCCGTTTTCCAACACCGCAATCAATGCCCGCCCAACCGCAACACCCGACCCATTGAGTGTGTGCAGCAGTTGCGGCTTGCCGCCCTGCGCGTCGCGAAAGCGTGCCTGCATGCGGCGCGCCTGAAAGGCTTCGCAGTTCGAACACGAGCTGATCTCACGATACGCCTGCTGGCTGGGTAGCCAGACTTCCAGGTCATAGGTCTTGGCAGCGCCGAAACCCATATCGCCGGTGCAAAGTGTCATCACCCGATATGGCAGCTCCAACAGTTGCAACACCTTCTCGGCGTGGCCGATCATGGCCTCCAGGGCCTCGTAGGATTGCTCCGGCTCTACGATCTGAACGAGTTCGACCTTGTCGAACTGGTGCTGGCGAATCATGCCGCGGGTGTCACGACCATGTGAGCCGGCCTCGGCACGAAAGCACGGCGTGTGAGCGACAAACTTCAGTGGCAACCGCGCCACATCAACGATTTGCTCACGCACCAGATTGGTGAGTGGTACTTCGGCCGTCGGCACCAGATAGTGTTCGCCTCCACCTTGAGTTTTGCCGGCGTCAATACGGAACAGATCATCGGCAAACTTGGGTAGTTGGCCGGTCCCCTCCAACGCGTGGTCATGCACCAGGTAAGGCACATAGCGCTCCTGATACCCATGCTGTTGCGTATGAACATCCAGCATCAACTGCGCCAAGGCGCGATGCAGCCGCGCAATTGGCCCGGCCAAAGTGACGAAGCGCGCGCCTGACATCGCGGCGGCAGCATCAAAATCGATGCCGGCTAGGCGCTCGCCGATGACCACATGGTCTTGCGGCTCAAACGCTAGCTCAGTTGGGGCGCCCCAACGGCGTAGCTCCACGTTGTCGTTTTCATCGGCGCCTCGCGGTACACCGGCGTGCGGCAGATTGGGAATATCCAAAGCCAATGCCTGCAGGCGCGCTTGCACCTGTTCCAGCTCCGCAGCATTGGCTTTCAGTTGCTCGCCAATCTCGGCAACTGCGGCTTTATAGGGTGCGATGTCCTCACCGCGCGCCTTGGCCTGGCCGATAGCCTTGGATTCGGTGTTGCGGCGCGCCTGGAGTTTCTCGGTTGCCACCTGCAGGCGCTTGCGCTCGGCCTCCATCGCCTCCAAGGCTGCCACGTCCAGCACATAGCCGCGCGACGACAAGGCATCGGCAATGGCTTGAGGGTCATTTCGCAGGCGTTTGGGGTCAAGCATGATGCGTAGGCGCAATGAAAATTCTGGGCGCGATTATAGAGGAGCGCCCAAGCGCCTGTTACGCGAGGTGGCGCCCAATCACTGCGCCGGCCGCACACGCCAACAGACACAGCGCCACACTGACCAGCACATTCGCGACCGCCGGTAGCCAACGTCCGTCCATGAACAGCCCAATAGTCTGCATGGAAAATGTCGAAAAGGTCGTGAATCCGCCCAGCAAACCGATGGCAATACCGTATCGCCAAATGCCCTGCTCGGCATGCGGAAGTATGATTGCCGCGGTCACTATGCCGATGACGAAACTGCCAGCCACGTTGGCTACGCCAATCGCTAGTGTCGGGTGCAAGCGCAACGCAGTACCCGCCAAATCCAGGCCGTAGCGGGCGCTGGCGCCCAAGGCACCACCCAACGCCACCATCAGCAATTCACGCATTGCTGGCTCCGCGTAGCCGTGCCAGGCGTTCAGCGATGCGCTGCTCCAGGCCCTGATCGGTGGGCGCGTAAAACTGTTGCCCGTGGAGCTCGTCCGGCAAGTAAGTCTGCCCGCCGGCATGGCCACCCGCTTCGTCTGGGTCGTATCTGTAGCCTTTGCCGTAGTCCAAGTCCTTCATCAGCTTGGTAGGCGCGTTTCGAATGTGCTTCGGCACTTCAAGGCTGCCTGTGGCTTTGATGGCTTTGGCAACGGCCTTTGATGCGGCATACACCGCGTTGCTCTTAGGCACACTGGCCATGTAAACGGCCGCTTGCGCCAGCGCCAACTCGCCCTCTGGCGAGCCCAGCCGCTCATAGGCTGCGCAGGCGTCGTTGCAAAGGCCCAGCGCACGTGGGTCGGCGTTGCCAACGTCTTCGAACGCCATGCGCAGTAGCCGGCGGCCGACGTACAAGGGATCACAGCCACCATCGAGCATGCGCATCAGCCAGTACAGCGCGCCGTCGGGGTCGGAGCCGCGCACCGCTTTGTGCAGCGCTGATATCTGGTTATAGAAGTCTTCGCCCTGTTTGTCGAAACGGCGCATGCCACCTGCCGTGACTTGATCCAGGTCTTTCGATTCGGCCGAGGCGCGACCCTGGGCCGCCAAGTGCGCGGCCAGTGCATCAAGCAAGTGCAAACCACGGCGCGCGTCACCATCGGCCGCGGCGGCGATTCGTTGCATTTGGTCCTCGGCAACTGTGATCCGCCCGGCCAGTCCCCTTGATTGATCGGCAACCGCAGTTTGGAGCAAAGCCATGATCGACTCGGCCACCAGTGGCTTGAGTACGAACACCCGCGCGCGTGACAACACAGCGTTGTTGATTTCGAACGAGGGGTTTTCTGTGGTCGCCCCGATCAAGACGACGCTGCCATCTTCCATGGCCGGTAGCAGAGCATCCTGCTGCGCCTTGTTAAAGCGGTGAATCTCGTCGAGAAACAACACCATGGGCTGTGATGTTGTCCCGCTGGCCATGGCACTGCGCACATCCTTCAGCCCGGCCGTGACAGCCGAAAGTTGTGCGAAAGCGAAGCTGCCGGCCTCGGCCAGGATACGCGCCAAGGTGGTCTTGCCCACGCCAGGCGGGCCCCAGAAAATTATCGACTGCAAGCGCCCCTCGGCCACCATGGCCTGCAGCGGCGCGCCATCGGCGGTCAGGTGCGATTGGCCCAGCACTTCGCCCAGCGTTTGCGGGCGCATGCGCTCGGCGAGTGGACGGTGGTCTGGGCCGGTCACGCTAGAGACCTAGCGCTGGAAAATGCTCGCGGACGAAGTTGCCAATGCCCCGCGGAAAAATTGCGACCGCCAGGCCAGCGCCAACACCCGCGCCGATACCATCGGCCAGCATATCGGCCCATTCAAACTGCCGATGCGGCAATTGGTACTGGACGATTTCCATCACGATCCCTAGTGCCAAGCTTGCGCAGAACCACAGCAGCCAACGCCGTGGTGCCATGGCGCAGAACCAGCCACACAACACTGCCTAGGCAAACGATTGCTGCAACTTGTACGACAGCGCCGCCGGACCGATAGGGCC
>JAAFAL010000114.1 GCA_018222345.1 bacterium
CACAGCGTTGTAGGGCTTGGACTTGCCCCAAGCGGCCCATCGCGGGCGGCTGGACTTTCTTGGTCGGGCCTTTCATGGCCCCATGCTAACGATCTGACGCGCTGTCAGGTCAACAAGGCGTGAACTCGCGCGCTGGATTGGGTCAATTCGTCGGCAGCCGCTGTGACGAGGTTCACATGCCCGACCTTGCGCCCCGGCCGCGGCGCCTTGGCATAGCTGTGGACGCAGGCGCCCGGGATCGCCGCCAGTGCCGGCACAGGGACGGCTTGCCCGATGATGTTGATCATCATGCATGGCGCAATCTGGCGGGTGTCGCCCAGTGGCAGGCCAATCACGGCGCGCATGTGGTTCTCGAACTGGCTGCAGACTGCGCCGTCCTGCGTCCAGTGGCCGGAGTTGTGTACCCGTGGGGCGATTTCGTTGGCGACCAGTTCGCCATCGCGGTCGAAAAATTCGAACGCCAATACGCCGACATGCTCCAAGGATTCCGCCACCGCTCGCGCCGCTGCCTCGGCGGCCTCGGTCAGCGGGTCGCCCGTGCGTGGTGTCGAAGTGTGCAGGATGCCGTCACGGTGTACGTTTTCGGCCAGCGGATAGAAGCGCATATCGCCGTCGGCAGCACGCACGGCCACCATCGACACCTCGCGCCGGAATGGCACAAATGCCTCCAGAATGCTGGGCTGGCCACCCACAGCCTGCCACGCGGCGGCAACATCATCCGCACTGCGCAATACGCTCTGGCCTTTGCCGTCGTAGCCAAAACGCCGCGTCTTGAGCACGGCGGGCAATCCGACGGCCTCAACGGCCGTAGCCAGTTCGGCTTCGGTGGCAACCAGCCTGTAGTCCGGGGTGGCGATGCCCAGGCTGTCAAACAGCGCTTTCTCTTCGCCGCGGTCCTGCGCGCAGGCCAGCGATTTGGCGCCAGGCCGCAGCGTCGCCTGCCCGGCCAAATGCTCGAGGCTCGCGACTGGAACGTTCTCGAACTCCAACGTGACGGCTTCGGATTGACTTGCGAGCGCGTCCAGTGCTGCTAGGTCATCAAATTCGGCCCGGAGATGCTTACCCAGCACCGCCGCGCACGGCGCCTCGGCGGGATCGAGAAACACGCAATCCAAGCCCAGCGAAATACCTGCCTGGGCCAGCATGCGCCCAAGCTGGCCGGCTCCAAGAATGCCGACACTCATGTCAGGGGTTTATTGGTATTGGGTTTGCTGGGATCAGGATCGTCGAGCACGCGCTGAGTTTGCGCAGCGCGGTAGTCGGCCAGTGCCTTGGCGACCTCCGCCCGATGGCCGCCGACAATGGCCGCTGCCAGCAACGCTGCGTTGACCGCGCCAGAGCGACCAATGGCCAGCGTACCCACCGGAATGCCAGCCGGCATTTGCGCGATCGACAGCAGCGAATCCCAGCCACTCAGCGCCTTGGACTGCACCGGCACGCCCAGCACGGGCACGGCGGTCTTGGCCGCAACCATGCCCGGCAAATGTGCAGCGCCGCCGGCACCCGCAATGATGGCGCGCAGGCCGCGGCCGGCAGCCTCCTCGGCGTAGCTGAATAATAGGTCAGGCGTGCGGTGGGCAGAGACCACGCGCACCTCGTGGTGCACGCCCAGCGCAGCCAGAGTTTCAGCGGCGTGCTCCATGGTCGGCCAATCCGAGCGTGAGCCCATGATGACGCCAACTTCGATGGTTTCGGTGGTGCTTGGCACTAGCTTATCCGGGACGGGAAAAAACGAGCATTATCGCACTGCTTTCGGCGCGCTGTCGCGCCTTCAGTCCATTGCAAACTTTGCATTAACTTGGGCGCGGACAACAATCTGCCCGGCCTCGTAGCTTTGTTCCGCTCCACCGGATTCATCCGACGCCATGCGCATGGCCATGGCCTGCACCGGCCGCGGTTGCGACTGGCCGTGGGCATTCAATTCCAATGCCTTGCCCAGGCTCACGCCCAAGGCATCGGCCATGGCTGCTGCCTGAGCCTTGGCATCACGCGTGGCTAGTGCCAACGCCTGGCGATACAGCGCATCGCGCTCGGTGTGGTCGAACCGCGGGCCGCTGGACTGGTTGACACCCAACTTGACGGCGCGGGTGAGTAAGGCGCCCATGCGGTCGAGGTCGCGCAAATCCACGGTAAGCCCACGGCTGACCTGATAGCCGACCAGCGTGCGCTTGCGCGGCTTGTCGTCCCACTCATACTGCGGGCTGACGCTAAGTTGCGCGCTTTGCACATGTTTGCGGGCAATGCCTAGGTCGTCGGTGAGCTTCAAAAAACGCTGCACGACAGCATCGACCTCGGCCTGCGCGGCGGCCAGTTCGGTTTGTGTGGACTGCACGCCCAATTGCACCCAAGCGCGATTCGGCTCGACGACGACCTCGCCTTTGCCGTTGGTGTTGATGGCGGGCTGCTTGGAGCTGTCGTCATGCGCTACAGCAGCAGGAACAGCAGCCATCAAGCAGGCGGCGAACGCCACGGCCGCGATGGTGCTGTTGAAACGACGGGGCAATGCGCGATTCATGGTCAAATCCTTTTGTGTGGGAATCCTTGTTACGACTCGGCTGCCGGCGCATCGGTTCCGGGCACCCTTGAAAGCTGTGTGACGGGCCGCACTGTTACCATACATCGCCATTTTTCAGTGCAACCTGCATGCAACCCGGCTCCAGCGAACCTGTCACCCTTACCCGCGACGTCATCGGCGTGTTGATCCCGGCCGGCGACCGCGTGGAATTGCCCGAGGACACCGACGCCGTGATCACCCAGGCATTGGGCGGCAGCTACACCATTTATGTTGAAGGCCATCTGTTTCGCATTGATGGCAAAGACGCCGACGCGCTGGGCAAAGAGCCCGCCAAGCCGCTGGAGTTACCCGATGGCGCCGGCGACGACGACGTGGTGTCGCTGATCTGGGAGCAGATGAAAACCGTGTACGACCCGGAAATCCCGATCAACGTCGTCGATCTCGGGCTGATCTACGACTGCAACATCGACAAGGACGGCGACGGCGAGCGCACAGTGCAAGTACAGATGACGCTGACTGCGCCTGGTTGCGGCATGGGCGACATTCTGGTCAACGACGTCAAGACCAAAGTGGAACTTGTACCAACGGTCAAATCCGCAAGCGTTGATCTGGTGTTCGACCCACCGTGGAACCAGTCGATGATGAGTGAGGACGCGCAGTTGGCGACCGGGATGATCTGATCTTGCCTAGTTCGGCATAAAAAAACGGCGCCGGATGGCGCCGTTTTTCGTTTAGCCGTCTGGCGGTTTAAGCCGCGACTAGGCCGCCTTGGGCGCCTGCATGGGCACATCATCATCGGCACCAGGCTTGAAGCCCTGGCCGGCGATGTATTCCTTGCTGAAGGCGTCCGTCTGGATGGCCTCGTAGCGCAAACGGTCGTAGCGCCCAACCTGCTCGGCTTCTTCGGCCGTCAGGATGTTCTTCGCCACCGCCTCTTCCAAACGGCCTTCCAGCGTGCGGCTGGTCAGCTCGCCTTTCGACAACGCCCGGTAGTAGGTGTTGTACAGCGGCTCGACTTCAACCAGCGTGTCAAAGGCGACTTCCATCAGGCCGATGGGGTCGGCTTCGTCACGCGGCAGATAGCACAGCTCGGACAAACGATCACGCAGGTCGCTTTTCTCCATCATGAAGTCGGCGATCTGGCCGTTGAGCTGGTCCGACACTGCTTTGTACGGCACACCGGTCGGGAACACCATCAGGCGCAGGAAGCGGCCGATGAAGCCCACCGGGAAGTTGGCGTAGAACTCGTCCAGCGCCTTGCCGATTTCATACAGGCAATCGTCCAACACCCACTTGACGTGCGGCAGGTCTTCCTCGGGCCGGCCTTCGTCTTCGTAGTACTTGAGCGTGGCCGAGGCCATGTAGAGCTGCGACAACACATCGCCCAGGCGCGCCGACAGGCGCTCCTTGCGCTTGAGCTCGCCGCCCAGCACGCCCATGGTCACGTCGGACGTGAAGGCCAAGGCAGCCGACATGCGTTCCAGCTTCTTGTAGTAGTGCGCCGTGGGTCCATCCACTGGTGCGCTGGCAAAGCCCGAACCCGTCAGGCCCAGGATGAACGCACGCACGCCGCGGTTAATGGAAAAGCCCACGTGGCTCCACAGCAGGTGGTCGAAAGCCTTGAGGTCGTCGGTGCGCGCGGCTTCCATCTCTGGGAAGACGTACGGATGGCAGCGAATCGAACCCTGCCCGAAGATCATCAGGCTGCGGGTGAGGATATTGGCACCCTCCACCGTAATGGCAACCGGCACGGCTTGGTAACCGGCTGACAAGTAGTTGCGCGGGCCGACCATGACGCCACGGCCGGCGTGAATGTCCATCGCAAGCGTCATCGACTCGCGCATCATTTCGGTCATGTGGTACTTGGCAATGGCCGTGACCACGGACGGTGATGTCGCGTCCACTGCGCTGGCGGTGAGCGTGCGCACAGCCTCCAGCTTGTAGTTCAGGCCGGCAATACGGCCGCTGGCCTCTTGCACACCCTCGAACTTGCCGATGGAGATCTTGAACTGCTGGCGGATGCGGCTGTAGGCGCCGGTCATGCGGTAGCTCATCTTGCCGGCAGCGGCCGACAGGGCCGGCAGCGAAATACCGCGGCCAGCCGACAGGCATTCGACCAGCATGCGCCAGCCCTTGCCCGCCATGGCTTGGCCGCCGATGATCCAGTCGATGGGCACAAACACGTCTTCGCCGGTGATCGGGCCGTTCATGAACGCCGATGACGGGAAGTGGCGGCGGCCGATTTCAACGCCCGGCGTGTTGGCCGGAATCAGCGCACAGGTGATGCCGTAGTCGGTGGTTTCGGGGTCGCCCAGCAAACCATCAGGATCTTGCAGCTTGAACGCCAAGCCGACCACGGTGGCCACCGGGGCCAGGGTGATGTAGCGCTTGTTGAAGCTCAGCTTCATGCCGAGCACTTCCTTGCCCTCGAACTGGCCTTTGCAGACCACGCCGGTGTCGGGCAATGCTGTTGCGTCGGAGCCGACCTCGACGCCGGTCAGGCCAAAGCAGGGGATTTCCTTGCCTTCGGCCAGGCGCGGCAGCCATTGCTCTTTTTGCGCGTCGGTGCCGTAGTGCATCAGCAATTCACCCGGGCCGAGCGAGTTGGGCACCATCACCGTCACCGCGCCCACTGTCGAGCGGGTGGCGATCTTGGTCACCACGCAGGACTGCGCATAGGCCGAAAAGCCCAGGCCGCCCCATTCCTTGGTGATGAGCATCGAGAAGAAGCGTTTGTCGGCCATGAAGTCCCAGACTTCCTTGGGTAGGTCACGGTCTTCATGGCTGATCTTGTATTCGTCGAGAATGGCGCACAGCTCGGAGGTCTCATTGTCGAGGAAGGATTGCTCCTCGGCGGTGAGTTCGGTGCGCTTGAAACCCAACAGCTTTTGCCAGTCCGGGCGGCCGCGGAACATCTCGCCCTCCCACCAGGTTTCGCCGGCCTCCAGGGCCTCACGCTCGGTGGAGGTCATGTCCGGCAGCACGGCCTTGAAGCCCTTGAAGATGGGCGCGGTAATCAAGCGGCGCAGTGGCTTGATGTTCAGGAATATCGCCACCACGGCAAAAATTCCGCCGGTGATGGTAAATGCGGTCTGGCCCATCAGCCCTAAGGCAAACAGGGCAATCAGAAACGCCGCGATAGCAACAGTGGAAACGATCAGCGGGGCGCCAACAAACGCCAGCGTGATCAATCCCAGCACTGCGACAACAATGGCTAGAAAGGTAGTCATGACAAATCCTCCGGGGGAAGCGTCGGGGGGAACAACAGGGAAATCTTGGCTTGCATGGTGCTACGCAGCCCGCTCTTCGGGCTGCACATCGCCGGGCTCGCCTGGCGGCTGGTCGCCGATATTTTTCGGGATCAGCATTTCAATCAGGTGGCGGACGTATTCGGTGAAAAAGCCGTCCGAGGACAACGCAGCAGCATCATCACGGCGCAACTGCAGCGTGCCCAAAAAGGTGCTGTAGGCAAACGTCGCCCACTTGCGCGCGTCACGGTCGGCCAGGCCAAGCTCGGTGTAGCAGGCCTTGAGGTATTCCAGCCGGCGACGCGAGACCTTTTCAATGACGTGGCCGATCATGGGGTCGCGGCTGGCGGCAGCGATGGCCAGGTACAAGCGCCCTTCGCGCTCGGAGCCGTTCGCCAGCTTGAAAATTGTCTGGATGCGGCGGCGCGGCGCGGTGACCTTGCGTGCAATCTCGATGATGTCGTCGGTTTCGCGCTGCGCCCACAATTCGATGGCGGCGCGTACCACAGCATCGCGGTTGGCAAAATGCCAATAAAAGCTGCCCTTGGTCACGCCCAATCGGCGCGCCAACGGCTCTACGGCAACGGCCTCCAGGCCGCCATCGGCCATCGCAGCCAGCGCCGCATCCGCCCAATCCTCGGCAGACAAGGTCTGTTTGTTGCTCGTCTTGCTAGTAGCCATGGGCGGGGAAACCTTGAGAAATCAGTCCATACGAAAGCGTATGGATAGTAGCACGTACGCCGGCGTATGGCTAGCGCGCCGGCATCATTCCGCATTGCTTGAGCAGCCGCTGCCACGCCTCGGAGTGCGCGCGCGTCGCTGCGATGAATGCCGCCTGCGAGCTGTTTGCGCCCACACGCACTACCTTTGCCTGATAGGCCTGCATGGCCGGGCCAAACGCCCCGGATACGGGCGCCAGCACACGCTGAGCCACCGGCCGGGCGGCCTGCCCCGCACGCCGCACCTCGGCCAGCCATGGCTGAACTTTGCCGGCATACACAGCGGTAAAAATGTTCTGCAGCACCCGCGCGTCCGGCGTCGGTTTGGCATCAAAGCACAGCGGCCGCCGGTCCAGGCGAGCGTGGATCGCGGCAGTGATGGCGTCCAGCCAGGCAATTGCCAGCGCCTCGGCTTGAGTAATCTGGCCCAAGCTGGCGCTGCCTTGCAGCGCCTCCAAGGCTTGCTCCAACGTGCCGCCATTGATGGCTTGACCGGCGACGACGGCCTCGATGGCGTCGGCGACCTGTTCCAGCGCATCGGCGCGCACCGGTGGCGGATCGCTGGCTAGCGGCCGCGCCGGCAGGCGCCAAAATGTTGCCATTTCGGTATCGCGCAGCACGAAAGCTTGTGCCGCCGAGACTGCCGCGCCGCGCTTGCTGTCAACAATGGTGCGCAAAACGGCGCGTTGCTCTCGATCAACCTCGTCGGCGGCGTTGGCCAACTCGTCCAAACACGCCGATGCCTGCGCCTGGAACTGAGACTCGTACACCAAGCGCTGCGACGGCTGCATCACCCGCCCCAAGCCGCTGTTTCGCAACGCGATGAGCTGGCCCATGCAGTCACGCACGGCCCACGCGTCGCGCAGGCCCAGGCGGGTATCGGTCTGGTTGACGGCTTGGTCACGGGGGCGCAGGAACGCGGGCAGTTCGTACGCCTGCGGTGCGTTAATCGGCTGACCGAGTGTGCGCGCCATGCGCTCGGCGTAATCGCCCAACATCGCCTTTGGCCCACCGCTGCAGCCCAACAGCAGGCCTGCCAGCAAGACGGCGGCCAGCGGGCGTATGATTTGCCCATGATTTCGCGTACCACTACTCCATACCGCCGCAGGATCACGGCTGCCGCTTGGGTCGTGGCTTTGGCGGCGCTGAGCATCAGCACGATCAGCGCAGCAAAAATCTACCGCTGGGTTGATGCCAACGGCGTTGTTCAGTATTCCGACAAGCCGCCGGCGAAACAGCAGGCTGAGGCCATCACGGTGCGCGGCGCAAAGGCCCGACCAGAGCCGCCGCAAGCCACCAGTACGGGCTCCGAATTCGCGCCTACCGAGACCAAGCCAGACCCGAACACCGCCGAACCCG
This sequence comes from bacterium, assembly GCA_018222345.1. Taxonomy (GTDB): domain Bacteria; phylum Pseudomonadota; class Gammaproteobacteria; order Nevskiales; family OUC007; genus JAAFAL01. The sequence goes on from JAAFAL010000114.1 coordinate 7,842, forward strand.
CGCCGCCCAGCCCGGAACAACAGGCTGCTATAGCAGCCGCACGCGCCGAAAACTGCCGCCGCGCGCAATCGAACTTGCAGTTTTTGCAAAACAACCCGCCCAATCGGCTGCTTGATACCGATGAATCGGGCAACGTCTATCGTCTGACGGTGGAAGATCACACCGCGCGGATGCAAAAAGCCAATGACGCCATTGGCAAATACTGCGACGGGTAAGCCGGTCAGTGGCCGGCTTGCAGCACGACGCGGTAACGCGCCTTGCCGGCTTTCAGGTGATCCAGCGCGGCATTGACCTCAGACATCGGGAACACCTCGATCTGCGCAGCCACATCATGGCGCGCGGCAAAATCCAGCATGGTCGCGGTGGTTGCCGGGCTACCCAGTGGTGAGCCTGACACCGACTTCTGACCGCCGATCAGCATGAAGCCGTTGCTGGGGCCAAAAGCGCCAAGCACCGCGCCAACCGTATGCAGGGTGCCGCGCGGTGCCAGCGCGGCGATGTAGGCATCCCAGTTCAGTTCGACATTGGTCGTATTGATTATGGCGTCGAAACGCCCGCGCACGGCCTTGAGCGCCTTGGGGTCGCTGCTGGTAATGAAGTGGTGAGCGCCCATCTCACGCGCCTGGCTCTCCTTGTCGGCAGTGGAGGAAAACGCCGTTACCTCGCAGCCCCAGGCAGCGAGAAACTGAATGGCCAAATGGCCCAGGCCACCTATGCCGATCACGCCAACGCGATCGGTCGGCTTGATGCCCAATTGTGTGATCGGGTTGAACACCGTGATGCCGCCACAAAACATCGGCCCGACGGCCTTGGGGTCGAGTGCGTCCGGAATCGGAATCGCCCACTCAGCCGAACAACGCACACGGTCGGCAAAACCGCCATGGCGGCCAACGATGGTGCCTTGCTGCTGCGAGCACAGGTTGTGGTCGCCGCTCATGCACTGTTGGCAGTGCATGCAGCTTGATGCGTTCCAGCCCAGGCCGACGCGCTGGCCGACCTGCAAATGCTCGACGCCGTCACCGACAGCTTCGATACGGCCGACCACCTCATGGCCGGGCACCAGCGGATATTGGGCGTTACCCCAGTCATTGTTGATCAGCGACAGGTCGCTGTGGCACAGCCCGCAGTACTCGACCTCAATATCCACCTCCCTGGCGCCGCGGTGGTCCTGTCTCT
>JAAFAL010000115.1 GCA_018222345.1 bacterium
TAGAAGAGCTGCTCGACCCGCTTGGCCAGCAACCTCTTACAGTCTTTTTTGCCCGCTGCATCCTTGGGTGACTGTGAGGGGCCGTCTGCCAGTACGAAGCTGCCCGGTTTGGTGATGCTGTAGTCCGGAAGCTCGAAGTCTTTACCCATTTCGCTGTCCCTCTGGCAGCCGCTACGGCGACTCTGTTTATTGTGTATGAGGCATGAAACGCTTCTCACGGGGCAACTGCAAGCAAGCCTTATTGATTCAGTCAGCGCCCGCTGCTGGCGCACCGCGCTTTCGCACCACCATTATTCGCTGATTATGGACACGGACGTTCAAGCGCTGCCTGAGTTGAGACACAACCGTGTTAATCGAATCGATGTCGCCCTGATCAATCCAGTTTTGCAGCACGTTGCCCAGCGTGCGCATTTCCATTTCTGCCCAGCCGGACGTCCAGTCGGGGTACTTGCGCCAATAGTCGTCGGCGGCAGCCACCAGCGCGGCCGTCTCGGCGCGCCGCTGTACGCTGTATCGCGTTCGCATCCAAGCGGGTAGCGCATCAAAGACTTGCAGTACGGCATTGGCATCGTCCTCTTCGAACCCGACCAGCAACGCTGACGCAGCACGATCAAAATCGAACTGTCTTCGCAGCGCCTTGTAAACGCCATCAGCATAGTCCCGCCGGCCGTTTTCTAGCGCGAAAGCGATGCTGTCAGAATAAACAAGGGGATGTAACGCGATATCAACGATGTCCTGCGCAAAAGCCAACGCCAACGCGCCATCGTGCTGCTCGAAAAGCAGGCTCAAAACCGCATTGCGCCACAGCACGCTCCCGTCATCTGTCGTACCGCCATCGGGCACCTGCAGGTGAACCGTCACAAGCTGCTGTTCCATCGCGCAGTTGCGGGTACTCCATAAGCCGACGATGTGCCAATTTCGCGTCGTCGCCAACCAACTGTTGTCGATGACGCTATCGTCAACCGCGAAGCTCGGGCCCCAGATGATCTGCGTTGCTCTGGCAATAACAGGCCGGTCCTGCGCTTGAGCCTGCGCCGCTTCGGTGACAACCCGGCTGGCAAGGGCATCGTCACCCCACGCGTAAAGGCTGCGCACTCTGGCGCCGACCGGTTGCGACAGTAGTTCACCAACCATCTGCCCCGCTTCGCTCTCATCGACGACTACGGCGTGACAATCCGGGTACAGAGGTCGAGGTGGTGGCACGGGCCGTTCGATCCCGAACTGCCCGTCTGCGAGCCTGAAGCGAACAGACTGGCGAAACTTACACGGTGGAGAATCGCACCCTGAAGCCCGGTATCGGCGCACGGCGTGCTTTGCCGCCGCCTCGAAAAACCCTGGGGGATTCGACTCGACCACGCTTACGCTGCGAGCGGACACCTCACCGCGCCTGTTGAAGGCCGCTTCTACAAGCACCGAGCCTTCGACCGCATAGAAACTTGCGGCTGAAGGCATTTGGGCGAGTTCGCGATGCTGTAGTTCGAACGAGCCGGCGAAAACTGGCCAGATCAGGCCGATGATCAGGAGTCCGTAGCGCGTGAAGTTACGCCCGGTTGTAATCATCCTGAAACCGCACAATGTCGTCCTCGCCCAAATAACTGCCCGACTGAACCTCGATCAACTCCAGGTCGATCACGCCAGGGTTTTCCAGCCGGTGCTTTGTGCCCAGCGGGATGTAGGTGCTCTGGTCTTCCGTCAGCCGCAAGGTGTCGTCACCACGGGTGACAATCGCCGTGCCCTTGACCACGATCCAGTGCTCGGCGCGGTGGTGATGCATTTGCAGGCTGAGTTTGGCGCCGGGTTTGACGACGATGCGTTTGACTTGGAAGCGGTCGGCGAGCGCGATGGTTTCGTAGCTGCCCCACGGGCGATAGACGACCGGGTGATGCTTGGCCTCGCTACGGCCAGCGGCTTTGAGCTGGCCGACGATGGCTTTGACGTCTTGCACGCGATTGCGGGGCGCTACCAACACGGCGTCGGCGGTCTCGACCACCACGTGATTATCGAGCCCGACAGTTGCCACCAAGCGTGATTCGGCGCGCACCAGGGTGTTGGTGGTGTCGGCGGTGAGCACGTCGCCGCTGAGCACATTGCCCTTGGCGTCGCTGCTGCTGACTTCGCCCAGATACGTCCAGGCACCGAGGTCATTCCAGCCGGCATCCAGTGCCACCACGGCGGCATTGCTGGTTTTTTCCATGACGGCGTAGTCGATGGAATCTTCCGGGCAGGCGGCAAAGGCATCGGCATCCAGGCGCAGGAAGTCCAGATCACGCTGGCCTTGGTTCAACGCAGCCTCGCAAGCATCCAGCACCGCAGGTGCGTGCATGCGCAGCTCAGCCAGCATGGCTTTGGCCTGGAACAGGAACATGCCGCCATTCCACAAATAACCGCCGTCGGCCAGGTAGCCCTCGGCGGTTTCGCGGTCGGGCTTTTCTACAAACGCTGCCACGCTGTGGCCGGCGTCACCCAGCGCCTCGCCAGTGCGGATGTAGCCATAGCCGGTCTCCGGCTGCGTTGGCACCACACCAAAGGTGACCAACTTGCCCTGTTGCGCGAGTGTTGCCGCATGTTGGGCTGCCTTGGCAAACGCGGCTTGGTCGGCAATCACGTGGTCGGCGGGTAGCAGCAGCACCAGCGCGTCGTCGCCATGTGCGGCAGCCACTTGCAGCGCAGCAACCGCGGCAGCGGGGGCGGTGTTGCGGCCCATCGGCTCCAGGATGATTTGCCGGCCGTCAACGGCCTTGAGCTGCTCGGCAACGATGAAGCGGTGGGCATCGCCACACACCACGATCGGCGCGCTGGCGCTGGGCAGTGCTGCGGCGCGGGCCACGGTTTGCTGCAGCATGGTTTGCTCGCCGGCTAGGCGCAGAAACTGCTTGGGGTAGAGCTCGCGCGACAGCGGCCACAGCCGGGTGCCGGAGCCACCGGCCATCAATACGGGAACAATCATCGACGCAAGATCCTGCGTTTGTGGGTTGGAAGACGCGTAATGATAGTTGATTGCGCCGAGCCGCCGGCGCCGCGCAAGCAGGTGGCGTTTGGTGCGCTACGCGGCAAGACGCGCATGTTGCAATGCAGCAGCCACATTGGCCGCACAAAGCATGGCGTTTGGTGCGTGGCGGCACCCCACTTATGCACTGCCGGCCGCCCTGCCCGCAAACCCGCATCAGGCTTGGGCTGGCGCGATTTGCCCCCAGCTTATCCACAGGCTTATGCACCAATAAACACTACATCTTGTGCTGCCGCTCGTCGGAAGACACAAGATAAGCTTGTCGCGCGCGAGTCGCTGTTCTATAACGTGCAGATGGTTTGGTGCGTGGGGCACCCGGCCAACAACTTCGCCAAACAGTTTCAACTTCAAGCCATCGCTGCCCGCCACGGGCGCGTCCGCACAAACCGCCACGGCTTTACTAACAGGGTTTCAGAACATGTCTGCACAAGCTGCCACCAATTCGCCATCGCCATCACCCAGCCCGGTTCCCGCTACCACACCGCAAGTGTCGGCGTCACCCGAACTGAGCACCACCGCCCCCGGCGGCTACAAGGTCATCCGCCGCAACGGCAAGGTCACGCCTTACGACGCTTCGAAGATCGAAGTGGCCATGACCAAGGCCTTTTTGGCCGTGGAAGGCGGCGGCGCTGCAGCCAGCGGCCGTGTGCACGAGAAGGTGCGCAGCCTCACCAAACATGTCACGTCGGCTGTCACCCGCAACCTGCAGGGCGGCGGCACGGTGCATATTGAAGACATTCAGGACCAAGTCGAACTGGTGCTGATGCGCAGCGGCGAGCAAAAGGTCGCCCGCAGCTACGTGTTGTATCGCGACGAGCGCAGCAAGGAACGTGCGGTCAAGTCCAGCGACAGCCTGCCGCTGGAAAACACCGGCGTACGCGTGCAGTACAGCGACGGCAGCCAGCGCCCGCTGGACGAAATGCGCCTGCGCCGCCTCGTCGAAGAAGCCTGCGAAGGCCTCGAAGACGTCAATGGCGACCGCGTGGTGGCCGACACCCTGCGCAACCTCTACGACGGCATGACCGAAAGCGAGCTGAGCCAAGCCACCATGATGGCTGCGCGCACGTTGATCGAGGCCGAGCCCAACTACAGCCAAGTTTCAGCCCGGCTGCTGATGGACAAGCTGCGCCACGAGGCGCTGGAGTTTTTGAACTTCCGCGTGGTGTACGCCACCCACAGCGAAATGCGCGGCCTGTACGCCGAATACTTTGCCGATTACATCCACAAAGCCGCCGAGCACGAGCTGATCGACGCCGAACTGAAAAGCTACGACCTGCAGCGCCTCGGCGAAGCCCTGCTGCCCGACCGCGACAACCAGTTCAACTTCCTCGGCCTGCAAACCCTGTACGACCGCTACTTCATCCACCATGAAGACACGCGCTTCGAACTGCCACAGGCGTTCTACATGCGCGTGGCCATGGGCCTGGCCATCAACGAGGTTGACCGCGAAGCCCGCGCCATCGAGTTCTACCAACTGCTGTCGTCCTTCGACTTCATGAGCAGCACGCCGACGCTGTTCAACAGTGGCACGCTGCGTCCGCAGTTGTCGTCCTGCTACCTCACCACCGTGCCCGACGACCTGGGCGGCATCTACGGCGCCATCCACGACAACGCCATGCTGAGCAAATTCGCCGGCGGCCTGGGCAACGACTGGACGCCCGTGCGCGCCTTGGGTGCCCACATCAAAGGCACCAATGGCAAGTCACAAGGCGTCGTGCCCTTCCTCAAAGTGGTCAACGACACCGCCGTGGCCGTCAACCAGGGCGGCAAGCGCAAAGGCGCGGTGTGCAGCTACCTGGAAACTTGGCACAAGGACATCGAAGAGTTCATCGAACTGCGCAAGAACACCGGCGACGAGCGCCGCCGCTGCCACGACATGAACAGCGCCAACTGGATCCCCGACCTGTTCATGAAGCGGGTGATGGAAGACGGCCAGTGGACGCTGTTCTCGCCCAACGATGTGCCCGACCTGCACGACCTGACCGGCCTGGACTTCGAAACCGCCTACGTGGCCTACGAAGCCAAAGCCGACCGCGGCGAAATCACCGTACACAAGCGTATGCCCGCCGTGAACCTGTGGCGCAAGATGCTGGGCATGCTGTTCGAAACCGGCCACCCGTGGATGACCTTCAAGGATCCGTGCAACCTGCGCAGCCCGCAGCAGCACGTGGGCGTCGTCCACAGCAGCAACCTGTGCACCGAGATCACCCTGAACACCAGCCCCGGCAAAGAGATTGCCGTGTGCAACCTGGGCTCGATCAACCTGCCGCAGCACATCGAAGAGCTGCCCGACGGCACCGTGGGCATCAACCGCGAGAAGCTCGAGAAAACCGTCAACACTGCCCTGCGCATGCTCGACAACGTCATCGAGTACAACTACTACAGCGTGCCAGCGGCGCGGAATTCCAACCTGCGCCACCGCCCCGTGGGCATGGGCGTGATGGGCTTCCAAGATGCGCTGTACAAGCTGCGCCTGCCGTATGAAAGCGAGCAAGCCGTTGATTTTGCAGACGAATCCATGGAACTGATCAGCTACTACGCGATTGCCGCCAGTACCAACCTGGCCGAAGAGCGCGGCGCCTACCAAACCTTTGAAGGCAGCTTGTGGAGCCAAGGCATCCTGCCTATCGACAGCATCGAAGCGCTGGCCGAAGCCCGCGGCGCATCGCCCGACGGCCAGGCCTACCTGGAGCAAGACCGCAGCCAGCGCCTAGACTGGGACACACTGCGTGACCGGGTCAAGACCATCGGCATGCGCAACAGCAACTGCATGGCCATTGCGCCCACCGCCACCATTGCCAACATCACCGGCGTCAGCCAGTCCATCGAGCCCACGTACCAGAACCTGTACGTCAAATCGAACTTGTCGGGCGAGTTCACCGTGGTGAATCCGTACCTGGTTGCCGACCTGAAAGAGCGCGGCCTGTGGGACCAGGTGATGGCGCACGACCTCAAATACTTCGACGGCTCGGTGCTGCCGATTGACCGCATCCCCGATGACTTGAAAGCGCTGTACAAGTGCGCGTTCGAGATCGATGCCAACTGGCTGATCAAGGCCGGCAGCCGCCGCCAGAAGTGGCTGGACCAAGCCCAAAGCCTGAACCTGTACATGAGCCAGCCGAACGGCAAGAAGCTCGACCAGTTGTACAAGAACGCCTGGCTGCGCGGCCTCAAAACCACCTACTACCTGCGCACCATGGGCGCCACCCACGCCGAGAAGTCCACCATCAGCGACAACCGGCTCAACCAGGTGGGTTCGGGGCAATCCTCCGGCACGGGCGCCAGCCCAGCGGCGGCACCGGCCGTGAGCGCCTCGCCCGCACCTAATGGCGCAAGCAACGGCTCATCCGCGCCCCAGGTCTGCTCCATCCTCGAGCCCGACTGCGAGGCCTGCCAATAGCGCCTAGAAAGTACCTGTCATTGCGAGGGCGCACAGCGCCCGCGGCAACCTCGCCACTGCAAGCACACCCGCCTGTCATTGCGAGCGCAACGAAGCAATCTCGTCACGCGGCTGCCACCCAACGAGATTGCCACGGCCCAAAACAAGTTTTGGACCTCGCAATGACACAAGCAAATCGAAACTGAACAAGTAAACGACAGAATCAAACAGGACAAGACCATGAGCACACTCGACTGGAACGACGACCCAACCCAGCAATACGGCCCGGCACAGGCCACCGGCGCACAAACCGCCGGCTCGCTGAACGCCGACCACCCCGACCCCTTTGCGGTCAATCCAGGTGACGCCAGCGACGGCCCCGTGGGCGCCACCGGCGTCGAAGACGTGGACATGGGCGCTGCCCGCATTCAGGTTGACGACAAAAAGATCATCAACTGCAAGGCCGACCTCAACCAGCTGGTGCCCTTCAAGTACAAGTGGGCCTGGGACAAGTACATCGCCGGCTGCGCCAACCACTGGATGCCCAACGAGATCAACATGTCGGCCGACATTGCCCAGTGGCAAGACCCCAACGCCTTCACCGACGACGAGCGCCTAATCGTCAAGCGCGCGCTGGGCTTTTTTGCCAGCGCCGACAGCCTGGTGGCCAACAATCTTGTGCTGGCGGTCTATCGCCACATCACCAACCCCGAGTGCCGCCAGTACCTGCTGCGCCAGGCCTTCGAAGAGGCCCTGCACACCCACGCCTACCAGTACATCGTCGAAAGCCTGGGTATGGACGAAGCCGAAGTGTTCAACATGTACCGCGAAGTGCCGTCCGTGCACGACAAGGCCGCTTGGGCGCTGCCGTACACGCAGTCACTGGCCGACCCCCATTTCCACACCGGCACGCCCGAAGACGACCAGCGCCTGCTGCGCGACATGATCGCCTTCTACGTTGTTTTTGAAGGCATTTTCTTCTACGTGGGCTTTGTGCAACTGCTCAGCTTCGGCCGCCAGAATCGGCTCACCGGCGCGTCCGAGCAAATCCAATACATCATGCGCGACGAGTCCATGCACATGAACTTCGGCATCGACGTCATCAACCAGATCAAGATCGAAAACCCGCACCTGTGGACGCCCGAGTTCCAGGCCGAAGTGGTCGGCATGATCAAGGAAGCCACCGAGCTGGAAATCAAATACGCCCACGACACCATGCCCCGCGGCGTGCTGGGCCTGAACGCCAACATGTTCAACGACTACCTGCGCTTCATCGCCAACCGCCGCGCCAATCAAATCGGCATCGCCGACATCTTCCCCGCCGCCACCAACCCCTTCCCGTGGATGAGCGAAATGATGGACCTGAACAAAGAGAAGAATTTCTTTGAGACTCGGGTTATTGAGTATCAGGCGGGTGGGACGTTGAGTTGGGATTGATGAGGACTGGCCGTCTCTGAGCGAGGATTCTAAGGATGGCGCTGCAGCCAATACTTGAGTCGAATCCAGAAACAATTCAATCTCTGTCAATTCAGCAGTTGGTCGCGTTATGCGGTGACGGCAAGCTCCGAGATAATTCAGATTGTTGTGTTGAGTTAAGACTCTACCTAAGACAAGCGAGCAACGCCGAGCTGTTCGCACATGCCCAGTCCTGCCTAGATACAAAATTTGAAAACAGCGGCTTCGTCCTCCAAGACGTGGTAAATGAACTTGGTAGAAGGCTCGATTTCCGGGTCGAGAATGGCCTGTTCCACGGCCGTAGCAATACGATAAACAGCGACGGTTATTGGGGTTCAACTCCGCAAGAAGGTCTTATCGTCGAAGTTAAAACAACCGATTCTTATCGAATTAACCTAGACAAGATAGCCAAATATAGAACGGACGCCATATCCGAAGGAATTACCACCTCGAAGTCTTCGATCCTGATAATCGTAGGTCGACAGGATACCGGCGACCTAGAGGCCCAAGTTCGTGGATCTAGACACGCCTGGGACGTGCGCATAATTAGCGTTGAGGCCCTGACAAAGCTCGTTACTCTAAAAGAGGAAACAGAAGAGAACACTGTAGAGAAAATTCGCGAAATCTTGAGGCCAATCGAGTACACCAGGCTCGACAACATCATTGATTTGGCATTCGTTGCCGCTTCGGAAATCGTCGACGATACATCAGCATCAGAAGATCAGCATGATGAGCCCAACACGCCTCGGTCCATCGAACTCACACCCAAAGGCGAACTTGAAGCCGCAAGAGAGAAAGGCAAGCTTCTGGTTGAAAATGAAATCAGTAAAAAACTCTTGAAAAGAAGTCGGGCAACATACTGGACAGCCGATGAAGCTCACTCCAATAGGGCGACGCTATCAGTATCTAAACGGTATAAAACAGGCTACTACTGGTATACACACCACCGCACATGGCGGGAATTTGTGAGGTCAACTAATGAAGGGGGCTTCTTCAGACTATGATGTGTGGATCGAAAGGAGGCATATCTAATACGC
>JAAFAL010000116.1 GCA_018222345.1 bacterium
GGCCTACCAGGCACGAGTCGCCAACAGTGCTGAAACGAGCGACGGTTAAGAGCCTGCGGTGCAGGCTCCTAGCGAACAGAGGATCGCAAAGCCTTGCGAATGAGCGTTTCGCTGTCCAACCCAGCCTCATCAACGGCATCAACCATCTTCTTGGCGTCATTGGCCTTGTAACCCAGGGCCACCAAGGCATCGCGGGCGTCGGCAGCGGGAGTGGCCGGGCGCGCTGCGGCAGCTTTGCCTGCGGGCGCGATGACGCTGTCGGTCTTGCCGCGCAGTTCGATAATCAGGCGCTCGGCGGTTTTCTTGCCCACGCCTGGCAGCTTGGTCAGGCGCACGGCGTCGCCCTCCTCGACCACGCGTACGAACTCGTCGGTGGGCATGCCCGACAAGATGGCCAGCGCTAACTTGCCACCCACGCCGCTGATCTTGATCAGCGTACGAAATAAGGTGCGCTCGGCCTCGGATGCAAAGCCGAACAATTGCTGTGCGTCTTCACGCACGGCCAGGTGGGTATAAAGCGTGACGGGCTCGCCCACTTGTGGCATGTCGAAAATGGTGGACATCGGCGCTTCGACCTCATAGCCCACACCATTCACATCCACCAGCAACCATGGCGGTTGCTTGTCGGCCAGCGTACCTTTAAGCCGCCCGATCATTGCTGTGCCACCTTGGCGTCGGCCTGGGCAATCATGGCATCGAGCCGGCTGGCCGGTGAGGCGCGCCAATGGGCATGGCTGATGGCAACACCCAGTGCATCAGCCGCGTCAGCCTGAGGTGCCTTGGTCAGATTGAGCAACACGCGCACCATATGATTTACCTGCTCTTTTTCAGCGCGGCCATTGCCGACAATGCTTTGCTTAACTTTGGCCGGGCTGTAAGCCGCCACCGGCAGGTGGAGGCAGGCGACAGCAGCCAAAGCCGCGCCGCGCGCTTGCCCCAGCTTGAGCGCCGACATGGCATTTTTATTCATGAACACGTCTTCCAACGCCGCTTCCTGCGGGGCGTGTTCGGCCACCAGCGCTTGCAGGCCTTCGAACAAGGCCCGCAGACGTTGGTCGAACGGGCCGTCGCCCAGCCGCAGGCAACCATTGGCGATGTGGATGTAATCCCGGCCGCTGGTTTCGATGATGCCCCAACCGGTCACGCGTGAACCGGGGTCGATGCCGATTATTCTGACTGAGGCGGTCACGATGCGAGGTTCCGGCCTGTTTGAACCCCCCTCAATCCCCCTTCGGAAAAAAGGGAAGCAGAGGCATTGGCCCGAATGAGACATCCCCCTTTCTCAAAGGAGGATTGAGGGGGATTACCGGCGTCAGGCTTCCTCAGCATTGCTGAAAACGTCCTGCACGTCGTCCAGATCGTCGAGCGCGTCGAATAGCTTGTTGAAGCTTTCCCACTGATCCGCATCGAGCGCCGTGCTGGTTGACGCCACCTGCGTTACTTCGGCGTGTGCGGGTTCGAGCCCGGCAGCCACAAAAGCGTCGCGCACAGCCTCAAAATCATCTGGTGTGGTTTTGACCTCGACCGAGCCATCGTCGTTGGCGACAATGTCCTCAGCGCCCGCTTCGATGGCCACTTCCATCACTTGCTCTTCGTCGGCATCAGCGAAGATCAGCAGGCCAGTGAGCGTAAACAAATAGGCCACGGAACCGTCGGCGCCGAGGTTGCCGCCATATTTGGTGAAGGCATGGCGCACGTCAGACACCGTGCGGTTGCGGTTGTCCGACAGGCAATCGACCATGATGGCGACGCCATTGGGGCCGTAGCCCTCGTAACGAATTTCTTCGTAATCGTCGCCCTCCATGTCGCCGCTGCCACGCTTGATGGCGCGTTCGATGTTGTCCTTGGGCAGCGACTGCGCCTTGGCTTTATCGACCGCAAGCCGCAAGCGCGGGTTGGCCGCGGGATCGGGGTCGCCCAGCTTGGCGGCCACGGTGATTTCCTTGGCCAGCTTGGTAAACAGCTTGCCGCGTTTTTTATCCTGGGCGCCCTTGCGGTGCTGGATGTTCGCCCATTTGCTGTGACCTGCCACGTGCGTTACCTGACCTGATCAGAAACGCAGGCGAAAGCCAGCATGCGCACCGGTGTCGGCAGTGAAGTCGCCGATCGGGTCGATGTCCAGACGAACCTGCCGGTAGCCCAAGTAAACAAAGGCATTGCGAATGATCTCGTAGTTGGCATCAAACGCATACTCGATGTACTGGTTGATGTCGGAAAACGACGAAACATCCGGAGCGAAATAGACGTAGCCCGACACGCCGATGCGGTTGTAAGCCGGCAAGCGGGCATCGACTTCACCGCCCAGGGCGATGGCGGCGCCATTCAGGCTGTCCGCCACATCCAGCGCAACCAGGCGCACGCCCAAACCAGCTTCGACCAAGGCTTCACGGGCGCCGGTGTCGCCAGTGACCAACAAGCCAGCGTGGATGGCTGTCAGCTCTTCGGGGTCGAGGTCTTCCGAGAACAAGCCGCCAATGGCGACCTTGGCGTTGTTGTTGGGCAGGCCGCCAACGTCAAACGCGAACTCGCCGCGGATGGCGTCCGAACTCAGGTTCAAATCCAGCCCCTGCGCAGCAGCGCTAGCGGCACTAAAGAAAAGCCCCGGCAAGGCCAGGGCCAGAAATGCAAAGTGTTGTTTGTTCATAGCGCTAGTTTAGGTGAGGTGGGCCGGGTCTGTCAGCGTTTCTTGTTCATGGCGTGTATGGCGCGGCCATGAACGGAAAATGCGGCTTCGTGCACGGCCTCCGACAAGGTCGGGTGGGCATGCATGATCAGGCAAATATCTTCGGCGGTTCCGCCGAACTCCATTGCGACCACCATCTCGGCCACCAGTTCCGACACATACGGGCCGACCATATGAACGCCCAGGATGCGGTCGGTCTTGGCGTCGGCAATCATTTTCACCTGGCCGATGGCCTGCTCCATGGCCTTGGCGCGGCCATTGGCGGCAAACGGGAAGCTGCCGATGTTCACATCCAGCCCCTCGTCCTTGCATTGCTGCTCGGTTTTGCCCACCCACGCCACCTCAGGCATGGTGTAGATCACCGACGGGATGGTTTCGTAATTGACCTCGACCTTCTCGCCGTGGATTTTCTCCACGCAGGCCACGCCCTCTTCCTCGCCCTTGTGCGCCAGCATCATGCCTCCAATGACGTCGCCAACGGCGTAAATGCCATCGACGCTGGTCTTGTAGTCGGCATCGACCTCGACAAAGCCGCGATCACTGAGCTTTACGTCCACGCCGTCGAGCAGTTTGGCTGTTTCGGGCCGGCGGCCGACGGCAACAATGAGCTTGTCGAAAGTCAGGGTTTCCGTCTTGTCCTTGGCCTCGTATTCGACCACCACTTCGTCGCCCTTGACCTCGGCTTTGGACACCTTGGCGCCCAGGCGAATGTCCAGGCCCTGCTTCTTGAACTGCCGCGCAGCGTCTTTGGCGATTGCAGCATCGGCGATGGGCAGGAAGTCGGGCATAGCTTCAATCAGCACGGTTTCGGAGCCCAGGCGCGACCACACGCTGCCCAACTCCACGCCGATAACACCGGCGCCAATAACGCCCAGGCGTTTGGGCACTTCGTCAAACTCCAGCGCGCCCCAGCTATCGACAATCTTGTCGCCGTCGAACTTAGCCATGGGCAGCTCGACCGGCGTGCTGCCGCTGGCAATAATGATGTGCTTGGCTTTGAGCTCTTGCTCCTCGCCATCGTCGGTGACAGGCGTAACCTTGACCGTGTCTTTGGCTGTGATGGTGCCAGTTCCGGCAATCCCATCGACCTTGTTGGCTTTGAACAGCGCTTGCACACCGCCGGTGAGCTGCTTGGCGATGCCGTCCTTGCGCTCGAGCATCTTGGCCACGTCCAAGGTGACTTCGCCGACGCCGATGCCATGGGTTTCGGCCTCGTGCTTGGTGCGCTCGTACAGCTCGGACGACTCCAGCAGCGCCTTGGACGGAATACATCCGGCATTCAGGCAGGTGCCGCCAAAGGCGTGGGAACCATCACGGTTGAGCCATTGATCGACACAGGCCGTCTTGAAGCCCAATTGGCCGGCGCGGATGGCTGCCACGTAGCCGGCGGGGCCGCCGCCGATGACAACAATGTCGTATTTTGTGCTCATGTCATTTCTCTAATATTTGCATTAATTATATGATTTTAATGCATTAATTAAACTCTAAACCCCTCATCCGGCGCTTCCGCGCCACCTTCTCCCGGCGGGAGAAGGATTTGTTCACCTCGCCCCAAGGGAGAGGTCGAAATCGCGACGCGATTTCGGGTGAGGGGCATCAAACCGTCAGCAACATCCGGCCGGGGTCTTCCAGCATGTTCTTGATGGTGACCAGGAAGCTCACGGCGTCCTTGCCGTCAACAATGCGGTGGTCGTAACTCAGCGCCAGATACATCATCGGCCGCGCCTTGATCTCGCCATCGACAACCATCGGCCGCTGGACGATGTTGTGCATGCCCAGAATGGCGCTTTGCGGCGGGTTCAAAATGGGTGTGGACATCATCGAGCCGAAGGTGCCGCCATTGGTGATGGAAAACGTGCCGCCCTGCATGTCGTCCATGGTGATCTTGCCGTCGCGGGCCTTTTGGCCGTAGTTGACAATGCCCTGCTCGACCCCGGCAAAGCTGAGGCTGTCGCAGTCGCGCAGCACTGGCACGACCAGGCCGCGGTCGGTGCTCACCGCGATGCCGATATCGTAGTAACCGTGATAAACAATGTCGTCGCCATCAATCGAGGCGTTGACCAGCGGGAACTTCTTCAGCGCTTCAACGCTGGCTTTGACGAAGAACGACATGAAGCCCAGCTTGGTGTCGTGCGCCTTGAGGAAGGGTTCCTTGTACTTGGCGCGCAGGGCCATGACTTCGGTGAGATCGACTTCGTTGAAGGTGGTGAGCATGGCAGCGGTTTGCTGCGCTTCGACCAGGCGCTCGGCGATGCGCTTGCGGATGCGCGTCATCGGCACGCGTTTTTCCTCGCGGCTGCCAGCGGCAGGCGCCGGCGTGTCGGCTGTCTTCTTCGAATCCGACTTGGCGTCCGACTCGGGTTTTGGCGCTTCGGACTTATCCGATTTGTTGCCGCCGCCATCGGCCAGATACTTCTCGACGTCTTCTTTGATGATGCGGCCGTTCTTGCCGGTGCCGGTGATGTCAGCGGCGTCCAGGCCGTGTTCCAGCATCAGCTTGCGTACCGCCGGGCTGGTTGCCGGCGCATCAGCGCTGGACTTGCCCTCGTCGCCTGAATCGTCGCCGGAGTCCTTGCTTTTCGCGGCTTTCTCGTCACCGCCGTCGCCATCATCTTGGTCGTCGGACTCAGCTTTGGATTTGCTGACGCCGTCGCCTTCTTCCAGCAAGGCCAAGACGTCGCCGGAGCCAACCGTGGCGCCCTCTTCGGCCTTGATCTCACCCAGCGTGCCCGCAGACACCGCAGGCACTTCCAGCATCACCTTGTCGGTTTCCAGCTCGCAGATGATCTCGTCGCGCTCGACGACATCTCCGGTAGCTTTATTCCACACTGCAACGGTGGCTTCGGAAACGGACTCCGGCAGTGCCGGCACTTTGACTTCAATACTCATTAATCAATCCTATTGGGGGCTTGCTAGCCGCCTTTCACAGTGTCGCCACCAACGATGGCTTTCTGAACCAATTCTTCCTGCTCTTGGGCGTGCACACTGGCAAAACCAGTTGCTGTTGACGGCGAACCAGCACGCGTGGCGTACATCATGACGTGCTGCTCGCCCAGCGGCACTTGCAGGCGGTGCTTGATCTGATACCACGCGCCTTGGTTTTCCGGCTCTTCCTGGCACCAGACAATCTCAGTGGCATTTTTGTACGTGTCCAGCATCTGCGCATAGTGCTCACGCGGGAACGGATATAGCTGCTCGACACGCACCAGCGCGACGTCGTCTTCGTGGCTCAGTTCTTCACGCTTGGCGTGCAGGTCGTAATAGACCTTGCCGCTACACAGCACTACGCGCTTGACCTTGTCTTTGGTCTTGCGTTTGGTCTGGTCGTAAATCAGCGGGTGGAAGTGGCCATCTACCAACTCATCCAGGCTTGAAACCGACTTTTTGTGGCGCAGCAGGCTCTTGGGCGTCATCACGATCAGCGGCAGTTTGAAGTCTCGCTTCATTTGCCGGCGGATCATGTGGAAGAACTGCCCCGGTGTGGACGGCACGCACACTTGCATGTTGTCGCCCGCACATAATTGCAAATAGCGCTCCAGGCGCGCCGAACTGTGCTCCGGCCCCTGGCCTTCGTAGCCGTGCGGCAGGAACATAGTCAGGCCGCACATACGGCCCCATTTGGCCTGGCCCGAAGCAATGAATTGATCGACCACAACCTGCGCGCCATTGGCAAAGTCGCCGAATTGCGCTTCCCAAATCACCATGGTGTCGGGCACGGCGGTCGAAAAGCCGTATTCGAAGCCCAACACGCCCTCTTCCGACAACAGCGTGTCGTTGACGACAAAGTCGCGCTCAGTCTTGATGTTTTCCAGCGGGATCAGCACCTCGCCGTTGTTTTGATTCAACAGCCGCGCCTGGCGATGGAAAAACGTGCCACGGCCAGCATCCTGGCCGCACAAGCGGACCTGAAAGCCTTCGTCAATCATCGACGCATAAGCCAGCGTCTCGGCCATACCCCAGTCCAGCGGCAACTCGCCATCGGCCATTTTGCGGCGATCTTTCATCACCCGCTCGATGCGGTTGTGCAACTCGAAGCCATCGGGTAGCTCAAGCAGCTTATCGGCAAGCTTGGCCAGGGTTTTACGCGCCACTTTGGTTTCGGCCATGTCGTCCCAGGCGCCATTGATGTAGCGCGACCAGTCCACAGTGTGCTCATTGCCGACCATGCCCAAGGTGGTACGGGCGGTGTTTTCGCCTTGGTCCAAGCCCTCGCGATAGCTCTCCTGCATCGCTTCGGCGTCTTCGGCACTAACAACGCCTTCGTCGGCCAATTGCTTGGCATATAGCGTGCGCGTGGTGGGGTGCTGCTTGATCAGCTGATACATCTCCGGCTGCGTCACCATCGGCTCGTCGGCCTCGTTATGGCCATGGCGGCGGTAGCAAATCAGGTCGATGATCACGTCTTTGTGGAATTTGGCGCGGTAGTCCATGGCCATTTTGGTCACGAACACCACCGCCTCGGGGTCATCAGCGTTCACGTGGAACACTGGCGACTCCAGCATTTTGGCCAAGTCGGTGCAATACATCGACGTGCGCGCATGTTTGCGCTGGCGCGTTTCGATGGGGTTGTCGGTGGTAAAGCCCACCTGGTTGTTAACGATGATGTGCACCGTGCCGCCGGTGGCATAGCCCTTGGCCTGGCTAAGCTGCATGGTTTCCATCACCACGCCCTGCCCAGCAAATGCCGCATCGCCGTGGATCAGCACCGGCAAAATGGTATCGCCAGTATCGTCGCCACGGCGATGCTGGCGGCACTTGACCGAGCCTTCGACCACCGGGTTGACGATCTCCAAATGCGACGGGTTGAACGCCAACACCATGTGTACGCGCTTGCCATCGACCTCGATGTCGCTGGAGAACCCCTTGTGGTACTTCACATCGCCTGAGTGGCGCGGGTCACTGGCGTCGATCTTGCCTTCGAATTCTTCAAACAAGTCTTTGGGCGACTTGCCGAGAATGTTGACCAGCAAGTTCAAGCGGCCACGGTGCGCCATGCCAATGACGACTTCTTCGACACCGTTGCCAGTGGCTCGCCGGATCAGCGTGTCCATGGCAGGTATGAGGCTGTCGCCACCCTCGAGCGAAAAGCGCTTTTGCCCCACATAGCGGGTGTGCATGTAGCGCTCCAAGCCCTCCGCCGCGGTCAGTTGCAGCAACAGGTTTTTCTTTTCGTCTTCATCCAGCCGTGGCTGATCAACGGTGCCTTCCAAGCGCGCTTGAATCCAGCGCTTTTGCGGCGTGTCGTTGATGTACATGTACTCGGCGCCGATGCTACCGGTATAAACGGAGCTGATGATCTCGATGATGCGCCGCAGCGGTAAGCGATCAGCCGTGGCCAGCGAGCCGGTGTTGAACTCGATGTCGAAGTCCGACTCGCTCAGGTTATGAAAGCTGGGATCAAGGTCGGGCACCTTGCGCTGCTTGGCCAAACCCAGCGGATCCAACTGCGCGGCTTGGTGGCCGCGCACGCGGTAGTAGTTGATCAGCCGCAGCACTTGCCCCTGCTTTGCAGCGGCAGCAGCGTCGTAGCTACCAGCGTCAACCGGGCCGGTCGCGCGCGGGCCCTGCTTGGCTAAGGCCTCAAAGGCCTCGCGCACCGGGCTGTGTGGCGTGTCGCCGTCGCCGTCCAAGCTGTCGAAATAGGCGCGCCAACTGTCCTCGACCGAACTGGGGTCGTCCAGGTATTGCTCGTACTGCAGTTCAACCCAATTGGCGTTGGCGCCTTGGATTGGCGATGTGAGCATGAACTGCCGCATCTTTTCGCCGGTCATCGTCTTCTCCGAGTGGCTGCGGCAACTACACCACAGCCGTTTGCTGACGGCTGCCTATGATGCGCTTGCTGCCGCGCGTATTCCACCGTCTGCGCGGTTTATTTCTAGCCAGTAGCGACTAATTATTTCTTCGGCCAGTCGTTGGTCAGCTTGCCCAGATAGTCACGGAATTCTTCCGCCAAATCGGGGTGTTTGAGCCCGAGTTCGACATTGGCCTGCAGGTAACCCAGCTTGCTGCCGCAATCAAAGCGCTGGCCATCGAACTCAAACGCCAGCACGGTCTGCTCGTTGATCAGCTTGCTGATGGCATCGGTGAGCTGAATCTCGCCGCCGCTGCCCGGCTCGACGCTGCCGAGCAGGTTGAACACGCGCGGTGTGAGGATGTAGCGGCCGACCACCGCCAAGTTGGACGGCG
>JAAFAL010000117.1 GCA_018222345.1 bacterium
AGAAGTGTATAACAGACAGCTGTATGGCCTGTGCGCTACGCAGCAGTTCTTCCAAGTCGTCACCAAACACCTTGATGCCAAGGTCTGCCCGGACGCCTGAGATCAGCTCGTTGAAGCGCAGTTGAATGGGCTGCGAGAACTCGTAGTTGTTACCCACCAACTCGCCCAGCGCGTCTTCCATCTGCTCGACCAGTTCGGCTTTGGACAGGCTCGGATCGGGCCATTCATTGCGCGGCTTGAGCATCACGTAACCGTCTGAGATGTTCGGCGGCATCGGGTCGGTGGCGACTTCGGCCGTACCGACGCGGGCAAACGCGATTTCGACCTGCGGAAACTCGCTGATGCGCTGTTCCAGTTGAGCTTGGAGCTCAAGCGACTGGCCCAAGCCCGTGCCCGTGATCCGCAGGGCCTGGATGGCGACATCACCTTCATCGAGTTGCGGCACAAATTCAGACCCCAGCGTGGTGGCAAGCCAGCCACTGGCCACCACGAGCACCGTCGCTCCGGCCACCAGCGCCCAGCGCAACTTCAGTGCGCCAGCCAGCAGCGGCTCATAGGCCCGCTTGGCTCCGCGAATCAGCAAGCTCTCGCGCTCTGCAACTGGCCCGCGCATGAATAGGGCAACGGCCGCCGGAACGAATGTCAGTGACAGCACCATGGCCGCCAGCAACGCCATCACGACGGTAGCGGCCATCGGGTGAAACATCTTCCCCTCAACGCCTGTGAGCGAGAAGATCGGGATGTAAACCACGGTGATGATGCCAACGCCAAACAAGCTCGGGCGAATCACTTCACTGGTGGCGGTATAGACCACATGCAGTCGCTCTTTGAGCGCGAGCCTTCGCTCGCCAGTGCCGTGTTGTGCTTCGGACAAACGTCTAATGCAGTTCTCGACCACAATCACGGCGCCATCCACGATCAACCCGAAATCCAGTGCGCCCAGGCTCATCAGATTGGCCGAGACGCCCGTGCGCACCATGCCGGTGATCGTCGCCAGCATCGCCAACGGGATAACCGCAGCAGTGATCAGGGCGGCGCGGATATTACCCAGCAGCAGGAACAACACCACGATGACCAGCAGTGCGCCTTCGAGCAGGTTTTTCTGCACGGTGGAGATGGCTTTATCAACCAGCGTTGTGCGGTCGTACAGCGGCTGGATATACACACCGTCGGGCAGCGACCGGCTGATGGTTTCAATGCGCCCGGCGACATCGCGAGCCACAGCACGCGAGTTTTCGCCCAGCAGCATCATGGCCGTGCCAAGCACCGCCTCTTCACCCCCGACGGTGGCTGCACCTGAGCGCAGTTCACGGCCCAAGGCAACTTCAGCCAGGTCACGCACGAGCACAGGCACGCCCTCACGATGCGCGACCACGACCTGCTCGATGTCAGCAAGGCTTTCCAGGCGGCCCGGCGAGCGCACCAGCAGTTGCTGGCCGTTGCGCTCGACATAGCCTGCGCCGCGGTTGCTGTTGTTGCGCATCAGGGCATCAGTCACGTCCGACATCGACAGGCCCCACGCCAGCAGCCTCTGCGGATCCGGCAGCACGTGGTACTGCTTGTTGAAGCCGCCGATGCTGTTGACCTCGGCCACGCCCGGCGTGAGCACGAGCTGCGGACGAACGATCCAGTCCTGCACTTCGCGCAGTCCCATGGCATCCCACGGGCGGCCATCCGCCTGCATGGCACCCGGCTCAGCGCGCACGGCGTACATGTAGATCTCACCCAGCCCGGTGCTGATCGGCCCCATCTCCGGCTCCAGGCCGGGCGGCAACTGACTGCGAACTGCAGACAGCCGCTCGTTGATGAGGTTGCGGGCAAAGTACAGGTCGGTGCCTTCTTCAAACACCACCGTGACCTGTGACAGCGCATAGCGCGACAGCGAGCGGGTGTAGTCCAGATTTGGCAGGCCCGAGAGCGCGG
The DNA here is from genome assembly GCA_018222345.1 of bacterium. GTDB lineage: Bacteria > Pseudomonadota > Gammaproteobacteria > Nevskiales > OUC007 > JAAFAL01. Next base: position 1,924 of record JAAFAL010000117.1, read on the forward strand.
TTTCCACCGGGAAGGTGACCCGCTGCTCGGTCTCCAGCGGCGAGTAGCCGGGTGCGGCGGTGTTGATTTGCACCTGCACGTTGGTGATATCCGGCACGGCATCAATGGGCAGCGAGCTGTAGCTCCAAACCCCGACCCCGATCCACACCAGCATCAGTGCCAAAATCAGCCAGCGCTGCCCAACGGCAGCACGCACGATTGAATTGATCATGACGGGCCCTCAGTCGTGGTCTTCGACGCTGGATTTCTCCAGCTCGGCTTTCAGCAGATAGCTGTTGGCCGTGACGTACACCACACCGGATTCCAAACCACCCAGCACCTCTGTCACTCGCCCGTCGCTGCGGCCCAGCGTGAGTGGGTGAACTTCAAAGTCATCGGCTTCTCGCACGAATACGGATGGGCGGCCTTCGATGTCCTGTAACGCCCGGTTCTCGACGACGAGCGCGGCGTCGGTGGTGGCTGTGACAATCTCTGCACTGATCGTCGTTTCCGGTGCCCACCTTCCATCGGGGTTTGGCAGAACCACGCGTGCGCGGCGTGCGGGACCGTGATCCGCAGCGGGAGCAATCCAGTCGATGGCAGCTTCGGCGAGTCCGCCGTCACCGTGTATCAAAACCGATTGGCCCAAGCTCACTTTGGCAATCTGTGAGGGGAAGATGGCCAGTTGCGCCCAGACTTGCGCGTAGTCGGCGATGCGCAGCAACGCTCGACCAGCTGTCGCCTCACCCGCCGAGGCCATACGCTCGACAACCACGCCGCTGATGGGCGCACGCAGCGAATAGCGCTGCAGGCTGTCGTCAGCTTCCACGGTGGCGAGCACATCGCCACGCGTCACGCGCTGTCCGACATCCGGATCAAGCCGAACGATTTGGCCCGCATATCGCGCCTGTACCACCGCAGTGCGCGACGGAATCGGCTCGATCCGGCCGAAGACGTGCAATGTCTCCCGCAAAGTGCCGGGCCCGGCAGTCTCGATTTGCAACTGCGCAAGCGCAATCTGGGACTCGCTGAGCTCGACAACGTTTCCGTCGCCGTGATCGTCGTGCTTGTCACCATCCCCATATGCGAGCGAGGCTGGCACGAATGCCATCAGGGACAACAAAAGCACCCCGGCGAGCATGTTCGTGGCCGATGGGCAGTATTTAGTGGTCATGGTCAGATTCCTTGTGTTCGGAGTCGCTGTCGGCAGCAGTCAGCGCCGCGCCGGACAGGCGCTCCAGTTCAATTCGATTGAGATGCGCGCGACGGGCTGCGTTGACGAGCGCCAGCCGCGCATCGATCAGCTCTTGCCTGGCCGCGATCAACTCCAGGTAGCTGTAGCGCCCGGCCCGGTAGGCCTCACGCGTGTCTGCCAGAGCAGACTCCAACCTGGGGATGACCGCATCCCGCAACATGGCGAACGCCTCGATGGCGTGGGCCCGGTGCTGCCACGCTTCAAACAGCGTCGCGCGTGCGGCAATAACGGCGGCCTGTGAATCAAACCGCGCTGCCTCGCGTCGCGCCGTCGCGGCGGCAATGTCGCCCTGCGCGCGGCGGCCGGAGAACAAGGGAATGCTCACCCCGGCAACCAGGCCTGTGCTATCGCTGCCTTCCAGCCGGCGCACACCCGCCCGCCAGCGAATGTCGCCACGCGCGTTTGACTGGGCCAGGCGCAAGCTGGCCGTTTGGATTCGCTCTTGGCTGGCCAGTTGCTGAAGATCCGGATTGCGGTTCAGGGCCTCGACCAGCGGCTCGAAGGCACCAGTGCTACCGGGATGAAACAGCGCATCGTCATCAACTACCTGGAATCCGGGCTGCTCAGCACCCCACAACGCGGCCAACTTGGTCCGCACAGTCGGCAGCTGATGCTCGATATGGCCCACCTCCAGGCTGGCGCGGGCCGTTGCGGCCTTGGCGCGGTCCAGTTCCGCCTGCGGAGCGCGTGCACGGCCGACTCGCCGGCCCACGGTTTCTTCAGCTTGGCGCGCAAGGTCTTGCGCCTGGCGGGCGACCTCAAGCTCCTGCTGCAGCGCAGCCAGTTCTACAAACAACCGGGCGGCTTCGGCCTGCACATCCAGCAACCGCGTGCGTCGCTGTGCAACGGTCAACCCTTCCCGTGCATCAACAATGGCGGTGCGGGATGCAGGACGATCACCCAGCTCGATGACGCTGGAAAGAGCCAGCGTTAACTCAACGCCGTCGATGCCCTGTGCTTCATTGGTCCCGCCAAACTCATCCGCTTCTGCATTGAGCGCCAACGGCGGTGAAAGCGACGCTGAAGCTCGCTCCCCGGCCAAGGCTTTCAAGCGCGGCGCATAGGCCGCCAGGGACGGGTTGTTGTCTGTGACCCGTTGAATCGTCTCGCCCAAGGTCAGGGCGTCAGCGGTTTGCGGTTGTGCATGGCCCGCTGCAAGCCAAGTGAACCCGATGGCGAAAAGCGCCATCCGGCAAAAATAACCAGACATGGTGACTCCAGAAATCGTTGCGCCGAGCAGGCGCATGGCGGTGCCGCAATGGCACCGGAGGCGAAATCTAGAGAACTAGGGGCGGGGCTCGCGCTGGGGGGCTGAGACCGACACGATGACGCGGCAGCGGTGCGGTGCGCTGCGCGACGAGCAATATGCGCGGCGCGATAAACAAGCCCAGCAATACAGCTGCAACAACGGCGAGCAAATCGCTTTCATCGACGTCGAGCAGCTTGACCAGGATGCCGTCTGCCGCTTCAACCTTGGTGTCTATGCAGGTCTCGTCTGCGCACGCTTCACTAACGTGAGCAATCGCGTCTGCATGCGCTTCCTTCAGGCAATCGAGGTCACCGTCCGAGCACGCATGAGCATGCGCACCAATGATCCGGCTAGCCAACAGGATGGCAGCCAAGAGAAGGATCAGGATGGAGCGCGATGGACCGGGCAACGATTTATTTGGAGCAGTGAAGGTGGCCAACAGTGTATGTGACATTTCCACTCAGCAAAAATTTTTCTCCACGAGTCTTGCTGTCGGACAGCTCGAAACGTGAACGGCCTAAACACGACGAAGTGCGATACCGACAGCCTTCCTATACATGCGGACAGTTCTGGATTTTCGGCTTGATTGAGGCATCACGATACTCAGTTACCTGACAACGAGGGTGTATTCGCTTCATCTAATTGAGCTACATCGAGGGCTTGGCCTCCGACTGGGACCGAATCCTTGTTCAGGATGTTGGCAGGATTGGTCGATGATGACGGCGACACTGTCAATAACCAGAAACCACGGTGGCGGATTTAGCGGCTATATGTACGTTCCATCTTGAGGTGGGTCGGAACGAAGGCAATACTCAGATTGTTCGACAAGAGATAGGACTAAGCATGTGCTTCCGGTCCGGTCAGGGTTATTGCGAGCCGCCGAGTTACAGTTGCTGCAGGTGTCGGAGACTGGCAGCGGGTGGATGCGGCTAGAGCAAGAAAAGTTACCTGGCAGCCTGATCGCTCATGCCGCGCTACAACTAGCCGAGTGTACCGGGGAACTCGAAAACGCAGACCCCGGATGATAATTTACCGCTTTGAGATGAAACCCTCGTCAGCACGTAATTACGGTTCAGGTGCGTCGTGAAAAATAAAATTAGCCCAAGTGAGCTAAACCTTAGAGCAATACTGCAAAGCGACGACACCAACGCCGAAGACTGGTTGCACGCGCTCAAAGTAGCAGCCGGAACGCCTACCCCAGAAGAGTTGGCGGCGATCAGGCGCCGGCGTCGGGAAGGTGGTGGCTGTGGTGTCGACGAAAACGGTAATCTTCAGATTCACGCGCCGAAAAGCTGACGCCGCATCTACGCCGAAAGAGATTAGGTAACTGACAGCGCATTAACTGCGGACGGCCTTGGCCGAATTGCCGATCGTGAACGAGAACGTCGAATCAGAGCGCGGTTGGCACAGCCGCCGCAGTCTTCACTGCCGCTCGGCGCGGCATAGTTCTTGAGCATCTACAAGTAGATCACCTGCGGGCACGTCGAGCGCTACGGCGATGCGCAGCAGCGCCGTCAGGGTTAGGTTGTAATTGCCGCGCTCGATGTGACCGTAGTAGCTCCGGTCAAAACCAACCTCATTCGCAAATCCATCTTGCGTCAGGCCCAGTTCCTCGCGTCTGGCGCGTATTGCCTGCCCGATTGCCAACACTGATGGATGCTGCTTCTGCATCCTTCGGCATTATTCGCATAGTGGAGTAAAACTCCACGGTGTATTACTCTCATTGGGGGATTAATTTGAAGCGAGGCTGTGGGCGTGATGGCAGACGACGATTACTACGCTGGAGGCGGTGAGGAGGCTGAACGAGCCGCTGTCGGTACAGCTAAAGAGCGCAAGACGTTTCTCTTGCCGATTCCCGGAGACGAGGAGTTTCAATTCTTCCAGCTTGGGTTCTTCTGGGTGCAGCCACCACCACTGTGGGCGATGGAAAGCCCGGTAGCCGTGCGCGCACACACGGGTCTCGAGGCGCTTGTCGCGCACTGTGAGCGACACGGCGAAGGCTATAAATCCGTCAGGTGGTTTCTGCGTCGGGTTGCAGACCGTGACGGGCGATTCAAGCCGGCCCGGCGTTCCTTAGAGAAAATACCCGCAGATATTCAGGCGCACGTTTTGAGTGTCTGTGCGATCCGAGAACACTGGATCGTATGCCCGGCAAGAGACTTGAAACCAGATTTGGCGTACCGGCTACTTGATGTTGCAGCGCTGGTCCGCCGTGAGAGGAAGACTAGACACGCATTGGAGGTCGCATGAACAGCATTCGAGATCGACTAACGTTCGTATTCGTAGCAATCGCCGTAGTCGGGTGCGCATCTACACCCCCGCCGTCGGTCGGATCATCCGGTTGGACAATCGAAGAGGACGTGGCAGCAGGTCGATACGTGAAGGCCAGCATGATGGCCGGTACGACGCCTGGCGTTTTCCAGCCGAATCTGAGCGAGAACGAAGTGATCGCTTTCCTGGTAAGAGGGCCCGACGGGTCTTGGAAGGCGACCACGCGGGCGAACCCTGGGGAACTGGGCGTTGAGGCAATCTGGCTGAACTCCGACCAGAAACGAATCGGATTGGCGACAAAGGGCACGGCGGCCAACAGTGCAGCTACTGGCGCTGATGTGTGCGACTTGAACACGACTGGTGACCGGTCACGGAGCGGCTATTCCTTGTGTAACTCGGAGTTGGTTACTGAAGTGAGGGATATCGGTGTGCTGCTCCGGCCGTTGCTTGCTATCACCGGTGCCAAGATTCGCGCCTTCAAGGTTGATGAAGAAAAGATGCGAGCCGCTCTTGGCAGGACGGATTTGGATGCGCTCTACGCGCAGGCCAATGAACTTGAGCAGGCTTCTCTTGCCCGGTCAAGACAGCGAACGCGCACGTCCAACGAGCAGCGGTCGGCATCGCTCAACCGGTGGCGAGCTAATCTGGCACCGGGCAATAGAACAGCCTGCGGGCTCGCCGTTGAGCTGAGGCCTCCGCTCGTGTCGGTCCAGTTTCACGATGCAACGCGCTGGGTGCGCATCGATCAATTGTTCCCGCCAGGGTACTTCCGATCGGTCGGCGAGGCTCGGCAACATTGTCTAAGATTGTGACTCGGATTCAGTCCGTGAGGGGGGCAAAGTAGACCGGTATCAAGGTAGTCAAGGAGGCACGGATGATCCCCCAAACTGAACGAAACCACCGACGCAGAGCTTTGCGCGCGGCCGATGCAAGCTGCGATCGTGAGGAGCTGCCACCCACCTCACGACTCGCGAAAGAACTGGGCGAGGAATGGATCAATGGCGAACTGTCTGGTGACGAAGTCGTTGCTGAGTTGGCCAGCTTCTACTCGAAAAACAGCAAATAGGAGGCCGCTCGTGGCAAGCGTTTTCGTACTAGGTGCGCTCGGATTGGTGCTGCTGATTATCGTGCTTGTGGCGCGCTCTTCGGAGAACCCCTCAGATCGCAGCGCAGTCTTTCTGGACCGCCCGTCTGCCCGAAGACTTGGCTTGTCCATCTTCCAGTTGGCGATTGCGGGCGCTATCGTTAGTGCGGCTCTAACGTCGGTGATTTTGGCGGTCGCAGTCGGAGCAACGGCAGTTTTCGCCGTAACATTATGGTTGTGGGGCCTTCCTGTTGATGGAAACTCCACACGTACCGTCCAGCGTCCAGTAGATGGCTGAATTGAAGCTGGGTGCCGTTGACTTGAGCCCCACAAAAAAGGAGCTTCAGGCTGATCAGCAGAGTCGCTCGCCTGTGCGCCTTTTGGCGATCACCTGATTCGCCGAGTGCTCGCCCGTGCGAGCTCGGTGAGTGAAATCGCCAAGCTGCTCGTCGGCCGGCAGCGTCGCTGGCGCAGCGACAGCGGAATCAAGAACTGGCGCGCCCGGCAGGATTCGAACCCGCGACCGGTGGTTTAGAAGACCACTGCTCTATCCAGCTGAGCTACGGGCGCTTGCTACAAACATCCAGATTCAATGTTTCCACCGCAATTATCGCAGACGTTGAGCGGTGAGGAGGCAGTTTGTTGACCGATCAACGACGAGGCGTCCTTGTGTCGTTCAGCAATGCCCTGGTCGGATGGTCTGTGAAGACGAATAGCTTCGTGCCCATCAGCGCATCGAGAGATATTTGGTCAAGGCCTCGGACAACGAAAACATGAATAAAATAGCGCGGCGCGCTATCGGTTATATGACCACGTTATTCGTATAACTAATTGAAAGAATTATGGATTTAATTTTACGCCTGCGATCGTTGTTCTCTCAATACCCCGGTTTTTGACAAACCTTCGCGGATTTGATCTAGCGGGCTATATTTGACAGATTTAATCCGCCGTGTTTTCCATAGTGACGAGTAATTGCCATACGCTTACTTGGAGCAGTTCATGGAAACCTTTAGCCGTTGCGCTCAATGCCCACTCTCACAGAGCGTCTTGGAT
>JAAFAL010000118.1 GCA_018222345.1 bacterium
GCCTTCTGGCTGCCCGCCAACACGCCGGTTTTTTCTGCGCCCGCGGGCACGGTGCATAGCCTGGGCAACAATGCGCGGTTTGGTGACTATGGCGGCACCGTACTGATCGAGCACGCCGACATTGGCTGGACCAGCTTGTACGGCCACCTCGCAAGCCGCTCGCTGGACGCGCTCCAGGTAGGACAAGCGGTAGCCGCCGGCCAAGCGATTGGCTGGCTAGGCACGCCCGAAGAAAACCTCGGCTGGCCGCCGCATCTGCACTTCCAGTTGATTGCTGACATGGGTAATTACCGCGGCGACTTCCCTGGCGTATGCCATGCCAGCGAGCGCGCGACATGGCTTGCACGTTGCCCAAACCCGCAGTTGCTGATCGACAGCTGGTGCCCAAGTCTGGTTGCAGCGTAAAACAGCCAAGCGGCTAAAAAACAGCCCAAATTGGCCTCGTTCCGTCAACGATGGGAAACATCGACCATTGCGCCCGCGGACAATAGTATTGAATACAAAATATGCTCTTAACTATCTGTTTTTACGAGCATAGTTAACAACGCAAAGCGCCAAAAAATGTTCCACGTTATTCCTCTACAACGGCTTGTTAGACCGTGTCGTGGCCAAATCATGGCACGCAATGGATTCCCGTCTCCAAATCCGGATACTCGGTGAGCGAGAGGATCAAAAACCCAGATCTAGTGAGGAGTCACACCATGAAACATTTATTCAAACCAATGCTGGCAGGCGCAGGGCTTTTGGCCATGTCGTTTGCCGCATCCGCACAAGTGCCAACCCTACCCGCGCCGATCGGCGACCTGATTGGCGATGTCGAACTGCCCGAACTGGGTGGCGCCGACGCAATTACTGGCTCGGCCGTATTTTCTGGCGCGGGCTTCGTGCCCAACCTTGGCGGCCTGGAAGTCGCCGGGGAACTTGCTCCGGGTGAACTTGGCCCGCCAGGCACTGGCGACCTCCCAGGGCTAGGCGATCTGCCTGCGCCACCTGCCGTGCCGGAACCCGGCGACGACCCCGTGGCCACCTTAACTGGCCTGGTCGAAGACTTGGCGCCAGGTGACAGCATTGGCGGAACATTCGGCGTTGATGGCGCCAGCCTCACCGTGAATGTGATGCCGGCGGAACTTGACCCCGCAGCACTCGACCCAACGGCGTTCGACCCCAGCGAAATCGAACTGTCCGCCGATGGGTCTTCGACACTGTCGGCAAGTGTTCCCGACGCCCCGGGTGCGCCCGAGTTGCCAAGCTTGCCTGAAGTGCCAGAGCTGCCTGACCCCGGCAGCCTGCCCGAACTTCCAGCGCCATAACGCTGAAGACCTTGCGCATCGCAACGGGCGTCACCGAGCCAAACCGACGCCCACCGTCCTCTCCAATGCGCTGATCGACGACGGGGCCGCCGCAAGGTGGTCCCGTTTTTTTGCAGCCGAAAACAAAAAAAGCCGCGCCCCTATCGGGAGCGCGGCTTTATTCTTTTCGAACCCTGCTTAGGCGGCGTTCTTCTTCTCGAGCGCGGCCTTGATCACCTCGTCGGCCACGTTTTTGGGGCACGGCGAGTAGTGGGCAAACTCCATGGAGAACTGACCACGGCCCGAGGTCATGGTGCGTAGGTCGCCGATGTAGCCAAACATTTCGGCTAGCGGCACCTCGGCCTTGACGCGGACACCGGTGGGGCCGGGCTCTTGGCCGCCAATCATGCCGCGGCGGCGGTTGAGGTCACCAATCACGTCACCAACGTGGTCGTCAGGTGTGAACACGTCAACCTTCATCACCGGCTCGAGGATTTGCGGTGCGGCTTTTGGAATCGACTGGCGATACGCAGCCCTGGCGGCAATCTCAAACGCAATGGCCGACGAATCGACCGCATGGAATGCGCCGTCCATCAGCGTGACCTTGAAGTCTTCCAGCGGGAAGCCCGCCAGCGTGCCTTCGGCCATCGATTGCTCGAAGCCTTTTTGAACCGCAGGCCAGAACTCGCGCGGCACGTTGCCGCCAGTGACCTTGGATTCGAACTCGAAACCAGCGCCCGGTTCTTGCGGCTCCAGGACGTAGTCGATCTTGCCATACTGGCCCGAACCACCCGACTGCTTCTTGTGCGTGTAGCTGTCTTCGACCGTCTGAGTGATGGTCTCGCGGTAGGCCACCTGCGGCGCGCCAACATCAACCTCGATGCCGTGTGTGCGCTTCAAGATGTCGATCTTGATGTCCAGGTGCAGCTCGCCCATGCCCTTGAGGATGGTTTCGCCGGATTCTTCGTCGGTTTCGACGTAGAACGAGGGATCTTCTTGCACCATCTTGCCAATGGCAATGCCCAGCTTTTCGCTGGCGGCTTTGTTCTTCGGCGCCACGGCAATGCTGATCACCGGATCGGGGAACACCATAGGCTCAAGCGTGGCCGGGTCCTTGGGATCAGCGAGCGTGTGGCCAGTCTGCGTGTTTTTCATGCCCAGCACGGCAACAATGTCACCGGCTTGCGCACTGTCGCGCTCTTCACGGCTTTCGGCGTGCATTTCGACAATGCGGCCGATGCGCTCGGTTTTGCCCGTAAAGGTGTTGAGCACAGTGTCGCCCTTGGCGATCTTGCCCGAATAGATACGGATAAAGGTCAGTGCGCCGAAGCGGTCGTCCATGATTTTGAACGCCAGCGCACGAAACGGCTCGTTGACATCAACAGTGGCGAACTCGCCGGTCTCGTTGCCTTCCAGGTCAACTTCGGGCTGCGGATCGACTTCCGTCGGGTTGGGCAGATAATCAACCACCGCATCAAGAACAAGCTGTACGCCCTTGTTTTTGAAGGCAGAACCACAGTAAGTCGGGAAGAATTCCAGATCGAGTGTGCCCTTCTTGATGCACCGCTTGAGGTCTTCAATGGATGGCTCTTCACCTTCCAGGTATGCCTCCATCAGATCGTCGTCCATGTCGAGGGCTGTCTCGATCAGCGCCTCGCGGTACTCCTCGACCTCGGCTTTCATGTCCTCGGGGACATCCTGGAGTTCGTAGGCCAGTGGGTCGCCGGTGGCGTCCCACACCCAGGCCTTGCGGGTCAGCAGGTCAACCACGCCAACAAAGTCGTCTTCGGTGCCAATCGGCAGCACCATCACCAGCGGCTTGGCACCCAGCACGTCTTCGACCTGCTTGACCACACGCTTGAAGTCGGCGCCCAAACGGTCGAGCTTGTTGACGAAAATCAGCCGCGAGACTTCCGAGTCGTTGGCATAGCGCCAGTTGGTCTCGGACTGCGGCTCAACACCGCCGCTGCCGCAGAACACCCCAACGCCACCGTCAAGCACTTTCAGCGAGCGATAAACTTCAATGGTGAAGTCAACGTGCCCGGGGGTGTCGATGATGTTGAGGCGATGCTCTTTCCAGAACGCGCTGGTGGCAGCCGATTGAATCGTGATGCCACGTTCGCGCTCCTGATCCATGAAGTCAGTGGTGGCTTCGCCATCATGCACTTCACCGATCTTGTGAATCTTGCCGGTGAGGCTGAGGATGCGCTCGGTGGTTGTGGTTTTGCCGGCGTCAACGTGCGCGAAGATGCCGATGTTGCGGTATTTGGAAAGGTCAGTCACGGGGGCTCCCGAAGGCTGGGGCGGTAGAAAATAAGGGCGCGGATTCTACAGCAAGTGGCGGGTTTTTTCTGCGGGTGTGCCTAGCCTCATAAATTGCGTCATTTCGAGCGCCAAAGGCGCGCGGCAATCCTCGCGGGCGAGCCGCTCGCTACGCTCACCGCCTCTTTACTGAATGGGCTGTCATTGCGAGGCGCGGAGCGCCGCGGCAATCTCGTCAAGTTGGCTGCCACCCAAGCAGATTGCCGCGCGGCTACGCCGCTCGCAATGACCGCGAATTTGTTGCTAAGAACTACACGACAAGGCCGAACACCCCGGCTTGTTTCGCGCCCATTCGGGGCGGCGTGCCGCGAGGTCATCGGCGCCATCTTGCGGGGTGTAGGGCTGCGCCAGCACGCGCTGCAGTCGGTGCAACGGGTCGAGGTTGCCCTGCTCCGCCGCGTCGATCGCCTGCTGCGCCAGCCAATTGCGCGGCACGTACAGCGGGTTGGCGGCGTTCATGGCGTGTTTACGCGTTTCCGCATCTTGCTCATGCACGGCACGCGCCCATTGGCGTAGCCACGCCGTTGTATCCGCGCGCAAGTCATCACGCAGCATGCCGGCGTCGTAGTACGCCGGCAGCACTGGAGCCAACAATGCGTCTTCTGCAGCATCTTGTGCGGTCGGCACATCGGCCAAGCCACGGAAGAACAGCGTCATATCCACTTCCGTGCGCGGCAATAGATCAAACAAGGGCTTGAGCAAGGCATCGACTGCGTCGGGCGGCGCATCCTCGGGCAAGCCCAGCTTTTGCCCGAACTGCCGCTGCGTGTCGCCCGTGTATTGATTGGCGAATACCGCCAATGCGTCCTGCAAGACCTGCACATCATCAACCAGCGGCGTCAGCGCACTGCCCAGCCGCGACAGGTTCCACTGGGCAATCGCCGGCTGATTGCCGTAGCAGTAGCGTCGGCCCGGCAGATCGGTGGTGTTCGGCGTCCAGCTTGGATCGAAGGGCTCCAACCAACCGTAGGGGCCGTAATCGATGGTCAGGCCATGCACGCTCATGTTGTCGGTGTTCATGACGCCATGCACAAAGCCCACGCGCATCCAGTGCGCAAGCAAGGTGGCTGTGCGGCGGCAGATGTCGGTAAACCAACGCTCGACCGCATCCGGCGCTTGCGGATCAATGTCCGGCCAGTGCGTATTGACGGTGTAGTCAAACAATTGCCGCAGCAAGGCATGGTCGCCCCGCACGGCCGGCAGTTCAAAATTGCCAAAGCGAATAAAGCTGGGCGCCACACGGCAAACAATCGCGCCTGGCTCTGGCGCCGGGTTGCCGTCGTAAAACATGTCGCGGACAACCGTGTCGCCGGTGGCGACGAGGCTCAGCGCCCGGGTTGTTGGCACACCCAGCGCGTGCATGGCCTCGCTGCACAAAAATTCACGTAGCGATGAGCGCAATACGGCGCGGCCGTCTGCGGTGCGCGAATACGGCGTGGGGCCGGCGCCCTTCAATTGCACCTCGTAACGCTGGCCGTCGGTGCCGCGCACCTCGGCCAAGTTGATGGCGCGCCCATCGCCCAACTGCCCGGCCCAGTTGCCAAACTGGTGGCCGCCGTAGCACGTGGCATAGGGCTTGAAGCCGTCGGGCACGGCGTTACCGGCGAGTAGCGGTAGTGCCTGATCGCTGTTGATGCCGAGCACCTCGCCCATCGCGTCAGACCACGCCAAAACACGCGGCGATGACACCGGCGTAGGCGCCACCCAGGAATGCGTGGCGCCCTGCACTTGCCGTACTCCGGCAGCCCGTGCCGGGTCCGCAGGCAAGCTCTCGGCAAAGCTGCCCTCGCCGATCAGGTCAAACATATGGAATCTTTAGCCCTGGGCGTGCGGATCGACGGCAAAGTCGCGGCGCGAGGCAACGATAGTGACGGTAAAGCCGCCGATGACATCCAGCAGCGACATCAGCGTCAGCGCGAAAAACGTGCCGGACGCCGCGCCGCTGTACACGATTAGCAACACCAGAAAGGCCACAAACACTGCCATCGACGCCATGTGATCGACTATGGCGCCGGTGTGGGTACGGGTTGCCTTGATGGTCTCGACCAGCAGACAAATGATGCCGATGGCAATCAACATGTCGCCCCAGTCGAGCAGCAAACGCGCGCCGGATGGCATGTTGGTGCTGAACGCGTGATGTTCCAGCACCTCGCGGCCACCGGTGGCCACCATGAGCAGATAGACGACAAGCACCACGCCGAACGCCGGCAAGTACTTCCAGATCGCTGCAGCAGCGGAACGTTTTTGCATCGTTGTTACCGGTGCGTGCCCTACAACTTGAAGCCAGGTGGGCCATTGGACGGCGCAGCGCCAGCCGGCGCGCCACCTTGGCCCGGCACCATAATGTTGCTGGCCTGTTCGCGGCGCATGCGCTCCATCTCTTCGATGGCCTCTTGCAGCGCCTGCTTAGCAGCCGCCGGGAAGGCGTCGATGGCCGCCTGCAGGCTGTCGGCCTCGAGTTCGAAGTTCAGCGGCAAGGCGCCGGCCTGTGTCATCAGGCTGGCTTGGCCCAGGTAACGTGTGGCGCGATCGCTGTCGTCGCTACCGTCGCGCCCAACGGGAATCAAGCGGCGAATGGCACCGGTTTTCAGGTCGCTGACTTGTTCCTCGCGATACAGGTTGTCACCGTCGAGGACGATGTCGGGCAGGTCATCTGTGGCAGCCATATTGATACGGGCTCGTGTGTATTGGAAAAGGCTCCCAAGAGTAACGCGCTGGCCAAGCTGTAGCCACGCCTGCCTGTGCTGACGCAGTTCGCGTGAATCCACTACGCTATGCGCATCCTCAAACAAGCAACGCAACGGCTGCTGTCCAAGCGCCGTGCAAACGCCGTGTACGTCAGGCCGCCTGGCCTTTCCCAACCGCTGGACCGAGCACCGTCAACACCGAGCAACACAAGCTGGATGTCGCGATCATCGGCGGTGGTGCCGCGGGCTTGTTTTGCGCCATTACTGCGGCGCAGCGCGGCCGCCGTGTTGGTGTATTCGAGCACGCCAACCGCGTTGGCAAGAAAATCCTCATGTCCGGCGGCGGGCGCTGCAATTTCACAAATATGCATGCCTCGCCGGATCAGTTTTTGTCGGCTAATCCGCACTACTGCCGCTCGGCACTGGCCCGTTATACGCAGTGGGATTTCATCGCGCTGGTCGAAAAGCACGGCATTGCGTATCACGAGAAAGAGCGTGGGCAGCTATTTTGCGATATCTCGTCCAAACTGATCGTCAAGATGCTGTTGGATGAATGTGCGGCGGCTGGTGTGCGCATCGAGACAGACTGCGCGGTGTCCGCCATCCACCACACTGCTGTTGGCTACACGCTGGCGACGTCAGTTGGCCAGATCAGTGCCGAATCGCTAATTGTCGCAACCGGCGGCCTGTCGATTCCCAAAATGGGCGCCAGCGGCTTTGGCTACGATATCGCCAAGCAATTTGGCCACATCGTGTTGCCCACCCGTGCCGGCCTTGTGCCCATCACCTTGAGCGGCCAACCACAGGAAGACTTTGACGGCCTGGCCGGCGTCTCTACCGAGTGCATCGCCGCAAGCCCGGCGCAGCAATTTGACGGGCCGGTGCTAATCACCCATCGCGGACTCAGCGGGCCGGCAATTTTGCAGGTCTCGTCCTACTGGACGGCCGGTGAAGCGCTGACGATCAACTGGTTGCCGCAAGCCGACGGCGAACAGTTTTGGCAGTCGCAACGGGATGCCCAGCCAAGCGCGCTGCCCAGCCAAGTGCTTGCGCAACACCTGCCCCAACGGTTGGCGCAGCGCGTTTGCGAGCTGGCGGGCTGGAATCGCCCCCTGCAACAGTTCGGCCGCAAGCAACTTGCCGCCATGGGCGAACAATTGAACCGCTGGCCGATCACCGCCAGCGGCACCGAGGGCTACCGCACCGCCGAGGTCACACTGGGCGGTGTCGATACCCGCGAACTGTCGTCTCGCACCATGGAATCAAGCAAGCTGCCCGGCCTGTATTTCATTGGCGAGGTTGTCGATGTAACCGGCTGGTTGGGCGGCTACAACTTCCAATGGGCGTGGTCGTCGGGGTACGCGGCGGGGATGGCCGTGTAAAACCAGCCTGTCATTGCGCGCGCTGCGACACCTGAAAGAGGCTGTCATTGCGAGGCCCGAAGGGCCGCGGCAATCCTCGCGGGCTAGCCGCTCGGGGCTTTGCTGCGCAAAGCCTTACCCGTCTCTCTTCCAAATCCCCGCTCGCTACGCTCGCCGCCCCCTTTTACTAAAGGGGGCTGTCATTGCGAGGCCCGAAGGGCCGCGGCAATCTCGTTGGGTGGCGGCTTCGTGACGAGATTGCCGCGGTCGCTACGCTTCCTCGCAATGACAGCTCCTTTGATACAGGGGTGAGCCGGGGATTGGCAAAGCACTGCGAGGCGCGTCCCGGGGCTTTTCTGAACCCCACCCTGAAATTCACAATAAATAAATACCTAGTTTCACATTGCAACTACAAGTGGCCTGATACCGTCCGGCTTGAATCACCCGCGTTTCCATGTTTCAGGGTTATCCAGTCAATCTGTTGTTGGCTAGGTACTCACCGATTGAATCTTGGCGCTCGCCTCAGCATTGAAAGGTTTTGCGAACTGCCAGTCTGCCCAGGACACCTTCCATGCTCAGCCATGTAGCCGCGCATAGCGCCGCGTTCCGCCAAGCCCAATTTTCTGTCCTTGCTGCAATCGTGTTGGCCCTTGCGCCAAGCACGGCCATAGCTGGCAGCACAGATGCCCGCGACCAAATTGGCGCTACGGGTTGGGCACAAATCAATGCCCAAATTGCCGAAGATCGTCGCCAAGCGTACGCGCACGATGGCGGCTACGCCTTGCACAACAACCGCAACCGGCTAACCGCTGTCGCCAAACCTCGCGGAATCTCGCTAACACACGGCCAACAAGGCGCCGCCTGGATGCGCACCACGCAGGTCAATGGGCGTGCGCTCGCAGCGGTTGCGCCAACCCCCGCCGGCAACAAGGTCGAATTTCAACGCAACACCGTGTCCGAGTGGCTGATCAACAAGCCAGAGGGCCTGGAGCACGGATGGACAGTGCATGCCCCCACCGGTGATAGCGATCAAGTGCGCCTGCACGTTGAGCTAGACGGCGCAAGCATTCGTGCAGCCGCTTACAACGGCTTGCGCCTAGTGCTGGGCGAAACGGGCCAAGTGCTCAACTATGGCGCACCCATCGCGTGG
>JAAFAL010000214.1 GCA_018222345.1 bacterium
AAGCACTACGGTGCCGATCGACGATATGGTCGGGCCGTTGCCAGGGCCGCAGATAACCGCGCTGGGCGTGCCCTATGTCAAGGGTGGCCTGATTCAGGTCGGCACGGGCCTGCCGCTGTTGCAGGAAGCCTATTTCTACGCCGGGCTGGGGATTCCCTACGGCGATGCCCACAAGAACGCCATGCGCACTTCGCTGGCGCGGCGCCGTATTGCCGGCATCCAGTTTGTCGGCGAAGACCTGCCGCAGGCCAGCAACCGGGTGGATCTGGACCCCGGCGTTACCGACGGGCGCGGCCTGCCGACTGCGCGCGTGACCTGGTCACCCCACGCCCACGAGCGGGCTTCGGCTGCCTACACTGCGCCCTTGCTGCAAGCCTTTCTGCTGGCCACACCGGGCGCGCTAGCCGCGGTGGTGACACCGAGCCCGTTGCTGGGCGACAACCCCGACAACACTGCGCACCATGCCGGCACCGCACGCATGGGCGACGACCCCGACACCTCGGTATGTAATGCCGACGGCCGCCTGCACGAGGTTGATAACGTGCATGTGGTCGATGGTTCGCTGTTCCCCACGTTTCCGGGCTTTAACCCGACGCTGACCATCCTGGCCAACGCACTGCGCATCACGCGCCGCATTGCATCGGGGGCTGCGTGATGCGCCGCGTTATCACCACGCTTGCACTCGCGCTGCTATCGGCCACGACCCTGTTGGGCTGCGGTAGCAGCAGCGCGCCCCAGGGCGGCGAGCCCGTGGCCGGCACGCCCGACGGCCCGCTGCGGGTGCTGGTGTTTTCGCGCACGGCAGGCTTTCGTCACGCCTCCATCGAGGCCGGCATTCTGGCCGTCCAGACCTTGGGGCAGGACAACGGCTTCGAGGTCGATGCTACTGAAGACCCGGAGCAGTTCACTGCCGACAATCTGGCCAACTACACCGCGGTGATCTGGCTCAACACCACCCTGGATGTGCTCAATGATGTCCAGCAGCAGGCTTTCGAGGCCTATGTGCGTGGCGGTGGCGGCTATGTGGGGGTGCACGCGGCGGCCGATACCGAGCATGACTGGCCCTTCTACGGCGAGCTGGTGGGAGCGCAGTTCCTGACACATCCGCTGCTCAACCAACCCGGCACGCTGCGCTTGGAAGACGACGAGCATCCGTCCACAGCGCACTTGCCATCGCCGTGGCAACTGCCGCTGGAGGAGTACTACACCTTCGGGTCCACGCCGCGGGGCGAGGTGCGCGTATTGCTGAATATCGACGAGTCCAGCTACATGCAGGAGCCGAACATCAGTTGCGACCCCTCCGGGCCGACATTCCCGCAGGGCTACAACGGCCGCATGGGCGACCATCCCATGGCCTGGTGCCACGACAAGTTTGCTGGCCGCGCCTGGTACACCGCGCTTGGGCACGAGATTTACCTGTACCAGGACACCGATTTTCTCGACCACCTGCTGGGCGGCATTCTGACCGTATTGCGGGTGCTGCCGGCGAACTGCGCCGTCGATGACCCCGCCGGCTTGCCGGCGTATGAGCCGCCAATGCTGGAAGGTTGCCAGGGTCAGATTATCCCCTGACGGCCAGTCATTGCTGGCGTATCAGCCGGTCAGCCTGAATTGTTCTCGCAGAACGCAAAATGGTCGCAATTTGGTCTCAGAATGGTCTCAATCAGTAGTTCGATAGTGCTGGAACGCACCTCGAATTGCTGGTATCTCCATGGCTATTGCGCTGATGTGGCAGAACGGGGATGTTCCAAGGGCATCTAAGTCATTGAATTTATTGAAATCGAATAAACTC
>JAAFAL010000119.1 GCA_018222345.1 bacterium
CCAATAGGTAGTGCAAGCCTGCAGCCCGCGCACATCAATCTTGACCGTGTGATCCGTGGCAGATGTTGCCAGCGCCTCACCAGCGGTGATGGCATCGGTCAGGCCTTCGTCGGCAAACACTGCCCACTGCACGGGCGTTGATGCGGGCTGCGCTACCGTCACCCGTGTCCACAAGATCACGCCGTCGGCCAGCGGGTCGCCGCTGGCGACACCGTGTTGGAAGGGTTGACCCGGGATGGGCTGCGCGACGCCGCTGCCCGCCATGCCCGGCGACGACGAACGGCCACAGGCAACCAGCGCGGCAGATACGCTGAGTGCGGCACTGCCCTGCAAGAACCGCCGACGAGAATGTTTGATGCTAGACATGGGCATGGAGTTTAGTACTGCCGCGTGACCAAGCTGTGACGCCCGGCCGGCGTTAGCGCATGCGGTGCACTATCTCGCACCAACAACAGCGTGAGCGTGTGTGCCACGGTGGATATACGGTTGACATATCCTGCGATCCGCATAGCATGGATATGTGTAATGTATATCCCAGAGGTGCGCAATGGAACGAGGTGGTGTTTTCAAGAGCAACACGAGCCAGGCGGTTCGCTTACCCAAGGCGGTCGCGCTTCCTGAGTCGGTGAAGCAAGTCGATATCGTGCCTATGGGCCGATCTCGCTTGATCTCGCCAGCCGGCGAGTCTTGGGATAGCTGGTTTTCATCTGAAGGTGTCACGGCTGATTTCATGCAATCGCGTGAGCAACCTGCGGATCAAGAACGGGACGGTTTCTAGTGCTCAAGTACCTGCTAGATACCAACATTTGCATTTACACGATCAAGAAACGCCCGGAATCGGTACGCGCAACGTTCGTGGAGCATGACGGGCAAATGTGCGTATCGGCGGTCACGCAGATGGAGTTGATCTATGGGGCCGAAAAATCATCTGCGGTTGCCCGAAACCTGAAAAATGTGGAAGGGTTTTTGGCAAGGCTGGAGGTCAAAGACTTCGACACCTCGGCCGCTGCACATACAGGCCAAATTCGAGCCGAACTGGATAAAGCTGGCACGCCTATCGGCCCGTACGACCAAATGATTGCGGGTCACGCGCGCTCGCTTGGCCTGATCGTGGTCACAAACAACGTCGCAGAATTCTCTCGCGTGCAGGGCATACGGGTTGAGAATTGGGCTGGCTAGCACGGGCCGGGCGTGTTTGTTGGACTGCAGGGTGATATCACCGCATCCGCCGCACAGTATCCAGTGTGCGGCTCAGCGCACCGATGCGTTCGGGCAACATGTCCAGGGCATCCAGGATTGCCAGTGCGTAGGCCAGCGCGGCGAAGATGTCGCCGGCCTGCAAGCCGGGCACTTGCGTAAGGCGAACCAGCACGGCGAGGAAGATGCCCATCGAGATCAATTCCAGCACTGACCAGGTGCGCGCCTCGGCATCCGACAGCCGCACGCGCCAACGTGACAGGTGCCTGAAATGCCGGCGCACCGACGCCGCCGACGAACTGTGGATGTGCGCAACCTCGCGCTCGGCGCGGTCGTTGTAGCGGCGCTCGATATCTAGCGCCGTGCGGCCATAGCGCCAGTACAGCCACGCCGCCGGCAGCAGCACAGCGCCCATGATGCTGCCGGCCAAAAGATCGTAGGTGCACAACATGATGGCGCCGCCCACCAGGCCAGCCAGCGCCATCATGGTCATGGGAATTTCGAATTCCAGGAACTCGACCAGGTCTTCGGCCATGTCGGTGCGGGCGGCAATCTCGCTGGTCGATTCGCCGGCCGTGCGCTGCTCGATGGTCATGCGGCTGGCAATCGCGGTGTAGATGCGCGTGAACAGGCGCGTGTCGTAGCGCTGGCGCAAATAGCCCGTGCTTGTGTGCGACAGCCAGACCACCGCCAGCGGCAGCAGCGACCAGGCATTGCCTACCAGCAAGCCGTTAACCGCCAAGCCGATGGCAAACGGGTACAGCAGGTCGAACAGGATCTCGACCGCCGTCAGCCCGTAGGTTGCGGCGATTTTCCAGCGGTGCTCGGCGATGACGGTGCGCGTCAGCATGGCTTATCAGACCACACCGACGCAGCCGAGTGCGGCGGCCGGCGTTGCACGCCGCCGCCGCAATATCCGCCTAGGCGGCGAGGAAGGCCTCGGCCGGCAAGTCCATGGTCAGGCTGGCATTGCGCTGGATGCTGCTGCACAGGCTGCCCACCTCGGGCAGGATGGCAGCGGCAAAGAACTTGGCCGTGGCCAACTTGCCCTGTTTGAAGGCATCGTCCGGCAGGACCTTGGCTTTGGCTGCCATGCGCAGCCAGTTCATGCCCAACCAGGTGAGTGCAAACGCGCGCTGATAAGGCACGGCGCCAGCGCCTGCGGCGTCGGGGTCGTCTTTGAGTTGCTGCTGTAGCCAGGCGGTACCGTCCTTCAGCGCAGCCAGTGCAGTGCGCAGGGCATCGGCCACTTCGGGTGCATCGCCAGCGTAGGTTTCCAGCTCGGCTTCGACCTTGTCGAAAAAGCGCTGCGGCAGCGCGCCGCCCTTCATCTTGATCTTGCGGCGCACCAGGTCCATGGCCTGGATGCCGTTGGTGCCCTCGTACAGGCAGAGAATTTTCGAGTCGCGCAGGATTTGCTCGACGCCGTGCTCCTTGATGTAGCCGTGGCCGCCATAAACCTGGATGGCCAGGCTGCCCAGCTCCACTGCCGCATCGGTGCAAAACGCCTTGGTCAGCGGTGTGCCCAGCTCCACCCAGTCGCTGGCAGCTTCGCGCTGTGCTTCGTCGGGGCTGGCCACGGAGATGTCCTCGTACAAGGATGTTTCGTAGGCCATCACACGCGCGCCTTCGGTGATGGCTTTCATGGTCAGCAACATGCGGCGCACATCGGGGTGGGCGATGATCGGCACATCGTCGCCGCCAGTCAGCGGCTTGCCCTGCACGCGGTCTTGCGCGTAGCGGATGGCGGTTTGCGTGGCCAGTTCGCACTGGCCCAGGCCCTGCATGCCCACCATGATGCGCGCCTTGTTCATCATCACGAACATGCTCTGGATGCCCTGGTTGGGCTTGCCCACCATCCAGCCGCGTGCGTTGTCGTATTGCATGGTGCAGGTGCAGCTACCGTGCAGGCCCATCTTCTCTTCGATGGACACGCAGCTCACGCCGTTGTCGTCGCCCACACTGCCATCGGCATTCACCAGTTTGCGCGGCACCACGAAGGTGGTCAGGCCCTTTACGCCGGGGGGCGAGTCGGGCAGGCGCGCGAGCACAAAGTGGACGATGTTCGGCGTCATTTCGTGCTGGCCGGAGCTGATGAAAATCTTGCCGCCGTTGAGTAGATAGCTGCCATCGTCCTGCGGCTCGGCCTTGGTCTTGACCGCGCCGACGTCGGAGCCGGCCTGCGGCTCGGTCATGCACATGGTGCCGGCCCACTCGCCGTTGGCCAGCTTTTCCAGATACGTGGCCTTGATCTCGTCCGAGGCGTTTGCCTCCAGGCCTTCGTAGCAGCCTTGCGTCAGACCGGGGTACAGCGCGAACGCGACATTGCCGGCGCAGAGCATGTCTTCGACCGCTTTGCTCAGCACAAATGGCAGGCCCTGGCCGCCATACTCGGGGTCGGCCGACAGGCCCATCCAGCCGTTCTCGGCGTAGGCCTGGAAGGCTTCCTTGAAGCCATCGACCATCTCGACGTGGCCATCCTTGAACTGCGCACCCACCGTATCGCCGGCTTGGTTGAGGGGCGCGATCTGGTTTTCGATCAGCTTGGCGGCTTCATCGACCACGCCTTCGACAATGTCGGGTGTGGCATCAGCGTAGCGCTCGAACTCGGCTAGTTGGCCGACGTTCAGCACGTCGTTGAGGACGAAGTTGATGTCGCGGACGGGAGCTTTGAATGTGGGCATGGTGAGGTATCTGTGGGGGTATTTATTGTCGGGACTTGCAGGGGCATATCCCCTCATCCGGCCCTTCGGGCCACCTTCTCCCCGCGGGACAAGGGATTGATCACCTCTCCCTCTGGGAGAGGTCGAAATCGCTTGGCGATTTCGGGTGAGGGTCAGGCGCCGAGTTCGCGCACCTTGTCGATGTATTTCTGCATGGCGGCGTCGGTATCTGTGCCTTTGAGTTTGGCCCAAGCGTCGTACTTGGCGCGGCCGACCATGTCGAGCATGCCGGGGCGCTTGCCGCTGACATCGCCTGATTGCGCCTGTTTGAAGGTGGCGTACAAGGTCAGCATGTCGTCGTTGCTGGGGCGTTCGGTCAATTGCTTGACGTCAACTTGGGCTTGCTCGAATTCGGCTTTGAGGTCAGACATGCGGTTTCCTTGTTGTCAGTGCTTTGCAGCACGCAATAATGCCATGCGCGCCGGCGTGAATCACGCGTCCAGGCGTTTTTCGAGCAGCCCGAGTTCGTGCTCCAGATACCCCAACATGCGCTGCACATGCGGCAGCGCGCGGCGGCAGGCGGTCAGGCCGAAGTCCATGCTGTCGCCGTACGACACCACAGTGATGTTCAATGCCTGGCCGTCCAGCACGATGGACACCGGGTAGTTGCTGGCCATGCGCGCGCCGTTCAAATACAGCGGGTTCTTGGGCCCCGGCACGTTGGAGATCACCACATTGAACACCTGCCGCTCGGCGCCGCGGCCGGTGAGCACGGGCATCAGCATCGGCGCGGTGAGCACGCTGGTGTAATTGACGATACCGGCCGGGCTCATGCTCTCCAGGCGCTTCTTGGCATGCGAGGTGCTGCGGCGAATCTTGTCCAGGCGCTCGACCACATCGGCTTCGTCGGTGGCCAGGTTGGCCAGAATCATGCCGATCTGGTTGCCGAGATTCTCGTCGCCCTCGGGCCGCACACTGACCGGGATCATGCTGATCAGCGGGTCGTCGGGCAGCTTGCCAAGCTCGCCCAGGTAGCTGCGCAGCGCGCCAGCGCACATGCATAGCACCACATCATTGAGTGTGGCGCCGCCGGCCTTGGCCACGGCTTTCATGCGCGCTAGCGAGTAGCTTTGGGCGGCGAAACGCCGGCTGCCAGTCACTTTCACATTCAGCGGGCTCTTGGGCGCCGAGAACGGCCCGACTTCGGTCTCGTCGCTGCGCGCACCCTTCCAGGCGCCCAGCACAGCCTTGCTGACGGCCGATACGCTGGTGACCTGCTCTTTGACCTGCTCGAAAGCGGCAGCAAAGGCATCCATGGGCGTAGGCTCGTTGGGCGAGCGCGACCCGCCGCTGCGGCGCGACACGCCCCATGGCGGTGGCATGTCCATGCGCTCAGGGTCTTCGCTCATGATCTTTTGCATGAACCGAGACGCGGCCACGCCGTCCATCATGGCATGGTGAATCTTGTTGTAGATCGCAAAGCGCTTGCCGCTGAGGCCTTCGATGACGTGGCTTTCCCACAATGGCCGGTTGCGGTCCATGCGGTGGCTGTGCAAGCGGCTGACCAGCTCCAGCACCTCGCGCGGGCGGCCAGGCTTGGGCAGCGCCGAGTGGCGAAAATGGTGTTCCAGGTCGAAGTTGTCGTCGGTGGCCCATTGGTACATCCCGCGCTTGAGCACCGGGATCTTGCCGAACGAATCTTGGGGTTCGGTGACCGCATCAAAGGCTTCTACCTGCTTGCGCAGCCAGTTGCGCGGCGCGCCCTCAGGCAGGTCGAACAATTGCAGGCCACCCACGTGCATGGGCTGGTTGGCGCGCTCGATCAATAGCCAGATCGCGTCCATGGGGCCGAGTCGTTGAGCCATGGGAGTCTCCTTGGTGTGCCTGCGTGGTCGCAGGTCAGTGTTCTTGAGCCGCCACCAGCTTACCGAACCTTGCCAAAGAACGGTTCGGAGCCGCCGGCCGTGAGTGGCCACGCCACGCCCAGCTCGACCGTGAGGTCAACAAAAGCCTGGATGCGCCAGCGGATGCCGATGCCCACATCTACTTGAATATCGCTGGCGGTGACGGCGCCCCAATCGTCATAGGCGGCGCCGGCATCGAGGATGAGCAGCCCGCGCAACACCGGCGTACCGAACACCGGCCGCTGGTATTCAACTGCGGTGAACCAGAACGCATCGCCTTCAAAGCTGGCCTTGTCGAAGCCGCGCAAATTGTTGCCGCCACCCAGGCCAAACGCGGGCGAACGGCGGTTGGGCGAGCCCGCGTGGTAGCTGCCCACTTGCCCGAACAAGCCCACGGTCTGATGCTCGATCTGGCCCACCGGCATGATCCATTGGCCGCCGGCAGTGAACACGGCAAATTCGTAATTCGAAGCGATGTCGTCCATGGCGAATTCGTAGCGCATCCCCACGGTGTAGCCGTCGCGGCTGAACAGGCGGTCACGCAAATCACGGTAGTCGGCCTGCAGGATGATGCTGGTGGCCTGGCCGATGGATGGCGGCGAGGGGTCGTTGGCGAAGCGCTGAGAGTTCCAGCGCAAGCCGCCGCCGGCGCGCCAACCGGTGCCAAAGCGGCGGTCGCCCAGCTGCCGGAACACCAGTAGCCGATAGTCGAATACGCGCTCTTCGAAGGTGGTCTCGACACCATTGACCGGCTCGGTGACCGGCGTGCGCCGCTGCGACGCACTGGTAGCCAGGTCGTAGGCGCTGTCCATGAAAAACGGCGCGTTGTACGACACCTCGGCTACGCGGTCGTTGCCCAGCTCGTCCTCGGCGTTTTCGCTGTCTTCCCACAACACTTCAAGATCATGGTTGAGGCCAGCAACATTCGACCAGTCGAGTTTGAAGCCGAATGAGAACTCGCGATCGCTGTTGAAATCGATCCGCGGAATCGGCAGCAAGTAGAACTTCTCCTCGACGCGGATGCGCAGGCGCTGCCCGGCTTCAACAGCTTCCAACTCGGCGGTCACCGACTTGAACAAGCCCAAATCCTGGATGGA
This sequence comes from bacterium, assembly GCA_018222345.1. Taxonomy (GTDB): domain Bacteria; phylum Pseudomonadota; class Gammaproteobacteria; order Nevskiales; family OUC007; genus JAAFAL01. The sequence goes on from JAAFAL010000119.1 coordinate 6,862, forward strand.
CTGGCGACTGGCTTCGGCGGTTTTGGCATCGATGGGCTCACCAACCTGAACGGTCAACTGCCGCATCAAGGTGCTGCGGCGCGTGACCTCGTTGCCCTCGAACACCACTTCGACCAAGACCGGCCCGGCAGCCGCCGGCCCTGCCAGCGCCACCAACACCATGCCTACTGCCAGTCCGCGCAGGCTCAACGCCGCGCAGCCAGGATCGCATCAGCGATCACGTCGGGTTGCTCCCACAGTACAAAATGGCCGGCTTCGGGCATGCGTTGCAGGGTGAGTTGCTCACTGGCGACCATTTGCGCGGCAAAGTCGGCGTTTTCCGGATAGACGAGCCGGTCTTTGCCACCCTGGATGACCGTAATCGGCGCCCGCACATCAGCCCAGCGCGTGCGCAGCGCATCCAACTCATCGGCCAGCACCATCACTTCGGCATTGGCTGAACGCATGGCGCCGGGCACCAGATAACGCAAGGGCCAACTGTCGGCCACCATGTTGTACCAGCGTGGTGCTTCCAATGCGGGATCGAACGAACCCGCGACCAACACCAACGCGTGCACCTGCTGCGGATAGTCGGCCGCCAGTTGCACGGCAATCGGGCCGCCCAAGCTGTGACCGACCACAATCGCCGGCTCGCGCCCTGTCAAGGCTTGGGCTATCACCTCGGCTTGGTCGGCTAATTTGGGTAACAAACCGCCAGCGGTGGATGCCCCGAAGCCGGGCCGGTCAACGCTGATCAAGCTGAATTGCTCGGCCAGCGGCGGCATGGTCATGTAGCTTGAAAACGCTGCCCAACTGCCGGGCGTGCCGTGGATGAACAACACCGGCGTTGCATCGGCGCGGCCCGCCTGAACCCAACGCAAGGTATGCCCCCCGGCTTGCACGGTGTGCGACGTGCTGCCCGACACCAATTGTTCGTGGGCACCCTCGGGATACGGTGCGCCAATCCCCAGGCAGCCAGCCAGCGGCAACAACAAACTCATGACACCGAGGCCAGCCCTACGCACGTACCCAGGTCTCAAAGGTAAAAGGCCAAGCATGTTTGTCGTCGGCCGGGTGTTCGACTTGGCTGGTGCATAGCCAACCGCCTTGTGGCCATTCGAACCAAGTGTCGGCTGCGGGCATGACGGTATGCACGCGGGTCAACTCTACCGTGTCGGCCAATGGCAATAGCAGTTGATAAATGTCGCCGCCGCCGATCACCATCGTGCGCTCGGCACCGCTGGCGGCAATCTGCTCCAGCGCGGCTTCGACGCCGTGGGCAACATGCACGCCTTCCTGGCCAAATTGTGCGTCGCGCGTGAGCACCCAGTTGGGCCGCCCCGGCAGCGGCCGGCCGATGGAAGCAAAGGTTTTGCGCCCCATCAATATTGGGTGGCCGAGCGTCAGTTGCTTGAACCGTTTCAGGTCATCCGGCAAATGCCATAACAGCGCGCCGTCATTGCCAATGGCGCCAGCTTCGTCAGCGGCGACGACGAGTGTGAGTTTCATGACCGGGGCCTGAGGGGTTCATGCGGCGCAGGGACGTTCGACTATGCGCACCGGCCTGCCGATGGTCAAGCCAAATTCGGCGCCGGTTGGTGGCGCATGGGCTAAATCGCCACCGGCGCCTTGATGTGTGGCTGCGGCTCGTAGCCACGCAATTCGAAGTCGTCGTACTTGAACCCGAAAATGTCGCTAACCGCGGGGTTCAAATGCATGCTGGGCAGCGGGCCAGGTGTGCGCGCCAACTGCGTTTGTACTTGCTCCATGTGGTTGGAGTACAAGTGCGCATCGCCCAAGGTGTGCACGAAGTCGCCCGGCTGGTA
>JAAFAL010000215.1 GCA_018222345.1 bacterium
GAAAGGACGCCCGGGCGTTGGCGTCGATAGGAAGCTTGGCGAGGAAGACCAAACAGAACTGCCCTGGGCTGTCAAGGCCTTTGGATCTCGGAAAGTACGCGGGCCCTTGGGGTGCAGCGGCTACTACACGATGGACGGCTCGAAGTCGCACGATGATGACGGCTGGTTCGACACCGGTGATGTGGCGACCATGGACGAATACGCCACCATGCAGATCACCGACCGCGCCAAAGATGTGATCAAAAGTGGTGGCGAATGGATCAGTTCAATCGAGGTGGAGAACGTCGCCCAATCGCATCCGGACGTGACCGAAGCCGCAGTGATTGGCATGCCACATCCCAAATGGGCCGAGCGGCCGCTGTTGGTGGTCGTGCCCGCCGAGGGCAAATCGCCAAGCAAAGACGAACTGCTGGGCTACTTCGAGGGCAAGATCGCCAAATGGTGGACGCCGGATGATGTGCAGTTCGTTGAGGAGATTCCCCACACCGCGACCGGCAAGATCAGCAAACTGGAATTGCGCAAATCCTTCGAGGACTACAAGTTTCCTGAAGCGGACTGAGCCTTAGGAGGGTGCTGAAAAGCGTCGCGAGCGTAGCGAGGCAAGGCGGATTTGGGTGAGAAAGCGGAGTGTATATGCCAATACATGAGCATTTTGAGCCCAAAACCAACGCCGCCGCAGCAAGCGCAGCAGCTTTTCAGCACCCTCTTAGCGCAAAGGCACCGTTGCCATCAGCGCGGGCAACCGCTCGCTGAGTACGGTCAGCGTGCGGTTGTCGGCTGATAGGGCGGCTGCCTCGGTTTGCAGAAACTGCGGGGTGTCGATGGTGCGCGGCGCCTCGGCCAGCGCGGTAGCAATCGTCTGCCCCGGTTTGCGGCTGTAGGCGTGGCTGTCCTTGTAGGTGGTCACCACGATCAGCCGCCCATCATCGGCGATTGACAAGGCGGTGGGTTGGTCGCGTAGGTGGCCCCACTTCGGGTCGGCGGCGCGGTCGGCGGCCGTGTCTGGTGGAATGGTCGTTACGGTGCCCAGAAATTTGGCGGTGACGGCGTCGGCGTCGTTGAGCGGCACGCTGTACAGCCGCGGCGGGGCGTCGCGCTTGCTGAGCAAGAGGATGGATTCACTAATCGGATCCCAGGCGGCCGCTTCGAAATCTCTGGCGCCGTCGGCAACAGTGATGGTCAACGTCCTGCGAACCGATGCGCGGTGTTCATCCAGCTTGGGTTCGTCCAGCAAATAGAGTTGCAAGTGCTCGCGCTGCGCGGCGTTGTCGCCAATGTCGGCGACCAGCAAAGTGGGCCTGCCGTCAATGACTGCACTGTCCAAGGCTTCCCAGTCGATATTTTGTGCGCCATCGAGCATCACCGTGGCCTGGAGTTGGCCGTCGTGGCTTAGCGCAAACAAGCGCGGCCTGTCGCCGCCGTCATTGACTGCCCACAGCCGGCCGGCAACGCGCCGTGAGATTGCCAGCCCGCTGGCCTCGTTCAATTGCTTGCTTGTTAGTGAAGTAACGCCGGCCGAATCGGCGGCGGCGATATCGCTGGGCGCTTGGCCAAGTGTGCAACCGCTCAGCGCCCCCCATGAGCAACTTGTCAGGTAAATGGCAAGTAAATGTTGACGTCGCATCTGCATTCAGCGTCTTATAACAGACGTGAAACCCAGTCGCAGCCATCATGACAGGCCAACAGCCGAAGCCCCTGCCGCTCAGCCCAGCGCGTTGATCATCGCCGCCTCCGACCAAGCGCGGGTGCCGAGTATGCCGCGGGCCGCATCGATGTTGCTGTG
>JAAFAL010000120.1 GCA_018222345.1 bacterium
CGTGCGCTGTTCGCCAGCGTCTTCGCCAACTTGTTCATCGTGACCATGCCCTGGCTGCCGACGAACGCCATGGCCGTGCAAACCCAGCAGTCCGGCCTAATCCGCAGCGTTGTGCTCGATGCGCCGCGCGACCAAGCCCTGCTGATGCCCGCGCTGGCGGGCCTGCGTGGCCGCCCGCTAAGCCCCGCACTACGCCTGGCCACGCACCAGCGGCTGGCGAACATTGTTGATCAATTGAGCTGGCGCAATTCGCGCATACAGGTGCCCGCGCAATTGTCCGGCAACGGGGTTTGGCGGGTGGCAGTAGCCGGAGACCCACCCGCTTTGCCGCACATACCAACGCCTGCAGCCCGGCTGGCTGCACCTGGCAGCAGTGGCATGCCGCCGTCGCCAACACTCGATAGGTGGCGCCGGGAGGCCAACGCCCGTGTTCTGCTGGTGCGGTCCGCGCACACGCTTTATGCCAAGCTTGATGGCGTCGTTGAGCGTTTCCCCGTGGCTGTAGGGCGGCGCTCAAACCCCACACCACTGGGCCAATATGCTGTGCAACACATCACCCACAATCCAACCTGGTTTCCCACCAAGCGGATGCGGGCTGTGGCGCTACAACGTGGGCGCGAGTTGCCAAAGCGCGTGCCGCCCGGCCCCGACAATCCGCTGGGCCAGTGGTTCGTGGCGCTAGGCGGCTCAATTGGCATCCATGGCAACAACTCGCCCTGGAGCATAGGCCGCAGCGTGTCGAGCGGCTGCATTCGCATGCGCAATGCCGATATCGAACGTGTAGCGCGCAGCTTGGTCGCTGGCGACGGCGTCTGGGTCGTCGATGCACTGGCACCGCCTGCTCCGCAAGCACCGCCGCCAACGACGCTGCACACTGTGGCCAACAACCCTGCGCCTTTGCCGCGGGGCGTGGGCCTTGGTGTGGCACCGCTGTCGCCATGACGGCTCAACCATGACCCACGCAATCAAACATTGCACGAATTGCGGCAGCGCGATTGCCATGCAGGTTCCCGATGGCGATGACCGGCCGCGGGCAGTCTGTGGGCAATGCGGCCACGTGCAGTACGTCAACCCAAAACTCATCGTGGGCTGCTTGGCCGAGCATGATGGCCGGGTGTTGCTGTGCAAGCGGGCGATCGAGCCGCGTTTGGGGTATTGGACGCTGCCCGCCGGCTTCATGGAACTGCACGAGACAACCGCCGAAGGCGCCGCGCGCGAAACCCATGAAGAAGCCTGCGCACAAGTGGATGACTTGCAGCTCTACACCGTGATCAACGTGCCGCATATCAGTCAGGTGTATCTGATCTACCGCGGCCGATTGCGCGATGGCACGCACGCGCCGGGGCTGGAGAGTCTGGAAACCCAGTTAGTGACGCCGGACGACATCCCCTGGGACGATTTGGCGTTCCCAACCATGCGCTGCACCTTGCAACATTACGTTCGAGACTTGGCCGACGGCGTATTCCCCACCCACACCGACACCATCGCCTCGCCACCCAAGGTGCCGCGCCCTGTCGATTAAGGGCCGTATGCACGCGACGCAGATTGCTGTGCGCGTTAAACTAGGCCTTTGCCCCGCATCAACCTTGGAGCGCGCCTGCGATGACCTTTGTCGTCACTGAAAACTGCATCAAGTGCAAATACACCGACTGTGTTGAAGTCTGCCCAGTGGACTGCTTCCACGAAGGCCCGAACTTCCTGGTCATCGACCCCGAAGAATGCATCGACTGCACGCTATGCGAGCCCGAATGCCCAGCCGAGGCCATCTTCGCAGAGGATGACCTGCCGGAAGACCAAGCGCATTTCCTCGAACTGAATGAGGCGCTGTCCAAGGACTGGCCAGTCATTACCGAGCAAAAAGACCCGCCCGCCGATGCCACAGATTGGGACGGCAAGCCGGACAAGTTGGAGTTGCTAGAGCGTTAGCCCGGCATTTGCGCACAAAAAAGGCCGCGGTTGCGGCCTTTTTTGCGTCTCGCATCTGGCTTGAGTACTACAAGCCCGCAGCAGCAATCCGTTGCGCTAGCGCTTTGGCTGGCAGATAACCCGAAATGCTCGTGCCGTCTTCCAGCACCATCATCGGCGTGCCACGCAAACCGGAGCGCTGGCCGGCAATGTAGTGCTGCATCACCGGGTTGGCGCAAGACATTGGCGGCACCGGGCGATTGGCCTTGGCGGCGGTCATGGCGGCGTTGCGGTTGTCCGCACACCACACCGACTCGGCAGTCTTGAATGGTTCGGAGCCCGGCCCACGCCGCGGATAGAACAGATACCGCACCTCAATGCCTTGGGCATGGTAGTCCGCCATTTCCTGGTGCATCTTGCGGCAGTAGCCGCAGGTGGTGTCGGTGAATACGTTCACCACGTGTTTGGTGGGCGTGCCCTTGGGCGGTGGAAACACAATCATATTCTGCGGGCCAATGTCGGCCAGCAGGCTGCGACGGACATCGTCGCGCCGCGCCTCGGTGAGTGACTCACCGGTTTTCAGGTCGATGAGGTCGCCCTGAATCATGTAACGGCCATCGCTGGTGACGTAGCCAAACGCGTCGCCCTGGTTAACTTCCCACAGGCCGGAGGGCGACTGGCGCAATTCGCCGCTGCGCGTGCCCGGGTACATCTCGTAGAGCATCGAGGTATCGAGTTCGCTGCCGTCGCCCGCAGGCGTGGTTTTGGATGGCGATTGCGCCACACCGACGGCTACAACGGCGCCAAGGCCGAAGACGGCGCCGGCGATGAATGATTTGGTCACAGTTTGCACAGGCAATACTCGTGGTTTGTAAGCTGGAATGTAGGTTTGACCGGCGGCGGCCGGCGCAAGTTCAGCCGCGCGGATGATGCGCCGCATGCAATGCCTGCAAGCGCGCACGTGCGACGTGGGTGTATATCTGCGTGGTCGAAACCGCCGAATGTCCGAGCAGCAATTGTACCGCGCGCAAATCAGCGCCGTGGTTGAGTAGATGTGTGGCAAAAGCGTGGCGCAGCGTGTGCGGCGACAAAGCCGTGACAATGCCGGCAGCCTTGGCATAGCGCTTGATCAACACCCAGAAATTCTGCCGCGACATCGCCGTGCCTCGATTACTCGGGAACAGGTCGTCGCCATGGCGGCCGCGCATGAGGCCGCTGCGCGCTTCAACCACGAAACGTTGTATCCAGCGCTGCGCGGGCTCGCCCATGGGCACCAGGCGGTCTTTGTTGCCCTTGCCGGTCACGCGCACCAGGCCGCGGTTGAGGTCGAGTTCGTGGGTGGTCAGGCCGACCAGTTCCGACACGCGCAGGCCAGTGGCGTACAGCAGTTCCAGCATGGCGCGGTCACGCAGGCCCAGTGGGGCGTTGGTGTCTGGTGCAGCCAACAACGCTTCGACTTGCGCCTCGGACAAACTCTTGGGCAATGGCCGGCCTAAACGCGGCGATTCCAATAGCGCAGTAGGGTCAGCGCTGATCTGCCCCTCGCGCAACAAATAACGATAGAACCGCCGCCAAGACGACAACAACCGCGCGGCACTGCGCGGCTTGTGCCCGGCCTGCAGGCGCTGCGCCAGCAGCATTTGCAGATCGGCTCGGGTGGCGCCAAGCAGCGGCACCCCATGGCGCGCCAGATCATTCGCCGTGCTGCGCAGGTCGCTACGGTAAGCCGCCAGTGTGTTGTCGGACAAACCACGCTCCATCCAGATGCGGTCGGCAAACTGGTTGATCAGGGACTCGTCGTCGGTATTCACAATCTGAATAATCGGGCGCGGATTATTGCCGCAAGTGTAGCGGCAGCACCAACAAAAAACCCCGGCCGCAATGCGACCGGGGTTTGTTTCGTGCCTAAAGGCGCGAGGCTTAGCGGCCCAGCTTCTTCAGGTTGCCGGTAGTGAAGTAGCTCTCGCCAAACTCCTGAGCGGTGTGCTCAGGTTCCTCGTTGTTCATTTCCTGAACGAGGTAGCGGTTGTTGAGCAGGTCATACACCGTGCCAGCGATCTGCGCAGTGGCAGGATACTTGTAGAAGTTGATCTTATGGGCTTCTTGGAAGCGCCACAGTTCACCACGCTTGTCGTAGATATCAACCATGGAGATGCCCATGCTGTCTTCATCGACATAGAACGTCCGGCGGTCATAAATGTGCGCCGTACCGTCCTTGACCTTGGCGTCCACGACCCACACGCGGTGCAACTCGTAACGCGTCAGGTCCATGTTGATATGGCCAGCTTGGACGATATCTTTGTACTCGTTGTCGTCGCTGTGCAGTTCAAACGCGTTGTACGGCACGTAGATCTCTTTCTTGCCAAGCAGCTTCCAGGTGTAACGGTCGGTTGCACCATTGAAGGTGTCCAACTGGTCGTTGGTACGCAGGCCATCGGCGCCCGTGCCCGGATTGTCGTAAGCCACGTTCGGCGCACGGCGCACACGGCGCTGGCCGGGGTTGTACAGCCACGCACGGCGGGGCTCTTTCACCTGGTCGGCGGTTTCGTGCACCAGCAAGACCTGACCGGCCTGACGCGGCGGCTCTTGAATGACCTGTGCGAAGTACAAGATCACGTTGTTCATGTTCTCGGGGGTCATACCTTTAACTGTGTAGTTAAAGCGCACGTCTTCCTTGAGTTTGAACGGCGTGAATGCTCCGCTGGTTTGCACAGCCACCTGCACGTTGTAGCGCGTCAGTGACGGGCCCCGATAGCGCACGCGGTGGTTCCACATGATTTCCTTACCCGTTTTGGGGATCGGGAACGGCAGGCCAACGGCGGCGTTGGTCAGGGTTTCGCCATCGTTTTTCAGCTCGGCCGTAGTGGCGTTGGCTTTGGTGGCGTCGTAGATGAACTGCGGGTAAGCAGCGCTGCGGCGCGTCTTGTAAACCGGAATCTTGTACGTGTCGAACTTCTCCAACATGGCTTTTTGGCCAGGCGTGAGGTTGTCGGCATACTTGGCCATGTTGGCCTTGGTGATGGTGAATTCAGGCTTGTCTTCAGGCCAAGGGTTGGTATAGCGCTTGCCTTCTTCCCATTCTGGCTTGTGGTAGCCACCGTCCCATGCCGGGATAGCGCCGCCGTTGCCGGCCTTCTCTGCGCCGATGGGGGTCAATTCGCCGCCCAGCTTGGCGGCCTCTTCTGCCGAAACCTTGGCTTCGGCACTGAATGCAAAACTTGCAGCCAGAACTGCGGCAGTGGTGCCGCTAAAACGAGCAAGTCGTTTCATGTCTCCTCCTGAATTTTATAGGGGCACTTCACCGCGGGGACGAAGTGAGGGGGTATTACAACACTCCAACAAGGGAATTGGAATTAACACAACGTGAAGGAAAGGTGCGGGGCTCCACGCTTTCTCGTGCGTAGTTAAGACCACTACGAACGCGCTATAGTTTCGCCATGCCAGCCGTTCGCGAGACAACCGTCACACAAACCGCCCGTTTCACAGCGCTGCTCGCAGTGCTGCTAATGGCCGCTTGCGCGTCGAAAGGCCATGCGCCAACCGCCGCCACGACGGCCAATAAAGCGCCGGCAAAAACGGCATCTACCGAACTGATGCAGTTCGGGCGATTTGTCGGGCAGTGGAGCTGCACCGTGCAACAACGCCAAGCCGACGGCAGTTGGCAAACCCAAGCTGGCGAAGCGCAATGGCGCTGGACATACACCTTGGGCGGCCATGCGGTGCAAGACTACTGGCAACCGGCTGACGCCACCGCCAACCCCACAGGTTTGGGCACCAACCTGCGCACCTGGGACCGCGACACGCAACAGTGGGACGTGGTGTGGGCCACGGCGACGCAGCAAGGGCTGGAGACACTCGGCGGCCGCGTTGCGGGGCCGAACATGGTGCTGGAGATGACCAAACAAGGCCGCGCCAACCGGCCCGGGCATTTGGCACGCATCACATTCTTCGACATTCAAGCCGAGCAGTTCGACTGGATTTACGAAGCATCGCCGATTGATGACGGCCAGCAGTGGAGTGCCTTGGTGCAGATGCGCTGTACGCGCAGCTAGCTAGGCCAGCGCCCGGCCAGTGGCCTACCCGCCGGCTTGTGCCTGCTATCACCCATCAGTTTAGGCCACGGGCAAAAAAAAGCCCCCGGCAGTCATGCACGCTAGGTGCCCTGGCCGGGGGCAATCCCCCTCTCTGGTTGCCCAGTTAGTTGCGCGGTCAGCGCGCAACTGAAAATAGTTCGATGGTTATCGTAACGACTTTCGGGCCGCCGCAACAGTCACAAAACTGTCACATTGGCAGTTTGGGATAAACGGCCCAGTCCATCAAGGGCAATCAAACGCGATCAGGGCCGGTAGTCCATCTTCATGCCCGAGCGCGTATCCCAGTAGCGGATTGATGCTTTCTTGAAGTTCAGGTCCACAAACAGTTCGCAGTAGGCCTCGCCATTGCGCCATGCCATCGCCACGCTGGTTTGGTTGGAATAGTGCAACTCGAACTTGCCCTCAAACGCCGGATGGCTATTGCGAAAACGCATCAGCTTGAGCAGGCGCTGCACCACCGGCCGCTCCATTTCCTTATCGACGTCTTCGATGCTGTAGTACTGGCGGTTGATGTCGCGCAGCTCGCCGGTCTTGCTCATCAGCGCGTCATCGTTCACGCCAGCCAGCGCGCCCACGTAGTACACCTGTGGGATACCGGGCGCGAAAAACTGGATGGCGCGGGCGCAAATGTAAGCGTCGTCATTGCGCTTGAGCGCATCGTAGAACGTGCAAGTCAGCTGATAAATGGCGCCGACGCTGTGCACGTTGGCGGCGGAGCCGCGCAAGATGGGGTCGGCACTGCGATCCTGCACGTTGTCGATCATGGCCTGGATTTTATCGCTGGGCAGCAGGCCCTCGACATCCGGAATGCAGATGCCGTCGTGCGTGTCGAGCACGGTCAACTGGCCCTCGGGGCAATGCCGCAGCCAGTTCTTCAGGTAGGTGCTGTTGGCATCGAGAATTGAATACAGCACCAGCGGCGGCAGCGCGAAGCCGTAGGGCCGCATGCCGCGGTCGCCGATGGCCATTTGGTAGCTGTAGTGGTCGTGGACTTCCGGCAGTACCTCTGCACCGTTTTCGTTGGCGCGTTCGTGGAACCACTGCAAGATGTCATACACCTTGGGCTCGACCAAAAAGCAGCTCGTGCCTATCTTTTTGGTGGTGTAGCCAAAGGCGTCGAGCCTGAACAGCTTGACCCCACGCTCGGTAAGAAACTTGATGGTGTCTTCCATCATCGCGTAGGTCTTTTCCGAGCGGTAGTTCAGGTCGATCTGATGCTCGGTAAAGGTGCACCACACGCGGGTGGCGGTGCCGTCGGCGAACTGCACATCGCGGAACGGCTCTTTTTCCTTGCGGATGTGAATCTTGGCCAGGTCATCCGGGCCAATCTCGCCCATGTCGGGCACGTTGACGAACAAGTCAGCGTGTTTCGACTTGAAGCCGTGTTGTTCAAAGTCCTTGAACTCTTCCGACTCGTCGGAGATGTGGTTGAGCGTGATGTCCAGGCACAGGTCGTAATCGCGGGCAATGGTCTCGATATCGTTCCAATCCCCAAACGCCGGATCGACCTCCTTGTGAGTCAGCGGCGAGAAGCCACCATCGGCGTTTGATGGATACAGCGGCAAGATATGCACGCCGCCAAATGCGCCCGAGAACCGCGTGTGCATCACCTGGTATAGATCGGCCAGGTTGTCACCCATGCGGTTTGGGTAGGCAATCAGTTGAATCTTGGGTTTAAGCATGTACTTGAACGTCCTTGTTGCGAGTGCTTTGACGGATCACGGGCGGCTCCGCGCCGCTGGCATGGTAGCGAACCCCTACCCTCGGCTCAAAACCAAGCACAAGTCATGCCGCGCCAGGGCGCTGGCGTTTGGCCATGAACTGCTGCAGTAGCGGCAAAGCGTGTTCGTAACCCGCCTCGACAATATCGTCGATGTTGTCCCAGTCGAACATGCCAATGCCCGCGACCGGCATGTGCACGTAACACTCGGCGGTTGTGGCACGCGCTGCGATCTCGTCGGCGCTGACCACTGTGGCCGCGCGGTGGAGAATGCGCGCGATGTTGGGAAAGCCATCCACGCCACGCTGGAACCGCAGCGGCACCGGCTTGTCCAGGCTGTCGGCGCCAGGCACGGTAAAACGCTCGCTATTGCTCACGTCGCAAGCAACAATGTCGGCTTGGGCCAAATTGCGCATGGCGCCGATGGGCAAACTGTCTAACACGCCGCCATCGCAGATCAGGTCGCCCTGCCACAACAGCGGCGGCGCAATCCCGGGGACGGCCATACTGGCTGCAAGCCAGTCACGTAGCAGGCCCTGACGGTGGACAACGGCTTCGCCAGCCGACAGGTTGGTGCTCACACAATAAAACGTCGTGTTGAGGTCTTCGATGCGCTGGTCACCGAAAACCTCGTCCAGCTTGCGCAAGAATTTCTTGCCGCTGATCAGCGCCACGCGCGGTACCACATAGTCGTTCAAATAATTATTGCCAACAAAGGTCTCACGCACGTTGGCCAATGCGCTGTCGAAATTGTGGCCTGTCACCATCAGGGCGCCGACGTACGCGCCCATGCTCGTGCCACCGACCACATCAAACTCGAGGCCCAGTTCCTCCACCGCTTTGAGCAAACCCAGGTGCGCACAACCGCGCGCGCCACCACCACCCAACACCAAACCCAGCCCATGGCCGG
>JAAFAL010000121.1 GCA_018222345.1 bacterium
GCCTACAACTCAACACCAAATCATGTAATCGCGAGCGGCGCAGCCGCGCGGCAATCTCGTGATGGAAGCGCCACACGATGAGATTGCCGCGGCCCTATGGGCCTCGCAATGACAGCCTTGGTTAATTTCATCCGCCGTTATGCCCGCCTGTTGGCTTTCGGTGTACTGGCCAGCTTCTGCTCCAACTTCGGGCAGACGTTTTTCATTGCGCTGTTCAACGAGCCGATCCGCGCCGACTTTGACCTGTCGCATGGCGAATTCGGCCTCATCTACTCCATCGTCACCGCCATTAGCGGCGCCATTCTGCTGACGGTCGGCGGCCGCCTCGACCGCATGGCCTTGCGCACCTATGCCACTGGCGTCGGCTTGGCGCTGGCCGCGGCCTGTGCCTTGCTCGGCTTTGCTAACCATGCTGCCGTCTTGTTGGTGGCGCTGCTGGGCCTGCGCTTGGCCGGGCAGGGCCTGATGAGCCACATGGGCAACGTCGCCATCGGCCGCGCCTTTGAAGCCAAGCGTGGTTTGGCGCTGTCGCTGACCAGCCTGGGCCGGCCGGCGGGCGAAGCCATTTTCCCCGTGGTAGGTGTGGCCTTGTTGGCCGTGGTCGGTTGGCGCAACACTTGGCTATTGTGCGCGGCGCTGATGTTGCTGGCACTGGCACCAGTGCTGCGCTGGACGGCCGGCGGGCGGGGCGAGCCCGACGTCGATGATTCCAAAGAAGACGCGCCGGATTTCACCGGCCGCCGATCACTCACGCGCGCCCAAGTGCTGCGCCGGCGCGATTTTTGGATGGCGCTGGTGGCTTTCCTGTCGGCGCCGTGCGTGCTCACCGGCTTGTTTTTTCACCAGGCCGCACTCGCCGACGCCCGCGGCTGGACGTTGGAACAACTGGCGCTAGGCTTTACCGGTTATGCCAGCTTGAACCTGCTTTGCGGCCTTTTAGCTGGGCCGCTGGTTGATCGCTACAGCGCCCGCGTGATGGCACCGCTAACTCCGGTGCCACTGCTGGCGGCTTTGCTGGTTGTGCTGTTCGTGCCGGGCGGCTGGGCCAGCGCGGCGTATCTAGCTGCGGCGGGCGCAGGCGTGGGCTTCATGTCGGTGACTGGCAATGCCTTGTGGGTGGAATTGTTTGGCCCGCGGCATTTGGGTGCCATCAAGGCGGTCATCATGTTTTGCATGATTGTCGGTACCGCCATAACGCCGTTTCTATTCGGTGCCTTGCTCGATGGCGGTGTCGGCATGCTCGATATCGTCCGCGCCAGCTTGAGCTACGTGGTGCTGGCATTGGGCCTGTTGGCGGCGGCGTTCTGGTGGCGCAAGCCGGCATAAGGCACTAGCATCTATGGCAACTCACTCTTGGAACTTGCCGTGACCGACAAAGGCTCAGAAGAAGACCGCAACACACTGTTGCTCAGCTATATCCTGCATGGCCTGGGCGCGCTATCCAGCGGCCTGTTTGCTGTGGCCGGCGTGATTGTCAGCCATATCAAGACCGGCGACACCGACAGCGATTTCATCCGCAGCCATCACAGTTGGCTGACGCGGACGTTCTGGTGGGCCGTGCTGTGGTTTGTCGTGTCCTGGGCAACCATCGTCATTGGCATTGGTGTGCTCGGGTTGGCAATCACGACAGTTTGGTACATCTACCGCGTCATTCGTGGTGCCATCAATTTTGCTGAAAACAAGCCGATGCCTGGCTAGGACTCCGGTTCGATGCGCCATGGCGGATGTTTGCGCATGTCGCCGGCTCGATACAGCTTGATGGTATTGCCCGCGGGATCGTGCACGATGGCCTCGCGCCAAAGGTAGCGCTGATCTGTTGGTGCTTGGTCAATGGTGATGCCTGCGGCCGCAAGTTCTGCAACCCAGTCGTCCAACTGCGGGTGCTCAAAATAGACCACCGCACCGCCACTGGTGGCTGCGTGATCGTGCATGACAGAAAATGTTGCATCACCCACCGGGCACTCGAAGCGCAGGTAGTGGGGTGCATCGACGATTAGTCGCAAGCCCAGAGTCGTATAAAAACGCTTGGCTGCGTCAATGTCGTCCACCGGCAGCGTGACTTGGTTCAGGTTCATGCAGCCCCCTGGCGCAGGCTTTCGGCAAGCACGCTTAGCAGCGCCTGCCCGGCGTGCGCGGGGTCAGCGCCGAACGCCACCACGCCGTCTTCGTGCCCGTCCATGGCAAACACGCGGCCGCAGGGCAGGGCGGTGTTGGCATACAGCGCGGCAACTGCGGCCGCCATGGCGGGTGTGCCGTAGGGCACATCGGCGGTAGTGCTCGGCAAACCCAAGTTTGCTCGTGCGTGCCAAATGTCCGGGCTGTGGACGTGCAGCACACAGGCGATTCCATCGTCCAGCGCATAGACGGCGCCGTGGGTGAGCGACTCCGACGATGGTTTGACCGCGCCGCGTGCCTCAACGGCGTTGGTTTGCGGGTTGCATGCTGTGACCTGTGCATAGCCGGCTGCGCCTAATTGCTCGGGCTTGCCCGTTTGCGTGCCGCTGATCGAAAAGCCGTCTCGGTCGCGCACGCTGACATTGCCAAAGCCGTAGCCGTCATAGCGGGCCGGCGTTTGGCCGACCATGCCTAGCCGATGCAAAATGCTGCGCCAAGCGTCCAGCTGGGCCAGCGAATAGCTCAGCGCAGGTGGCGCACCGGGGGTGAAGTCCAGCGCGTATTTGATGACGCCTTCGGTTTCAGTCATCGCGGCTGTGGCTATATTGGCGCAGCACTTTCACCACCTGCACATCGTAGTGTTTGTACCAGCGATCTTTGCCGAGTTGCTGCGCCGCCAGGTGTTCTGCCGTGGCCTTCCAGCGCTTGATGTCATCCTCGCTGCGCCACCAAGAGATGGCAATTTCCTGGTCGCCTTCGATGACAGCCTGAAAATCGACACAGCCGTATTCTTCGAAGGCCAGTTCGCGCAGCCGCGGACCCATGCCCTCGTAGTCGGCGTCGAATTCGCGAATCGTCGCGCGGAAGATAACGGCATACATGAGGCGGACCACCCTTGGTGAAGAGGCATGTGTTGGCTGAGTTTAATCACCCAACCGCGCCGACGTGATCAGAGCCCGAAATAACCCTTGAAACCTGCCAGCGCATTGGTGACCGCTACCGACGCCAGAATCAGGCCCATCACGCGGCTGATTACGCTCGCGCCCGCGTTGCCGATGAACTTGTGGACATTACTGGCCGCCAGCATCAACAGCAGGTTGATGAGCAGCACGACAAACATCATCGCAACAGTTTGCGCTTGCTCCCATAGGTTGAAGCGCGCGTTTTCCGTGAGCAGCACGCAGGCCAGCATGGCGCCTGGGCCTGCAATGGATGGCACAGCCAGTGGGAAGATTGCCGTCTCGTGATGATCTTCGGCAATGCGTACCTCTTCTTCGGGCTTGCTCTCGCCAAAAATCATCGACAACGCAAACAAAAACAGCACGATGCCGCCAGCAATCTGAAACGCAGGCAGTGGGATGCCCATGGCGGTCAGTAGCAGCTCGCCGGCGATGGCAAAAAACAGCAAGATGCCCGCAGCGGCAGCACTGGCAATCAGCGCAATCTTGCGCTTCGCGGCCGCGTCATAGCCGCGCGTGACAGCGATGAACACCGGCACGGTGCCAATGGGGTCGATGACCGCGAAGAAGACGATGAAGGCGGCGAAGAGGTCAATCACGGTGACACGTTACCCGAATAACTGCGGATTGAGCTGCCACACAGCATAGTTCAGCGCCGCAGCAAAGCTAACCCACAGCAGATACGGGGCCAGTAGCACACCGGCCAGTGGCCGAACCTGCCAGAACGCAATCACAGTGGCGACGAGCAGCGCCCAAAGCAGCACGATGTCGGCAAACGCCAGGCCACCAAGCCGCCAGCCGAAAAACAACCAGCTCCACAGCGCGTTGACAGCCAGTTGTACGATGAACAGCGTTAGCGCCAGCCGTGCTGCCCGGCACCCGCCCACGCGCCACACTAACCAAGCCGCAATGCCCATCAGCGCGTACAGCACTGTCCACACCGGGCCAAACACTTCGGCTGGGGGCGCCCATGCGGGGCGCACCAACTGCGCGTAAAACGACCCCGCTTGCACGGATGCCACGCTGCCAATGGCGGCCACGGTAAAGCACAGCGTCAGCCAGGCTGCGAATCCGAGCAGTTGCGTTTTAGTTTTCAATGCATTGATTGTCTGTGTGCCGATCTGCTACTCGGCGCCTTTCACGGCATTCACCGTGTAAGCCCACCGCCACCCCAAACGTTGCACCGGCGTCAATCCATGGGCCGCCACACATGCTTCGACGGTATCGGCCGGTTCGAAGTCTGGATCAGGATGATGCTCGGTGATGGACAACACGCCATCGGTTTTCAGCACGCGTACAGCTTCGTCCAAGAACGCATCACGCGCGTCAATTTCACCGAACACCGTCACCAGGAAAATGGCGTCAAAGGTTTGATCCTCGAAAGGTAAGGATTGGCCATCTGACTGCTGGGTAGCGAAGTTCGACAGGCCAGCGGCCCGCAGTTTGTCGGCACTCTTGTCTAGCATTGCTTGTTGAATGTCGAGCAGCGTTAATTCGCCATCAGGGATGCGCTGGGCGACCCGCACGCTGTAATACCCGGATCCGGGGCCAACCTCCAGAACTCGGGCATTGGGCTTCAGGGGTAATCTGTCTGCAACGGTCTTGGCCGACATGATCGCACCGCGACCGGGCAGGTCCAGCATCCAGGCCATTTGGTGCGGGAATACCCCGCGACCGATCGCGCGAGACCAGAGACTGAGTTGTTCGGCTAGTTTCATCGATGTCTATTGGGCGCTGATGCCACTTTGTCGTGGTTGGTTGCAAAGCGTAGCGGATAGCGGGGTTGTTGCAGGGCTCCGTCGCTTGCCTGTTGCAAATTGGCTGCCGCGGAACTGCTGAGGCGCAAACAAAAAAAACGGGGCCTTGCGCCCCGTTTTCTTACCGATCAACTGTGGTCGGCTATGCTGCCGCAGCGGCCATTGTGTCACTGGTCTTTTCTGTAGTCTCAGCCATGGCATCCAAGTATTTCTCGGCGTCCAACGCCGCCATACAGCCGGTACCGGCTGAGGTGATGGCTTGGCGATACACATGATCCATGACGTCACCGGCGGCAAACACGCCGGGGACGCTGGTGGCGGTGTGGTCGCCGCTCAGGCCGCTCTTGACCTGGATGTAGCCGCCTTCCATGTCCAACTGGCCTTTGAACAACTCGGTGTTGGGCGTGTGGCCGATGGCGATGAATACGCCGGCCAAGTCAACGTCCTTAGTCTCGCCACTGCGGTTGTCCTTGATGCGCATGCCGGTCACGCCTGAGTCGTCGCCCAGTACTTCATCGAGTTCGTGGAACCATTCCACGGCGACGTTGCCGCCGTCGGTCTTGCCCAGCAACTTGTCCGACAGAATCTTCTCTGAGCGGAACTCGTCGCGGCGGTGCACCACGGTGACCTTCTTGGCGATGTTGGCCAGATACAGGGCTTCCTCGACCGCGGTGTTGCCGCCGCCGATCACCGCAACATCCTGGTTGCGATAGAAAAAGCCGTCGCAAGTTGCGCAGGCGCTCACGCCTTTGCCCATGAAGGCTTCTTCGGAGTCGAGGCCAAGATAACGGGCGGAGGCGCCAGTGGCGATGATTAGCGCATCACAGGTGTACTGACCGTTGTCGCCGGTCAATGTGAAGGGCTTTTCACCAAGTTTGACGTCGTTGATGTGGTCAAAGATGACCTTGGTGTCGAAACGCTCGGCATGCTCGCGCATTCGCTCCATCAACGCTGGGCCTTGGAGGCCTTCGGCGCCGCCGGGCCAGTTATCGACATCAGTGGTTGTAGTGAGCTGGCCACCGGCCTGCATGCCGGTGATGACCACCGGGTCCAGATTGGCGCGGGCGGCATACACCGCAGCGGTGTAGCCGGCCGGGCCGGAGCCCAGGATGATCAGTCTGTGATGGGGGGTGTCGCTCATAATGCGTGCTCCGACGGTGGCCGTTCTTGGCCAGAATCTTTAGCTGTCATTGCTAGCGGAGCGCGGCAATCTCGTGGGGCTGTGCCGCCGTGTCGAGATTGCCGCGCGCCTTGAGGCGCTCGCAATGACAAGCTGTTGTTGGCTATGCCTTACAGCGCTTCGGCGTTGTCTTTCAGGTAGCTTGCCACACCTTCGCTGCTGGCTTGCATGCCCTTGTCGCCTTTTTGCCAACCGGCCGGGCAGACTTCGCCGTGCTCTTCGGTGAATTGCAGGGCATCGACCAAGCGCAGCATGTCATCGACATTGCGGCCCAGTGGCAGGTTGTTAACCACCTGATGCTGCACGACGCCATCACGGTCGATCAGGAACGATGCACGCAGTGCAACACCGTCTTCCGGGTGGGCAATGCCGTACGATCCGATGATCTCGTGGTTCACGTCGGCGACCATGGGGAAGCCAACCTCGCCAATACCGCCTTGCTCGACCGGCGTGTTGCGCCATGCGTAGTGCGTAAACTGGCTGTCGAGTGACACGCCAATCAATTGCACGCCGGCTTCTTCAAACTTTTTCAGGCGTTTGTCGTGGGCGATGATTTCGCTGGGGCACACGAAAGTGAAGTCCAACGGCCAGAAGAACAGCACGCGGTACTTGCCATCGAAGTCCGACAACTTGAAGTCGTCCTTGATGCTGCCATCGCCCATAACGGCGGCGGCTGTAAAGTCGGGGGCTTTGCGTCCTACTAATACGCTCATGGTTTGGCTCCGGGGAATGAATGAACAGTGGGGAATGGGGTCAAAGTTTGGCTGTTCAACAGCGCTGCAAAAGTTGCGGCTGCGATTAGCACTAAGCAAACTGTAGGAGCCGCCAAGACATAGTGCAAGGCAATTGTTTATATGACTAACATTAAGAATTATTATCGACTCGGCGGTGGCCTGATCGCCGCCTGTACGCTGGCTTTCAGCGCCTGTGTTGGCGCGGTTGATGCCGACGATTTGAGCAAACTGAGGCTGCCAGAAGGCTTTAGCGTGGAGATTGCCGCGCCTGATGTGCCCAACGCGCGGTCGATGACACGCAGCGACAACGGCATTGTGTATGTGGGCACGCGCAAGGACGGCCGCGTTTGGGGCCTGCGCGACGGCGATGGCGACGGCAGCTTCGAGCAGCGCTGGCGTATCGACAAAGGCCTGGAAATGCCCAATGGCGTGGCTTGGCGCGGCGGGCACCTGTACGTGGTGACCAACGAGCGCGTGCTGCGCTATGACGACATCGACGACAACTTGACCAAGCCACCCAAGCCCACGGTGGTGTTCGACGGCCTGCCTGATGGCGACCACCACGGCTGGCGCTATGCGGCATTCGGGCCGGATGGTTGGCTCTATATCGCGCTCGGCGCACGCTGCAATGTGTGCGAAGAGACCGGCCTGGCCGGGCAGATCGTGCGCATGCAGCCCGATGGCAGCAACCTGCAGAGCTATGCCAAAGGCGTGCGCAATTCAGTCGGTTTCACCTGGCATCCGGATGATGGCGCGCTGTGGTTTACCGACAATGGCCGTGATTGGATGGGCGATGATTTGCCACCGTGCGAGTTGAACCGCGCCACCGACAAAGGCCAGCATTTCGGCTTCCCTTACTGCCATGGTGGCTTCGTGACCGACCCGGAGTTTGACGGCCGGCCTTGCAGCGCGTTTGTTGCGCCGGTGCAGCCGCTAGGGCCGCACGTGGCGCCGCTGGGCTTGAAGTTCTACACCGGTGAACAATTCCCTGCGGCCTATCGCAACCAGGTGCTGCTTGCCGAGCACGGCAGTTGGAATCGCAGCGAAAAGATCGGTTACCGGCTGATGCAACTAAGGCTGGACGACGCGCAAAACGCAGTGGCGTACGAGCCCTTCGTCACCGGCTGGTTGCAGGGCGAAAAAGCCTGGGGCCGGCCGGTTGACGTGCTGGTGGAGCCCGACGGCAGCCTGCTGGTCAGCGACGATGTTGGCGCGGTGATCTACCGTATCCGCTACACCGCAACCGCTGTTGCCAAGCGTTGATTGCCCGGACGCCGCATAATTGCCCCATCGATTGACGAATGATCCACCTGGCAGCGCCGCGCGCGCCAGTGACGCAGGACCCCCATGGCCAATAACTCTCCTTCATTGATCCGCCGATTCTTCAGCGCCATCTGGATGCTGTTCACGTTTTTTTACCGCAGCATCATCATTTTGCTGGTGCTGGCCATCGGCGTGGGCCTGTGGATGGGTTACAGCGGCGAGCAGCCCGGCGTTACTGTCGAAGACAACGTGGCACTGGTGTGGCGGCCGATCGGTAATGTGGTGGAGCAGTCCGACCGTGACCCCACCGAGGAATACATCGACAACCTGGCCGGCGAGCCGCCCTCGCAAACTGTGCTGCGCGATCTCATCGACTCGCTGGACAAAGCCGCCGATGACAGCCGCATCCGCATGGCTGTGTTGTGGCTGGACTCGCTGGGTTACGCCGGTCCGGCGCAGCTGAAGGAAATGAAAGCCGCCATCGAGCGCTTCAAGGCCAGCGGTAAGCGCGTCGTGGCATACACCGGCGGCTACACCCAGCGCAGCTATTATC
>JAAFAL010000216.1 GCA_018222345.1 bacterium
GTGTTGATCCAGTCTTGCGGCACACCGCCCCATAGGCCCTGCAGGTCAGCGCCGGCATGGGTGTGGGTCTGGCCGAACAGGATGTTGTCAGCAGCAATACCCGTGGCTTCAACAACTTTAGCGCGCAGGTCGTCGCCAATCACGTTACCGGCACCGACGGCGTCCAACGACAGGAACAACACCTGCGTGACCGAATCGTCATCGTTGAGCTGCTCGATAGCCAACGCGCGGATCGAGGTGTTCTCGGGGCCGAAGGGGCCTTCGTGGACGCGCTCGCTGGCCGGCTCGGTTAGTTGATCACCAAACGCGCCGAAAGGATCAGGGAAGTTCTGCGTGGGGTCGATGCCGAAGCCGCCCAAGTTGAACTTTTGCAGATGGGTGGTGCCGCCAAAACGCGGCTCCTCGATGCCGTCAATGTGCTTTTGCTCGGGCACCACCGAGGCCTTGGCTGCGCCCACGCGCAACTTGCCTACCGGAATGTCGTAAACAGTGACCTCGACCTCGGCCGAATCCGACTTGCCACGCGCGTCAGTCACCGTGACCTGGAAGCGCAACACCTCGTCGGCATCCACTTGCGGGGCGACCAGCGACAGTACGGCCGCGTCGGCATTGGCAAGATCGCTGGCGGGTGTGCCGGCAAGCTGCTGCCAGGCGTAGCTCAAGGTATCGCCATCGGCGTCGTTACTGTTTGCGGCAGACAGCAACAGCGTGTCGCCCTCGTCGCCCGCAACCGGCGCGCCTGCATCAGCCACTGGCGGCGTGTTGGGGATCACCGTCACCACGGTTTCGTCACTGGCGCTTGCGCCTTCGTTATCAGTCACCGTGAGTTGGAACCGCAAGTCAGTCGGCGACTCCACATCCGGCAAGGTGACAGTGGCTTGTGCCTGGTCGGCATTGGTAATGCTCAGGTCGCCGTCTAGCGACTCCCAAGCGAACGCCACGATGCTGCCATCGGCGTCGCCACTGGCGCTGCCGTCCAGAGTGGCATCAAGCAATGCGCCAACTTGCTGGTCGGCGCCGGCATCGGCGGTGGGCGCAAGATTGACCGGGTTGACCACAACATCAACGGTATCGCTGGCCATGGCGCCGGTGTCGTCGGTCACTGTCAAACGGAATGTCAGGGTCAGTACAGACGTTGTCACTGGCGCAGTAAAGCTGGGCGCAGCCGTGTCGGCGCCGCTGAGGGCAACACCGGAATCACTGGTTTCTTCCCAGGAAAAGGTCTCCAAGCTGCCATCGGCATCGCTGCTGGCCGTGCCGTCCAGCGTCACCGTGGTTTGTTCGTTCACGGCCTGATCGGCACCTGCGTCTGCCACCGGCAACACGTTCTCGGGCACGTTGCTGACCGTGATGCTCACGGTAGAACTGTCGGCGCCGCCGTCATTGTCGGTCACTGTCACTTCGAATTGCAGTACCGTGTCGGCATCGACATCCGGCGCCACAAAATTGGCGGTGGCGGTATTCGCGCCTGCCAAGGCCACGCCACTATCGCTGAGCTCGCGCCAGGCAAAGGCAACAATATCGCCGTCGCTATCGCCTGCTGTAGCTGTCAGCGTGACGGTCTGGCCTTCATCGACAGCCTGGTCGGCGCCGGCATTGACCGACGGCGGATTGTTGATCGAACCGTCTTCCAGGTCGCGCAAGGAATTCGAAAAGTGGTCGCGCGCAGCGTCTGCACTCACCAAGTTGCGCTCGCCCTTGGTTTGGAAGCCGGTGTCTGTCTTCGCAGCCGTCGCGCTACCGGTGGCGGCGGCGATGTAGTCCAGCACCGCGT